>NZ_JAAQXA010000002.1:0-362487 GCF_012985775.1 Pseudomonas sp. WS 5011
CCGGTTGAGTGGCCGGATGGCCGTGGAATCAGTGGCCGGATGCGCGTGGAATGGGTGGCCGGATCAGCGTGGAATCGGTGGTCAGATGCTCATGGAATGGGTGGCCAGATGACCGTGGAATCCGCACCCAGAAACGAAAAAAGCAGCCCGAAGGCTGCTTTTTTACAAGGAAGCTGAGACTTAGCCCAGTTTTTCCTTGATGCGTGCTGCTTTACCCGACAGGTCACGCAGGTAGTAAAGCTTGGCTTTACGCACGTCACCGCGACGCTTAACAGCCAGGCTATCAACCAGCGGGCTGTAAGTCTGGAAAGTACGCTCAACACCAACACCGTTGGAGATCTTACGAACAGTGAATGCACTGTTCAGACCACGGTTACGCTTGGCAATAACAACGCCTTCAAACGCCTGCAGACGCTGACGGTCACCTTCTTTCACTTTAACCTGGACAACAATGGTGTCACCTGGTGCGAAAGTTGGGATCTCTTTGCCCATCTGCTCAGCTTCAAGTTGCTGAATAATCTTGTTGGTCATGCTGCGCTCCTAAGACAGGCCTCGGCCGGTCATCGATACATTAACTATCGTCCCGCTGGCGGACGTATTCCTCCAGCAGCTTTTTCTCTTCTCCAGAAAGCGAGCGGCTTTCCAGAAGATCGGCGCGTCGTTCGTAGGTCCGACCAAGGGACTGCTGCAAACGCCAGCGCCGGATGTGTTCGTGGTTGCCACTAAGCAACACGTCAGGAACACGTTTATCCGCATACACCTCCGGGCGGGTGTAGTGCGGGCAGTCGAGTAAGCCATCCGTAAAGGAGTCTTCTTCGGCCGAATTTGCATGACCCAATGCACCAGGCAAAAGGCGCGTCACCGCATCGATCAGCACCATGGCCGGCAGCTCACCGCCAGACAGGACGTAGTCCCCAATCGACCATTCTTCATCGACATGCGCCTCAATAAAGCGCTCATCAATGCCTTCGTAGCGGCCGGCAATCAGGATCAATGCATCCTCATTAGCCAGTTCGCGTACTGCTGACTGCGTCAGCTGGCGACCTTGCGGCGATAGGTAAATCACCTTGGCCGCACCACCTGCAGCGCGCTTCGCCTCAAGCAAAGCATCTTCAAGCGGCTTGATCTTCATCACCATGCCTGGGCCACCACCAAAAGGCCGATCATCCACGGTGTGGTGACGGTCTGTGGTGTAGCTACGCGGATTCCAGCAGGTCAATTGCAACAAACCCTGCTTCACCGCTCGGCTGGTAATGCCGTATTCACTGATTGCGGCAAACATTTCCGGGAACAGCGTAATGACTTCAACGCGCAGATTTGACATCAGGCTTAGAAGTCCGCATCCCAGTCGACCCGCATTTCGCCAGCACTTAGGTCAATCGACTGCACACATTGCTCAATGTAGGGCAACAGGCGCTCACGACCATCCAGGCTGTCGGTGCAGGGTTTGACCACCATCACATCATTGGCACCCGTCTCAAACAGATGATCAATCTTGCCGAGCAATTGCCCTGCTTGATCAATAACCTTAAGACCTTCCAGCTGGTACCAGTAGTAATCACCGTCGGCCAAATCAGGGAACAGGCTGCGCGGAACACAGATCTCATAGCCCGCGAGAAGACGTGCTTCATCACGATCATCAAGACCTTTAAGCTTCGCGACCAGGAATTTATCACTCCCGCGCCCACTGACCAGCTCTACCTGTTTGACATTGCCATCGCGCTTAAGCGTCCAGGTCTTGTACTCCAACAGGTTTGCAACAGGATCAGTAAAGGAATACACCTTCACTTCACCGCGAACGCCATGTACGGAGTAGATCTTGCCGATAACGATCAAGTCATCGGTAGAAGCAGGCGTCGCGTTCATATTGCTTAGGCCGCAGCCTTAGCAGCATCCTTCAACAGCTGAGCAACACGATCAGACGGCTGTGCGCCGACGCTCAGCCAATGAGCCAGGCGATCTTGTTTCACGGACAGACGAACTTCCTGACCGCGAGCGATCGGGTTGAAGAAACCGATTTCTTCTTTGTGCGAACCGTCGCGTGGGTTACGACTGTCGGTCACGTTGATTTTGTAGAACGGGCGCTTTTTGGAGCCGCCAAGGGCAAGACGAATCGTTAGCATGTGAACATAGTTCCTGTAGTCGGTGCTGCAAATCTAAATGCACAGCGGGCATAGGTGCCCGAAAGGCCGCATATTCTAAGGAATATCCGGATTTTTGCAAATGGCTTTTTCAGGCGCATGAGGCCGTGCAAGCAAGATTTGCCAGAGGGCCGCTATCCAAACCGGCCAATCAGCTCCCGCGAAAGGCGGGTTTACTGTAAACACCCGCCAACTCAGCGGGGTTTGCGTCGACATCGCTGCCGCCGCGGATTCCTTACATTTTTGGCAGACCGCCCGGCATCATCCCGCCCATACCACGCATCATCTTGGCCATACCGCCCTTGGCAGTGAATTTCTTCATCATCTTCTGCATCTGCTTGTGCTGTTTGATCAGACGACCAATATCCTGCACCTGGGTGCCAGAACCCATGGCGATGCGGCGCTTGCGAGAACCGCTGATGATTTCCGGATCGCGACGTTCCTGAGGGGTCATCGAGTTGATGATCGCCTCCATCTGTTTGAACTGCTTCTCGGCAGCGCCTTGGGCGTTGCCCATCTGGGCCAGATTGACGCCGCCCATCTGTGGCAGCTTGTCCATCAAGCCGCCGAGACCGCCCATATTTTTCATTTGCTGCAGCTGATCGCGGAAGTCTTCGAGGTCGAAGCCCTTGCCCTTCTTCAGCTTCTTGGTGAGCTTCTCCGCTTTCTCGCGATCCAGGGTCTGCTCGGCCTGCTCGATCAGGCTGAGTACGTCGCCCATACCGAGAATGCGCGAAGCAATCCGATCCGGATGGAAGGGCTCCAGCGCCTCGGTCTTCTCACCCATACCGATAAACTTAATCGGCTTGCCGGTAATCGCCCGCACCGACAACGCCGCACCGCCGCGCGCATCACCGTCGACCTTGGTCAGCACCACACCGGTCAGTGGCAGTGCATCATTAAAGGCCTTGGCGGTGTTGGCAGCGTCCTGACCGGTCATGGCATCGACCACGAACAGTGTCTCGACCGGCTTGATCGCCGCATGCAGCGCCTGGATCTCCGCCATCATTTCGGCATCGATGGCCAAACGACCGGCGGTATCGACGATCACTACATCAATAAACTTGAGCTTGGCCTCCTTGATCGCCGCTTCAGCGATATCCACCGGTTTCTGGCTGAGATCGGAGGGGAAGAAGGTCACACCAATATCAGTGGCCAGGGTTTCCAGCTGCTTGATCGCCGCCGGACGGTAAACGTCGGCAGACACCACCATCACGGTCTTTTTCTTGCGCTCTTTAAGGAAGCGCGCCAGCTTACCGACGGTGGTGGTCTTACCCGCACCCTGCAGACCTGCCATCAGCACCACGGCTGGCGGTACGGCATTCAACGCCAAGTCTTCGTTGGCCGCGCCCATCAGCTCTTCCAGCTCGGCACGGACAATTTTCACGAACGCCTGGCCCGGCGTCAGGCTCTTCGACACCTCGGTGCCGACCGCACGATCTTTGACCTTATTAACGAAGTCCTTGACTACCGGCAAGGCAACGTCAGCCTCGAGCAACGCCATGCGCACTTCACGCAAGGTGTCCTTGATGTTGTCTTCGCTCAGCTTGGCTTTGCCGGTGACATTTCGCAGGGTCTGCGAGAGGCGGTCAGTCAGATTTTCGAACATGCGCGTTCCTTTCAGGCTCAGTCGAGCCGAGGGTGGGCTTGCAACAGGTCGCGGATTATAGCGAAGACTGCAAGGCACCGACACCGCCAGACGCTTTCGTGGCGCACGGGTTGTATGCCACACTGGCCGCCTTTCGGGTTTGCCTGACAAGGATTTATGCACCCTCTGCTACCCAGCCTCGCCGCTGCCTGCCTCTATGCCGGAGCCGCACTCTATCAAGGCCTGCGCCTGCAACAGCGCAGCACATCCAATAAGCGCCTGCTGGTTGCACTCGGCACACTGGCGCTGCTGCTGCACGGCAGCAGCCTGTTTCTGCAGATGTTCGATGCCAGTGGTCTGTCGCTGGACTTTTTCAAGGCCGCCAGCCTGATTGCCGCCGCCGTTATTTTGCTGACGCTGCTGGCCTGCATGCGAATCCCGGTGGAAAACCTGCTATTGCTGCTATTCCCCCTGGGCTTTGTCACGGTGCTGCTCGCGCAATTTATGCCCAGCGGCACCACCCAGGCCATTGATGAAGCACCCGGCATCCTGGCGCACATCCTGCTGTCGATCACCGCCTACGGCATGCTGACTATTGCTGTATTCCAGTCGCTGCTGCTGCTATTGCAGGACCATCAGCTCAAGCACAAGCACCCGTCCGGGCTGATCAAGAACTTCCCGCCCCTACAGACCATGGAAAGCCTGCTGTTCGGCTTTCTCTGGGCCGGCTGGGGATTGCTGTCACTTTCTCTGCTGTCTGGCGCGCTGTTTATCAGCGACCTGTTTGCCCAGCACCTGGCGCATAAAACCATCCTGTCGTGCTTTGCCTGGGTGGTGTTTGCCGTGCTGTTGTGGGGCCGCCATCAACTCGGCTGGCGCGGCCACAAAGCCATTCGTTGGACCCTGGCGGGCTTCTGCCTGCTGATGCTGGCCTACTTCGGCAGCAAACTGGTTCGCGAATTCATCCTGCACATCTAGCCCCAAGGGCCCTCACAAGTGGACGATCTACACCCCAGTTTCCTCATCGGCTTACTGGTTTTTTTGTTGGCTTGCTCAGCGTTCTTCTCCAGCTCAGAAACCGGCATCCTCAGCCTTAATCGCTATCGCTTGCGCCACCTGGCCAAGGAAGGCCACCGTGGCGCGAAACGGGTCAGCACTCTGCTCAGCCGCCCAGACCGCCTGCTTGGCACCATTCTGATCGGTAACAACTTCGTCAACATTCTCGCATCCTCCATCGCCACCGTGCTGGCCCTGCAACTCTGGGGCGAGGCCGGGATAGCCATTGCCACTATCGGGCTGACGCTGGTGCTGCTGATTTTCGGTGAAATTACCCCAAAAACCCTGGCCGCACTACGCCCGGAAGCGGTGGCCTATCCGTTCAGCCTGCCTCTATTGGTACTACTCAAGCTGTTCTATCCATTGGTTATCCTGCTCGGCTGGATCAGTAACGGCCTGCTGCGGATGCTCGGAATCGACCCTGCCAGCAAGACCAACGACAGCCTGACCACCGAGGAACTGCGCAGCGTGGTACGCGAGTCAGGCGCCGGCATGCCGAAAAATCGCCAGAACATGCTGCTCGGCATCCTCGATCTTGAAAGGGTGACGGTGGATGACATCATGATTCCGCGCAACGAAGTCACCGGCATCAACCTCGATGACGACCTCGAAAGCATCATCAGCCTGCTGACCAACACCACTCACACGCGCCTGCCGGTATTTCGTACCGATATCAATCAGATCGAAGGCATCGTGCATATGCGCCAGATTGCCCGGCTGCTGACGCACAACGAGCTGAGTAAAGAGGCGCTACTGGCGGCCTGCAACGAGCCCTACTTCGTACCCGAAGGCACGCCGCTGTCGACCCAACTGATCAATTTTCAGAAGCAGAAACGCCGAATCGGCATCGTAGTTGATGAATATGGCGATGTGATCGGCATCGTTACCCTGGAAGACATCCTCGAAGAAATCGTCGGTGACTTCAGCAAAAAGGACACCCTGTGCAGCCCGGATATTCATCCTCAGGACGATGGCACCCAGGTAATCGATGGCGCCGCCTATATCCGAGAAATCAATAAAGCGCTGGACTGGCACTTGCCCTGCGATGGCCCGAAAACTCTCAACGGCCTGGTTACCGAGGCGCTGGAAAGCATCCCCGACAGCGCCGTGTGCCTGAAGATCGGCCCTTATCGCCTGGAGATTCTGCAGTCGTCAGATAACCGGGTAAAAAGCGTGCGCGCCTGGCAAACCAAGCCTAAGGCGCACGCCGAGCCGCCGGCGCAAGACTGACGGCCAGCCCTTGCGCCCATACGCGATAGCCCAGACCTGACGGGTGATAACCATCACGCGCCAGGTACTCGGCGGAAAACTCCAGCTCAACCGCGTGATGCCCTGCCCCCAGGCTTGCCGCTAGCTGGCGCAGGCGCGCATCCAGCAAGCCTGCGCGCATACCAAGTAACCGCCGCAGCAGCCAGGGCAAGGCGCTGAAATGCTGCAGCGGCGGCACACTGCTAAATGCCACCCGAGCGCCGCGCGCGGCCAACGCTTCAGCCATACCGCCGAGTGCGGCGTCCCAACGCGGCAATGAGGTCAGGTGGGTGGTGTCATTGACGCCGAAGACAAGCAGCGCCAGTTCAAAGGGCTGATCCAGCACCTGCGGCAGTAACCGCTCACGGGCTTGCGCGGCCGTAATGCCGTTCTCGCCACACGCCCGCCAGGCAACCGGACGGCCGCATCGCGCAGCCAACGCCGTAGCCAACTGCCCGACCAACGCGGCGCCCAGCTCATCCACACCGACGCCAACTACGGTCGACTCACCCAGCACCAGCAGGCGCAGTGGCTCGCCCGGCAGATCCGCGCCAGCCACGCCACTCAATGGCCCTGTAGCTGGCGGTAAACGCAGCGCACTACGACGCGTGCGCACAGCTAGCGGCAAGGCAATCGGCGCCAGCAGTGCCAAGCCTAGCCACCAGACATAGGCCCGCAACGCATTCACAGCTCGACCTTGACCGCCTGCGCCGCACGCGTGGCTTTGGCCCGCGCAGCTTGCAAAGACTCATCTCGCGCCAGCGCTACGCCCATGCGGCGCTGGCCGCTGACTTCCGGCTTGCCGAACAGGCGCAAAGCGGTATCCGGTTCAGCTAGAGCTGCCGCCAGATTGCCGAAGCTGACCTGCTGCGACTCGCCCTCGACCAATATCACCGCAGAAGCCGACGGCCCGAACTGACGAATCGCCGGAATCGGCAGCCCGAGAATCGCCCGCGCATGCAGGGCAAACTCGGACAGATCCTGGGAAATCAGAGTGACCAAGCCGGTGTCGTGCGGGCGCGGCGAGATTTCGCAGAACCACACCTGATCACCTTTAACGAACAGTTCCACACCAAACAGCCCGCGACCGCCCAGCGAGCCCGTTACCGCCAAGGCGATACGCTCGGCTTCAGCCTGAGCCTTGACGCTCATTGGCTGCGGCTGCCAGGACTCCTGATAATCACCCTTAACCTGGCGGTGACCCACAGGCGCACAGAAGGTAGTGCCGCCGCTGTGGCGCACGGTCAGCAGCGCGATTTCATAGTCAAAATCGATAAAGCCTTCGACGATGACGCGCCCTTTACCCGCACGGCCACCGGCCTGGGCGTACTCCCAGGCAGCTTGCAGATCATCCAGGCTTTTAAGCACCGACTGGCCCTTGCCGGAAGAGCTCATGATCGGTTTGATCAGGCAGGGAAAACCAATCGCCTCAACAGCCGCGCGACATTCCTCAAAGGAGTCGGCAAACCGATAAGGCGAGGTCGGCAGACCCAGCTCTTCGGCAGCCAGACGGCGGATGCCTTCGCGGTTCATAGTCAGCTGCGCGGCGCGGGCGCTGGGGATGACGGTAAAGCCTTCATTTTCCAGCTCGACCAGGGTCGCGGTGGCGATGGCTTCAATTTCCGGAACGATATAGTGCGGCTGTTCAAGCTCGATCACCGCGCGCAGGGCTGCGCCATCGAGCATATTGATCACATGGCTGCGATGCGCCACCTGCATGGCCGGTGCGTTCGCGTAACGGTCAACGGCAATCACCTCGACACCAAGGCGTTGCAATTCGATCACCACTTCCTTGCCCAGCTCGCCAGAGCCACACAACAGCACACGGGTCGCGCTCGGCGACAAAGGGGTTCCGATACGGGGCATGGTGAATCCTCAAACTGATCAAGAAAGTTAGAACCTGCTCACGATCTCGCGAGCTAGAGCACTGCAAGGCAAAAACAGGCGAGGAAGCGGAGTTTACGAGCTGTAAATGAGCATTCCGAGCCTATTTTTAACGCAGCAGGGCCGACGCGCAGCAGATCGTGATCCGGTTCTTACAACAGAATGCCTTTAGCCTTGGCCCGCTCATGACACTGCACTAGCACCTCACGGCGCTCAACGTTATCCATCAGACTCCAGCGGGTGATTTCAGCGACCGAGCGCTGGCAACCGATACAGATATCTTCATCATCCAGCGCGCAGACATGCACGCAGGGCGAAGCAACGGGACGTTCCTGCGGCTGCATCAGTCGTCCTGCTCCTGCAGATCACGGGCATAGCGCTGGGCGTTGTGCACGTAATGGGCAGCGCTGGCTTCGAGCATCTTCTTTTGCGGTTCGGTCAGTTCGCGCACCACCTTGCCGGGCGAGCCCATGACCAACGAGCCATCAGGAATTTCCTTGCCTTCACCGATCAGGCTGTTGGCGCCGATGATGCAGTACTTGCCGATTTTCGCGCCATTGAGGATCACCGCATTGATGCCGATCAGGCTGTAATCGCCCACCGTGCAACCGTGCAGCATGGCGTTATGGCCAATGGTCACCCCAGTGCCGATATTCAGTGGAAAGCCCATGTCGGTGTGCATCACGGTACCGTCCTGCACATTGCTGTTCTCGCCGATATGAATCAGCTCGTTGTCACCGCGCAGCACGGCGTTAAACCACACGCTGGCACCCGGCTCCAGTTTGACCTTGCCGACCAGCGTGGCATTCGGTGCAACCCAGCTGTCGGCATGGGCCTCGACGTGGGACGAACCCAGGCGGTATTTCATGGATGCTTCCTCAATAAGCTCAGGTGAGCTTGATAAAGTGCTCGGGCGGCTGATGCATATCGATATGCACATCGTCGAACACCAGGTTGACCAACTCGACCAACATGATCGCCGTCAGCCCCCAGATTTTATATTCGCCATAGCGGTAACTCGGCACATACCAGCTGCGCCCGAGGTAATCGATACGGTGGGTGGTTTCCCGCGGGTCGTCGCGAAAGAACGCCAGCGGCACGGCAAATACGGCGGCAATCTCACCGTCGTTGGGCTTGTACTCGACAAAGTCCGGCACCAGGCCGACATAAGGGGTGACCTTAATACCGTGGCGCGACACCAGGGTACTGAGCGGCCCCACCACCTCGACCAAACCCGGCGGCAAGCCGATTTCCTCTTCAGCCTCGCGCAAAGCGGTCTCGACCAGATCGGCATCTTCCGGATCACGCCGACCACCGGGAAACGCCACTTCACCACCATGGGTAGACAAACCGCTGGCGCGCAAGGTCAGTACCACTTCCGGCTCATCGCTGCGGGTGATGGGCACCAGCACTGCGGCCTCAGGGTAGCGCTTGTCAGTCTGCAGAATGTGCGGGCTATAGCCACGCATGCGATGGAGCAACTCGTCCAGCATGAGGATTCTCGGTCTTTTATTCTGCGTTCGATCATGGCACGAAAGCAGCGCACGGCCCAAGCCCTGCGCCAGCAGCGGCAATCATTCAGGCGCTGGATAATTTGCCCTGCCAGGCCGCTTGCCGAGCAGCTGATATGCGCGCCAAGATAGCCAACACGCAGCGAGGATCTGGCATGAAGTTCTGTAGCAACTGTGGCGGCGCGATCAGCCACATCATCCCGCAGGGGGACAACCGCCTACGCCACGTCTGCACGCAGTGCCAGACCGTGCATTACCAGAACCCGCGCATCATCGCTGGCTGCTTGCCGGTGTGGGGCGAACAGGTGCTGCTGTGCCGCCGCGCCATCGAGCCACGGCACGGTTACTGGACCCTGCCGGCCGGTTTTATGGAGAACGGCGAAACCCTGGAACAGGCCGCCGCCCGCGAAACCCATGAAGAAGCCTGCGCGAGGGTACGCAGCCTGAGCCTCTATACCCTGTTCGATCTGCCGCACATCAATCAGGTGTATATGCTGTTTCGCGCCGAGCTGGTCGACCTGGACTTTGCCCCCGGTGAAGAAAGCCTGGAGGTTCAGCTATTTCACGAACAGGACATCCCCTGGTCAGAGCTGGCTTTCCCGACCATCGGGCGTACCTTAGAATGCTACTTCGCGGACCGCCGCGAGCAGCACTACCCGGTCCGCAACGAGCCGCTCGAAGCCTTGCGCGCACATTACAAGAAAGCCTTTTGATTCACGGGAAATACGATGCGCTGGTTGTTCGCCCTACTCTGCCTGACCGTTACCCTGGCTGCTCCCGCCAGCACCACACCGACCCTTAATGGCAAAACCATCGACAAGGTGTTGGTGATCAAATCTGAACGCAAATTGCACCTGATCAGCCGTGGCGACACCCTCAAATCCTATCGCATCTCTCTGGGCAAAAAGCCTAAAGGGGCCAAACAGCGCGAAGGCGACCTGCGCACCCCGGAAGGTTTCTATTGGATCGACTGGCGCAAGACCAGCGACAAGTACAACCTGTCCATGCACATCTCCTACCCCAACGCCCGCGACCAGGCGCAAGCCCGCGCCAAGGGTGTACCGGCCGGCGGCATGATCATGATTCACGGCACGCCGCTGGATGAGGAATACCCGGAGTGGATGTTCCACACCCTGGACTGGACCGAAGGCTGCATCGCCATGCGCAACATTGATATGCGCGAGGTCTGGGCAGTGGTCAAGGACGGCACCCTGATCGAAATCAGACCCTGATCAATAGACATAAAAAAGGCGCCTTCATGGCGCCTTTTTTATGAATTAGAACTGGATATCTGACAGCCGCCACACCTCAAAAGCCGGCGTCTCATAGGGATGCTGCTTCTTCATGGCCTTAACGGCATCATGGATCAGCTCATCGGCCACCACCATCTCGACTTTCCACTCTGCTACCTGCTCGACCTGCCCAGGCTGACCGAGAAATGGCTGACTGCCTTCCAGAGCGCGGAACTGGCCCTGCCCCAGGGTCTGCCAACAACACTGATCATAATGACCAATACGTCCGCCGCCGGCGCTGAACACCGCGCTTTTCAAGGCATCCAGATGAGTTTCAGGCACATAAAAACACAGCTTGTACATCGAAGTCTCCGCCGGCAAGACTGATAAAAACAGTTCGATAATGATGCCACACAATAATGGCATTTTGCCTTATCGGGTATTCGCGCAGCCCATCACACTTGCACCCTATGACCGGATAATGTGCAGTGTGTTCAACGTATTAGCTTAATAAGCCCAGGCTACAAACCACGCCAGAATCGCCGCCAGCGGGCCTTGAAGCCGCTTACCGGCTGGTTATGGCTACCATCACAGTAAGGTAGACTTTGCGAGCGAGCGCAACGGCAAAGCAGCAGAAACTGCTCACGTTCAGGCTGCAGTTCAAGCGCATCAGGGCAGGCAGAAACACAATCGGGAAGCTGGGACGAACGCCCGCAGCGGCACAGCAATAAAGTATCGCCAGGTTTGACCTGGCGCACCTCAGGCAGAATCGGCGCAGGCTTACTCGACATAAGCCCGCGCCAACCGGATCAATCCACCCACACGCGGGCGTTGCGGAACATACGCATCCAGCCGGCATCTTCCTGCCAGTCATCCGGTTTCCAGGAGTTCTGCACAGCGCGGAATACCCGCTCCGGGTGCGGCATCATGATGGTCACGCGGCCGTCGCGACTGGTCAGACCGGTGATCCCGCGCGGCGAACCATTCGGGTTGGCCGGGTAGGTTTCGGTGACCTTGCCGTGGTTGTCGATAAAGCGCATGGCCACGCAGCCGGACAGATCGGCTTCGAGCAGAGCTTCCTCGTTCTCGAACTCGGCATGACCTTCGCCGTGAGCAATGGCGATCGGCATGCGCGAACCGGCCATGCCGCGCAGGAAGATCGATGCCGACTCCTGCACCTGAACCATGGCTACGCGCGCCTCGAACTGCTCGGAACGGTTGCGCACGAAGTGCGGCCAGAACTCAGTGCCGGGGATCAGCTCGTGCAGGTTGCTCATCATCTGGCAGCCGTTACACACGCCAAGACTGAAGCTGTCCTTGCGCTCGAAGAACGCCTGGAAGCCATCACGGGCGCGGCTGTTGAACAGGATTGACTTGGCCCAGCCCTCGCCAGCACCGAGCACGTCGCCGTAGGAGAAGCCACCGCAGGCTACCAGGCCCTTGAACTCGTCCAGGCTGACGCGACCGCTGAGGATGTCGCTCATATGTACGTCGATCGCGTTGAAACCGGCGCGGTCGAAGGCAGCGGCCATTTCCACCTGGCCGTTGACGCCCTGTTCACGCAGCACGGCGATCTGCGGACGTACACCCTTTCGGATATACGGCGCGCTGATGTCCTGATTGACGTCGAAGCTGAGCTTGGCCGACAACCCTGGGTTTTCCTCGTCGAGGATGGTGTCGAACTCCTGCTCGGCGCACTGCACGTTGTCGCGCAGACGCTGAATCTGATAGCTGGTTTGCGCCCACTGGCGCTGCAGCAAGCGGCGCTGGCCGCCGAATACCGGCTGACCGTTGAAGCTGATGGCCACGTCGTCGCTATTGACCGGCTGACCGATCACCGCCACGCAGTCGCCCAGGCCGGCGGCACTGAACTGCGCCAGCACTTCCGGGGTGGCGTCCTGATGCACCTGAATCACTGCACCCAGCTCTTCGTTGAACAGCACGGCGGCCAGCTCAGCGCTGTCGTCGGCCAAAGCATCGAGGAACAGGTTGAGACCGCAGTGACCGGCAAAGGCCATTTCCAGCGCGGTAACCAGCAGGCCACCGTCGGAACGGTCGTGGTAGGCGAGGATATGACCGTCGGCATTCAGACCCTGTATCACCGCGAAGAAGGCCTTGAGGTCTTCAGCGTCATCCACATCCGGTGCCTGGGTGCCGAGCTTGCCGTACACCTGGGTAAGGATGGAGGCACCCATGCGGTTCTGGCCGCGGCCCAGATCGATCAGGATCAGGTCGGTTTCGCCCTTGTCCATGCGCAGTTGCGGGGTCAGGGTCTTGCGAATATCGCTGACAGGAGCAAAGCCAGTCACTACCAGCGACAGCGGCGAGGTCACGCTCTTATCCGCGCCCTCGTCGCGCCACTGGGTTTTCATCGACATCGAGTCCTTGCCCACCGGGATGGTGATGCCCAGCTCAGGGCACAGCTGCATGCCGACCGCTTTCACGGTGTCATACAGACGCGCGTCTTCGCCCGGGTGGCCGGCAGCGGCCATCCAGTTGGCGGACAGTTTGATGTCGGAGAGCTTTTCGATGCGCGATGCGGCCAGGTTGGTCAGGGTCTCGCCAATCGCCATACGCCCGGACGCCGCAGCATCCAGCAGCGCCAGCGGCGTGCGCTCGCCCATGGCCATGGCTTCACCGGTGTAGACGTCGAAGCTGGTGGCGGTGACCGCGCAATCAGCCACCGGCACCTGCCACGGGCCAACCATCTGGTCGCGGGCAACCAGGCCGGTAATAGTGCGGTCGCCGATGGTGATCAGGAAGCTCTTGCTGGCCACGGCCGGGTGATGCAGTACGCGAGTAACAGCTTCGTCGATGGCCAGGGTGCTGGCATCGAAATCATCGCCCAGCTCAGCTTCGCGGGCGGCCGAACGGTGCATACGCGGCGGCTTGCCCAGCAGCACTTCCAGCGGCATGTCCACCGGGGTGTTGGCGAAATGGCTGTCAGTCACGGTCAGGTGGGCCTCTTCAGTAGCCTCACCAACCACGGCAAACGGGCAACGCTCGCGTTCACAGATCGCCTTGAACCGCTCGAAGTCGACGGCACTGACGGCCAGTACGTAGCGCTCCTGCGACTCGTTGCTCCAGATCTCGTGCGGCGCCATGCCCGGTTCGTCGTTGGGCACGTTACGCAGTTCGAAGCGGCCACCACGACCACCGTCATTGACCAATTCAGGGAAGGCGTTGGAAATACCGCCCGCGCCAACATCATGGATAAAGGCAATTGGGTTGTTGTCACCCAGCTGCCAGCAACGGTCGATAACCTCCTGGCAACGGCGCTCCATTTCAGGGTTCTCGCGCTGCACCGAGGCGAAATCCAGGTCAGCCGAGCTGGAACCTGTGGCGACCGACGAAGCGGCGCCGCCGCCAAGACCGATCAGCATGGCTGGGCCGCCGAGCACGATCAGCTTGGCGCCCACGGTGATCTCGCCCTTCTGCACGTGATCTGCACGGATGTTACCCATACCGCCAGCGAGCATGATCGGCTTGTGGTAGCCGCGCACTTCTTCACCGCGCGGGGTCTGGATCGCCTGCTCGAAGGTACGGAAGTAGCCGGTCAGGGCCGGACGACCGAACTCGTTGTTGAACGCCGCGCCGCCCAGCGGGCCTTCAATCATGATGTCCAGCGCGGTAACGATGCGCTCAGGCTTGCCGTACGGCACTTCCCAAGGCTGCTCGAAACCAGGGATGTTCAGGTTGGATACGGTAAAACCGGTCAGCCCAGCCTTCGGCTTGGCACCACGGCCGGTGGCGCCTTCGTCGCGAATCTCGCCACCGGAGCCAGTGGACGCACCAGAGAACGGCGAAATGGCCGTCGGGTGGTTGTGGGTTTCCACCTTCATCAGGATATGCACGGGCTCCTGGGTCGCGCCGTACTGACGGGTCTCAGGGTCCGGAAAGAAACGGCCGGCAACACTGCCGACGATCACCGAGGCGTTGTCCTTATAAGCGGACAACACGCCTTCGTTATGCATCTGGTAGGTGTTCTTGATCATGCCGAACAGGGATTTCTCTTGGCTCTCACCATCGATATCCCAGCTGGCATTGAAGATCTTGTGGCGGCAGTGCTCGGAGTTGGCCTGGGCGAACATCATCAATTCAATGTCGTGGGGGTTGCGCCCCAGACCGTTGAAGCTGGTCACTAGGTAATCGATTTCGTCTTCGGCTAGGGCCAGGCCCAGTTCAACGTTGGCCTTCTCCAGCGCAGCGCGACCACCACCGAGGATGTCCACGGCAGTCAGCGGCTTGGGCTGGGCGTGGCTGAACAGTGCAGCGGCGCCTTCCAGATTATCCAGCACCAGTTGGGTCATGCGGTCATGCAGCACGTCGGCAACCTGCTGCGCCTCGGCGGCATTCAGCTCACCGCTGACGTAGTACGCCAGGCCGCGCTCAATGCGCTGAATCTTCGCCAGGCCGCAGTTGCGAGCGATGTCGCTGGCCTTGCTCGACCACGGCGAGATGGTGCCAAAGCGCGGGATGGTCAGGAACAGGCGGCCGCTTGGCTCCTGCACCGGCACACTCGGGCCGTACTTCAGCAAACGGGCCAATACCTGCTCTTCGTCGGCGTTAAGCACGCCGGTGACTTCAGCGAAATGCGCGAACTCGGCATACAGGCCGGTGACCGCAGGAACCTTGCTGGTCAGTTGCTCAAGCAGTTTGCCGTGACGGAAAGCAGAAAGGGCGGGAGCGCCGCGCAGGATCAACATCGGGGACAGCCTCTGGGAAGGGGTGTACTTTGAGGCCGTGCATTCTAGCCTAAAGCGCCGCCAACGGCACCCGTGAAGGCGGGCCAAACGTAGCAACTGCGCTAGCAGAGAAGCAACCCGCTGTCGAGATATGGCGCGCCCCATGCTTTGCGTATACTGCGCCAATGTTTGCCCAATCTGCGTTCCGTGTGCGCTGCGCCTGCTGGCTGTCGGTGATCGGAATCCTCCTGGTGCTCGGCGGCTGTGCTGAAGAACCCAGCACACTCGAGCGCGTTCAGGCGGAGGGTGTACTGCGGGTGATCACCCGCAACAGCCCGGCCACCTACTTCCAGGACCGTAACGGCGAAACCGGCTTCGAATACGAGCTGGTGAAGCGCTTTGCCGATGATCTGGGTCTTGAGCTGAAAATCGAAACCGCCGACAACCTCGACGAGCTGTTCGCCAGCCTGAACAAACCCAACGGTCCGGTACTGGCTGCCGCCGGCCTGGTAGAAAGCGACGGACGGCAGCAACACGCACGCTTCTCCCTGCCCTACCTCGAAGTCACCCCCCAGGTGATCTACCGCAACAGCCAGCAACGCCCGACCCGCCCGGATGATCTACTCGGCAAACGCATTCTGGTGCTTAAAGGCAGCAGCCATGCTGAACAGTTGGCCGCACTCAAGCTGCAATTGCCAGAACTGACCTACGAAGAATCCGCTGCCGTTGAAGTGGTCGACCTGCTGCGTATGGTCGATGAAGGGCAAATCGACCTGACCCTGGTCGACTCCAACGAGCTGGCGATGAACCAGGTGTACTTCTCCAACGTGCGCGTGGCCTTTGACCTGGGCGATGCACAAAACCTGGCATGGGCCTCTGCCCCCGGTGAAGACCGCAGCCTGCTCGACGAGATGAATGCCTTTATTGAGCGAGCGCACCAGAACGGCAGCCTGCAGCGCCTGAAGGATCGCTACTACGGCCATGTTGATGTACTCGGTTATGTCGGTGCCTACACCTTCGCCAAGCACCTGCAACAACGCCTGCCGCGCTACGAGAAACACTTTCGCGAAGCGGCCCAAGCCAATCAGGTCGACTGGCGCTTACTCGCCGCCATGGGTTATCAGGAATCACTCTGGCAGCCCACCGCCACCTCAAAAACCGGGGTGCGCGGACTGATGATGCTGACCCTGCGCACCGCCCAGGCCATGGGCGTGTCAGACCGTTTGAACCCCAAGCAGAGCATCGAAGGCGGCGCCAAATACATTGTCTATGTGAAGAACCAGCTGCCGGAAAGCATTCAGGAGCCTGATCGCACCTGGTTCGCTCTGGCGTCCTACAACATCGGCGGCGGCCACTTAGAAGATGCGCGCAAGCTCACTGAGGCCGAAGGCCTGGATCCGAATAAATGGCTGGATGTGCAGAAGATCCTGCCGCGCCTGTCGCAGAAGCAGTGGTACAGCAAAACCCGTTATGGCTACGCCCGCGGCGGCGAGCCAGTGCATTTTGTGCGCAACATCCGCCGCTACTACGACATCCTCACCTGGGTAACCCAGCCGCAGCTGGAAGGCTCGCAAATCGCCGAAAGCAATCAGCATGTGCCGGGCATCGACAAACTTCAGCCCAATGAGCAGACCCCGCCGCTTTAAAAGCCGCTAGCGCTGCTCGCGCCTGGCCTTGAAGAACGCACTCAGCGCCGCACCGCACTCCTCCGCCAATACGCCACCCTCAATCAACACTCGGTGATTGAGAAATTCCTGACTGAAGAACTGTCCGCGACTCAACGCCACCCCAGCTTTAGGCTCGGTTGCGCCATACACCACGCGCTGCACTCGCGCATGCACGATCAGCCCGGCGCACATGCTGCACGGTTCCAAGGTGACATACAGGGTGCTGCCCGGCAGACGGTAGTTATCCACGGCCTGGGCGGCGGCGCGAATCGCCACCATCTCGGCGTGAGCGCTGGGGTCATGCGTGGAGATCGGGCAGTTAAAACCGCGCCCGACAATCTGGCCATCCTGCACCAGCACTGCGCCGACCGGCACCTCGCCTAGGGCCGCACCTTCGGCGGCCAGGGCCAGGGCCTCGCGCATAAAGTGCTGATCCTGGCTGCGATCAATGATCAGGGGTTGGCGCACGCTTAAACGACCTCGATTGATGCCATCAGACCGGTTTCCATATGGTCGATAACATGGCAGTGGAACATCCATACCCCAGGATTATCAGCGACCAGCGCGACGCGGGCACGCTCATTCTTGCCCAGCAGGTAGGTGTCGGTGAAATACGGGATGATCGACTTGCGGTCCGAGGCCAGCACCTTAAAGGTCATGCCATGCAGATGGATCGGGTGCTGATACTGGCTGAGGTTGCGCAGCTCGAAGATATAACTCTTGCCCAGCTGCAGGCGAGCAATCGGCCGGTCGGCGCAGGTCTTGTCATTGATATCCCAAGCCTGGCCATTGATCTGCCAGAAGCTGTGCGCCGTGCCCTGGGCCAGGCCGACCGACACCGCACCAGCCCACTCGAAGTTGAATTTGACGGTTTCCGCATTAGCCAGGTCAGGCTCGGCCACCGGGTTAGCTGGCAACGCAGGCGGCCACTCACCCGCACCCTCAGCGCCGGGCTGCGCGCGCAAGATCGCCAAGCGCAATGGCCCGTTACGCAGCGACAGCTCATTGCCGGCCGCAGGCACCTTCAACCCAAGTTCGATACGCATACCCGGCCCCAGCCAGTACTCCTTGCCCAGCGGCCTTGGCTCGACCGGATTGCCGTCAAGCGCATAGATACGCGCATCCGCGCCGGGCAGATTAAGGCGATAGGTCAGGGTGTTATCCAAATTGATCAGGCGCAGACGCACTACCTGCCCAGCAGGTAGATCCAGGGTTGGCGCGTGCTTGCCATTGACCGTACTCAGTCGCCCAGGGGTGCCGCCACGAGCCGCCTCGCGCGGTACGCTGAAATCGGTAAAAGCGCCCTGCTCGTCGATATGCCAGCTTTTCAGGTTCAGCGTGTGATCGTGGATGAAACCCGTCGGCTCACGCTCTTCGACGATCAGCGCGCCGACCAACCCACGCCCCAGCTGCTCGCCGCTGGCGACATGCGGGTGATACCAAAAGCTGCCGGCATCGGGGGTGATGAAGTTGTAGTCGAAGTATTCACCCGGCAGCACCGGCGCCTGCGACACATAAGGCACGCCGTCCATCGCCAACGGCAGACGGATGCCATGCCAGTGAATAGTGGTCGGCACGTCCAACTTATTAATGAAGCGCACGCGCAAGCGCTCGCCCTGACGGCAGCGCAGCTCGACCCCAGGCGCTTGCCCACCATAGGCCCAGGCCGAGGTGGTTTGCCCTGGCACCAGCTCGATATCCAGCGGCGCGGCGATCAGCTCATAGTCATGGGTCGCCACATTTTCCGGACGGCCCAGCCAGTAGCGCACGCCACCAGCACCAAGTCCGACGACGCCAAGCCCAGCCAGGCCGATCAGCATTTGTCTGCGGGAAAACAATATATCCACTCCAGGTTGCCTGGCTATATGCCATGGCGATGCATCGGAGGAAGAACTCACTCCCGATAGATGCAATAGTTTCTCATCTAACTAGCGTTCAAGACGAGCCTGAAATCGAGGCTGATTGCCGCACCGCTGGCATAGGGGATCAGGACGCGTCCAACTTACCGCCGCCCTGGCCGACCTGGCGCATCGCCTCGGTCAACTCGTCAGGTACCCCGCGTAGGTTAAGGTCGTATTGGTTGTACGGGATGCTGATATTGGCCGCCGCAAGCGCCTGCAGCATGCTCACCATCAGCTCGCTGCGCGTAGTGGTCCAACGGTCGTAGTCCTGCGCCCAGGCTCGCACGCTGAAGTTCAGCGAGCTATCACCATACTCCTGCAACAACACGACCGGCGCAGGCTCTGCGGCCACTCCAGGGACAGCGCGTGCCACGCTGGCCAGTAGTTCAATCACTTGGGCAGGGTCGCTGCCGTATGCGACGCCGATCGGCACTTCAATGCGCCGATTGCGGTCCTGCAGCGTCCAGTTGGTCAGGTTATTGGCAACCAGAGTGCCATTAGGCACCACGATGTCGGCGCCATCGAAGGTACGGATCTTGGTGGCGCGTAGGCCAATTTCGCGGACGCTGCCGCTGGCGCCGTTGATCTCGATAACGTCGCCAGGCTGAATCGGCCGTTCGAACATCAACACCAGCCCCGACACGAAGTTACTCACCAGCCCCTGCAAGCCAAAGCCAATACCCACACCCAGTGCGCCGAACAACAGCGTCAACTGACTGACCTTGAAACCCGCCGCCGACAACGCCAGCAAAAAGCCCAGCAACAGCAGCGCGTAATAGGTGAGCGAGGCGATGCTGTTGCCCACTCCGCGTGGCAAGCGGCTATGCCCCTGCAACTGCTCGCGCAGTATCAACTTGGTCGCCCGCGCTGCGGCAATGGTGATCAGCACTGACAGGGCAAACACCAGTACATCTCCCAGGCTGATGGACAACTCGCCGACCTCGACGTCATAGCCCAACACCTGACTGACGAACGCCTGCACCGGCAACAACACGCGAAAGCGATCCATGCTGTACAGCAGCCAACTGACTGCCGCTGCCAGTAGCAATGCGCGACGCAACCAACTCAACAATTCCTGGCCGTGTCGACGAAACAGCCATACCCGCTGCACAGCCGGCAACTCCGTCAGCATCCGCAGCAGCGCATTGACCAAAGTCATACTGGCGTACAGCAGCAGGCCGATATAACCGCTGTCAATCACCCCGCTGGTGAGCGTCTGCGTCAGCAGCAAGGCACCGGCCAGATTGGCCAGCAGCGAAGCCAGCAGCAGCCCGCCGCCCAGCCAGACAGCTCCACGCACCATCGTTCGTGCCCAGCCGACACTGCGTTCGGCTCGCCGCAGCATCTGCCGCAGTAGCCAGAGCGTGAGTAGCAGCGCGACGACCGTCAGCCCGAGCTGAAACACGCGATAAAAGTCTTCACCGCCCCATAACAGCGCACCCAGCCGGTCTGCCAGATACAAGCCAGCCGCCATTAGCGGCCAGCTGCCAAGCAGGTCATGGGCACGCTGCGGAAGCATGCGCAACGCAGGCACCACCGCCAGCAGCGTCAGCACCTCAAGCGCCATCATGGGTGCATCCGACTCGAACACCTGCACGACCATCACGGCCAGCAGCAACCAAGCGGACAACGGGCGCGCGGCTACCCGCTGGCTATCGTCATCACGGCTCACGTGAGGCGCCAAGCGCTGCTGGCGCGCCAGCCAGAGCAACACAAGCAACAGCAGCACCAGCAGTGCTTGCATCGTGTGTACTTTGATGGCGTTCACCGCGCTGTAGGCATCGGCAAAGCGGGCTTCAATATCCAGCCCCGGCACCGCTGAATCCGCATCGGCTTGCTGGTCGTCAGGTACATGCAGCGCCTGCCACAACGGCAGCGAATCACGGCTAAACAGGCGTGCATCAACACCGCTGATGACCCTGTCCACTTCTTCGCGCCCAAGCTGAATACTTGAATTGATCGCATTGGCCCGTTGCCCCAACTCAATCAGCTGCTCCAACGGCGCTGCAAGCGCCTGCTCGGCCGCCTGCAGCTCGCTGATCATCAAATCGATCTGCCGAGCCAGAGGCACGGGCATGCTGTCTGCCGGGGTCGCCACGCGCGTGGCCTGCCAACGTGCACGGCGTAGCGACAGCTCGGCTGTGTCATCGGCATAAGGTTTGGTGACGGCGCGCATCTGCGTACGCCAGGCTTGAATACGGTGGGCATCGAAGCTCCAGTGGCGCGCCAGACTCTCCAGGCGCACAAAAGGCAGCTGGCGCAGTTCATCCACGCTGAAGGCCCGCAATTTCTCATCGACGGGCCGCGCAATGTCATCAAGCAGAGCGCCAAGCGCGGCAGCCGGGTCCGCACTCGCTGCCCGGCGCTTGGCACGGTCCGCCAGACGCTGGTCATCATCCGCGCGCAGCAGAATATCGTTTAAGGCAATTGCCGCAGCAGTCGTGGCAGTGGGGGCAGCAGGAGCAGATTCGTCCTGCGCCAACGCGGAGCTGACGACCAACAGAACGCTCAGGGCCAGCCCCAGCAGATGGCCAAGTGACCTGCCCCCGCCTACAGCAAAACGCCGCGCCATGCTCGCCAAGGCAAATAGTGCGGTCATCGTGATCTCCCTGCATAAATGGCCGAACACCCGGATTCTGGTTCAATCCGCTGCCCGAGCATAACCACGACAAGCACCTCACAGCCAGCCTGGCTCCGTGCTCATGGGAATACGCTGCCCTGCAGGGTTTGCGGATCGTCTCGCAAGCCTGGGGCTGATCGAGTAAAAAACAGCCCTGCCCTAACCCAATAGAGAACAGCGGCTGTCCGATACCCAGCGTAGTGCCTACCTCATACGCAACCGATCAGGGCCAACAAAAAGGGGCCCGTAGGCCCCTTCTGGTCACTCCCACTCGATGGTGGCAGGCGGCTTGCTCGACACGTCGTAGGTGACGCGGGAGATGCCTTCGATTTCGTTGATGATGCGGCCACTGACGGTTTCCAACAGCTCGTAGGGCAGGTGCGCCCAACGTGCAGTCATAAAGTCGATGGTCTCCACCGCGCGCAGGGCAACAACCCAAGCGTAACGGCGGCCATCACCGACCACGCCCACCGATTTCACCGGCTGGAACACTACGAAGGCCTGGCTGACCTTGTGGTACCAGTCGGCCTTGCGCAGCTCTTCAATAAAGATATGGTCAGCGCGACGCAGCAGGTCGGCGTATTCCTTCTTCACTTCGCCGAGGATGCGCACGCCCAGGCCTGGGCCGGGGAATGGGTGACGGTAGACCATGTCGTACGGCAGGCCGAGTTCGAGGCCGAGGCGCCGCACTTCGTCCTTGAACAGTTCGCGCAGCGGCTCGACCAGTTTCAGGTTCATTTCTTCCGGTAGGCCGCCGACGTTGTGGTGCGACTTGATCACGTGGGCCTTGCCGCTTTTAGCGCCCGCCGACTCGATCACGTCCGGGTAGATGGTGCCCTGGGCGAGGAACTGGATGTTGTCCAGTTGGCTGGCCTGAGCATCGAACACGTCGATAAAGGTGCGACCGATGATCTTGCGCTTCTTCTCCGGGTCGGCTTCGCCGGCCAGGTTGTCGAGGAACTGCGCTTCAGCGTTGGCACGGATCACCTTGACGCCCATGTTCTCAGCGAACATGGCCATCACCTGCTCGCCTTCGTGCAGGCGCAGCAGGCCGTTATCGACGAATACGCAGGTCAGCTGATCACCAATGGCCTTGTGCAGCAGCGCCGCAACCACCGAGGAGTCCACACCGCCGGACAGGCCGAGCAGCACGTTGGCATCACCGACCTGGGCGCGCACCTGGGCGATGGCGTCTTCAGCAATCTTCGACGGCGTCCACAGGGCTTCACACTCGCAGATGTCGAGAATGAAACGCGACAGGATGCGACCGCCCTGCTTGGTGTGGGTCACTTCAGGGTGGAACTGCACGCCGTAGTAACGGCGCTCATCGTTGAACATGCCGGCAATCGGGCAGCTCGGGGTGCTGGCCAGGACGTGGAAGTCGGCCGGCATCTTGGTGACTTTGTCACCGTGACTCATCCATACATCGAGGCCGAACAAGCCGTCGGCGTCGACATGGTCTTCGATGCCATCGAGCAGGCGGCTCTTGCCAACCACATCCACGCGGGCATAGCCAAACTCACGGAGATCAGAACCCTCGACCTTGCCGCCCAGCTGCTCAGCCATGGTCTGCATGCCGTAGCAGATGCCGAACACCGGCACGCCGAGATCGAACACCGCTTGCGGGCAGCGCGGGCTGTTGGCTTCGTGCACGGACTCAGGGCCACCGGCGAGGATGACGCCTTTGGGAGCGAATTCGCGGATCGCTTCCTCATCCATGTCGAACGGGTGCAGCTCGCAATACACACCGATCTCACGCACGCGGCGGGCGATCAGCTGGGTGTACTGGGAGCCGAAATCCAGAATCAGGATGCGGTGAGCGTGGATGTCTTGATGAGCCATGACCGTCTCTCGTAGCGAAATTCACAAATGACTCGGGGCTGCCCTGTAAAACAACAGCGACAGCCCCGGGCTTTATATCAACTGATCAACAGTCAGCCCACGCGGTAGTTGGGGGCTTCTTTGGTGATCTGTACGTCGTGTACATGGGACTCAGCCATGCCGGCACCGGTGATGCGCACAAACTCAGGCTTGCTGCGCATCTCTTCAACCGTTGCACAACCGGTGTAACCCATGGAGGCACGCAGGCCGCCCATCAGCTGGTGAACGATGGCAGCCATTGCGCCTTTGTATGGCACGCGGCCTTCGATGCCTTCCGGCACCAGCTTTTCGGCACCGGCCGAGGAGTCTTGGAAGTAACGATCCGAAGAGCCCTGCGCCTGCGCCATGGCGCCCAGCGAGCCCATACCGCGGTAAGCCTTGTAGGAGCGGCCCTGGAACAGCTCGACTTCGCCCGGTGCTTCTTCAGTACCGGCGAGCATCGAACCGATCATCACGCAAGACGCGCCAGCAACGATGGCCTTGGACAAGTCACCGGAGAAACGGATACCACCATCGGCGATCAACGGTACACCGGTGCCAGCCAGTGCGGCGGCAACGTTGGCCACGGCGGAGATTTGCGGTACGCCGACACCAGCAACAATGCGCGTGGTGCAGATCGAGCCAGGGCCGATACCGACCTTGACTGCATCAGCGCCAGCTTCGGCCAGGGCCTTGGCGGCTTCGCCGGTGGCGATGTTGCCGCCGATCACTTGTACGTCCGGGAAGTTCTGCTTGACCCAACGCACGCGGTCGATCACGCCTTTGGAGTGACCGTGGGCGGTGTCGACAATGATTACGTCAACACCGGCATTAGCCAGCGCGGCGACGCGGTCAGCGGTATCGGCGCCGGTGCCGACAGCTGCACCAACACGCAGGCGACCTTGGTCGTCTTTGCTGGCCAGCGGGTAAGCTTTGGCTTTTTCGATGTCCTTGACGGTCATCATGCCCTTCAAGCGGAAGGCATCATCGACGATCAGGACTTTCTCGATGCGGTGCTTGTGCAGCAATTCGCGCACAACGTCTTTGTCGGCGCCTTCCGGTACGGTGACCAGACGCTCTTTCGGCGTCATCACTTCACGCACGGTGGCATCCAGGCGGTTCTCGAAACGCACGTCACGGGAAGTGACGATGCCAACCAGGTCGCCATCGCTGAGTACTGGTACGCCGGAGATATTGTGCATACGGGTCAGGTCGAACAGGTCACGCACGGTGGCGTTGGCTTCGATGGTGATCGGGTCCTTGACCACGCCCGCCTCGTAGCGTTTGACCTTGCGCACTTCGGCAGCTTGCTGCTCGACGGTCATGTTCTTGTGGATGATACCGATGCCGCCTTCCTGAGCCATGGCAATCGCCAGGCGGGCTTCAGTGACGGTATCCATGGCAGCAGAGAGCAACGGAATATTCAGTTCAATACCACGGGTCAGGCGCGTTTTGAGGCTGACATCCTTCGGCAGAACTTCGGAATAACCTGGAATAAGTAGAACGTCGTCGAAGGTAAGAGCTTCTTGACTGATACGCAGCATGGCGGGGGCTCCCGGACGGGAAAATTGGAAGCGAGCCATTATACTCAGACGCCCCCCTGCACTCAATGCAAAGAAGTGGTGGACAACGCTCCGTTTACCGGAGCTGACTCAGCAGACCTACAAATCGACCCGTACCACGGACACCGGATAGCCCAAGCGCGCAACAAACTCATCGAGAAAGCTCTGCTTAAAGCCGGCGTCCGCCCAGTTATTAAAGATAAAACCCAGGTTGGAAAACCCGCAGGGCTGCAGAAACAGAAAGCCGTTGATATCGTCTTCATGGCCGCACAGCGGGCAGCGAAAGTTATCGGTATGCCCCGGCATCCAGTCTTCCAGGCTGTCGAATAACCTTTCGCCCACTTCGCGCCGACACTCGGGGCAGCCGGCCTCTTCGAGAAAGTCCGTTGTCGGGGTATAGATACAGCGTTTGTAGATAATCTCCAGGCCATGCACCGCCTGCCCGAACGGCAACAGCTCGGGACGCTCGACCACCCGCCGCGCGCCCTCGGCAATGCCGTAGCCCATATGTTTGAAGGTGCGGCCACAGGTGGTGAGCTGTTCTTTGATGATGTTCTGCTTGACCAGCCAACGCACGATCAACCGCGCCCGCGCCTCATGGCCGGGAAAGCTGGAAATCTGCGGCACGATGATCGCCTGCTGCTCACTCATAACGGGACTCGGTTTGCGCTAAAGGCGCGCAGCTTAAAGGGCTTACAGCGGCGGTCAAGACCAATGCCCTATGGCAGGCTGGGCAAAGCATTTACTATGCGGGCCATGATCAAAGATCCCTTCCAACGCCTGAACCTCGACCGCGAGGTGCTCAGCGTCAGTCAACTGAACAACCGCGCACGCCTGCTGCTGGAAGATGTATTCGGCGGCATCTGGGTCGAGGGGGAAATCTCCAACCTGGCCAAGCCAGCGTCCGGACACATCTATTTCACCCTTAAAGATAGCCAGGCTCAGGTGCGCTGCGCGCTGTTCCGGCAGAACGCCGCCAAGGTGCGCCAAGCGCTGCGTGATGGCCTGGCGGTCAAGGTGCGCGGCAAAGTCTCGCTGTTTGAAGGGCGCGGCGACTACCAACTAATTCTCGATGCCGTCGAGCCTGCAGGCGATGGCGCGCTGCGACTGGCCTTCGAGGCCTTGAAGGAAAAACTCAGCGCCGAGGGGCTGTTCGCCGCCGAGGCCAAAGTCGCCCTGCCAGCGCACCCGAAACGTATTGGTATTATCAGCTCGCCCACCGGCGCGGTGATCCGCGACATCATCAGCGTATTTCGCCGCCGCGCACCGCAAGTCGAACTGACCCTGATCCCTACCGCCGTGCAAGGCCGCGAAGCCACCGCGCAGATTGTTCGCGCCCTCGACATTGCCGATGCAAAAGGCTTTGATGCGCTGATCCTCGCCCGTGGCGGCGGCTCGCTGGAAGATCTCTGGTGCTTTAACGAAGAACCGGTGGCCCGCGCTATTGCCGCCTGCATCACGCCTATCGTCAGCGCCGTGGGCCATGAGACTGATGTGTCCATCGCCGATTTTGTCGCCGACGTACGCGCACCAACACCTTCCGCCGCCGCCGAGCTACTGGCCCCCGACAGTAGCGAGTTGGTGCAACGCCTGCACAATCTCAAACGCCGCCTGAACCTGCGCATGCAACACCGCCTGGAACGTGAACGCATGCGCCTGGACGGTTTGCAGCGTCGCTTGCGCCATCCCGGCGAGCGCCTGCGCCAGCATGCTCAGCGTGTAGATGATCTGGATATGCGGCTGACACGCGCTTTCGCACGCCAGCTGAATAGCCGTCGCGAACGCCTGAATCATCTGCAAACCCGCCTGCTAAGCCTGCATCCGGAACGTAATCTCAAGCTGCTGGATCAACGCTTGCAGGCACTGGCCGAACGTCTGCAACGCAGCATGCGCGAGGGCCTCAAGGCACGCCGCCTGCAGCTGCATAGCCAAGTGCAAACGCTGCATGCGGTCAGTCCGCTGGCGACCCTCGGGCGTGGCTATAGCATCCTGCTGGATGAGCGCGGCCGCGCCATCCGCAACGCCGCCGACACCCGCCACGGCCAGCGCCTGAAAGCGCGCCTGGGCAACGGCGAGCTGGATGTGCGGGTCGAAGACAACCATGTGCGGCCGGTTACCCTCTCGCTGCTCGATTGATTTCCACACAGGTCCCCCATGCGTCTATTCACCCTGCTCACCCTGTTCTGCCTTGCCCTGCCCGTCCACGCCGAAGGCTTTATCAGCCGACTGCTCAATAAACCCGTGCCCGGCGGCGTGGCGGTAGTCGATCTAGGGCCAGCAGCCAGCGCACCCAGCGTGCTCTATCAGAACAAGCCGGTGCTGGTGATTCACGAGGATCAGCAACGCTGGATCGCCATTGTCGGCATCCCGCTCAGCATCAAGCCAGGCAGCCAACAGATCAGCGTCAACGGCAGCCAAACGCTGAGCTTTCAGGTAGGCAGCAAGCATTACGTCGAGCAACGCATCACCATCAAGAACCAGCAGCAGGTCAACCCAAACGCCAAGAACCTTGCGCGCATCGAACGCGAACTGGCCGAACAAACCCGCGCTTACCAGCAGTTCAGTCCACGTCAGCCAAGCAACCTGCTGTTCGACAAGCCGGTCAACGGGCCGCTATCCAGCCCCTTCGGCCTGCGCCGCTTTTTCAACGGTGAGGAGCGCAACCCGCACTCCGGGCTGGACTTCGCGGCCAATAGCGGCACGCCGATAAAGGCCCCGGCCGCAGGCAAGGTGATCCTGACTGGCGACTACTTCTTTAACGGTAAAACCGTTTTTATCGACCACGGCCAGGGCCTGATCAGCATGTTCTGCCACCTCTCGGCCATCGGCGTAAAAGTCGGTGATGAAATTCCCCGTGGAGGCGTACTCGGCAAAGTCGGCGCCACCGGTCGCGCCACCGGGCCGCACCTGCACTGGAACGTCAGCCTGAATGATGCCCGCGTCGATCCGGCGATTTTTATCGGCGCGTTCAAGCCATAAGCACTGCCTCGAGACACTTTCAGCAAATAACCCGGCCGGCCCGATTCCCGCTCATTTGTTAAGGTGGCCGAGTTAACAGGCTGAACGATCACCCCAAGGAGCGGCATGAACGACCTGTACAGCAACACCCAACAGTGGCTTGAGCATTACCCCTCACTCTATAGCCTGACCGGCATCTCGCTGCTGCTACTGGCAGCCTGGTTGGCCAACTGGGTGGTCAAGCGCATTCTTCTGCGCGGCCTGTACCGCGCACTCAAGGCCACGCCGATTGGCCAGGACGGCAGCCTGCATGACTCGCGGGTGATCGCGCGACTGGCAAACATTGTTCCTGCGCTGATCATTTCCATCGGCATCACCCTGGTGCCCAACCTGCCGGAAGCTGCCGTGGCGGTAACCGGCAACGTGTGCAGCGCCTTTATCGTACTGACCATCGCTCTGGCCATCAGCGGCGTGCTGACGCTGCTCAACAACGGCTACCAGAAGCGCCCGAATGCCCACCTGAAGCCGATAAAGGGCTATGTGCAGGTGGTGAAGATTCTGCTCTTCGCGATTGCCGCAATACTCATGGTCGCAAGCCTGATCGACCGCTCACCGCTGATTCTGCTGTCTGGCCTGGGTGCAATGGCCGCCGTACTGATGCTGATTTTTCAGGACACCTTGCTGTCCCTGGTCGCCAGCGTGCAGATTTCCTCCAGCGACATTGTGCGCGTTGGTGACTGGATCGAGATGCCACAGTTGAACGCCGACGGCGATGTCATCGATATCGCCCTGCACACGGTCAAGGTGCAGAACTGGGACAAAACCATCACCACCATCCCGACCAAACGCTTTATCAGTGACCCGTTCAAGAATTGGCGCGGCATGCAGGAATCCGGTGGACGGCGGATCAAACGTAGCCTGCTGCTTGACCAAACCAGTATCAGCTTCCTCAGCCCAGAGCAGATCACCCGCCTGCAGCGTTTTCTGCTGCTCGGCCAATACCTGAACAGCAAGCAGAGCGAGCTGCTCAGCTGGAACAGCGCACTGGCTGAGGCCAGCCAGGAGCCGGCAAATACCCGGCGGGTCACCAACATCGGCACCTTCCGCGCTTACGTCGAGCACTACCTGCGTCAGCACCCAGGTATCCACCAGGAGATGACCCAACTGGTCAGGCAAATGAACCCAACCGCAGACGGCCTGCCACTGGAACTCTACTGCTTCACCAACACCATCGTCTGGGCACGCTATGAGGCCATTCAGTCGGATATCTTCGACCACCTGTTGGCGATCCTTCCCGAGTTCGGTTTGCGGGTCTTCCAGCACCCGAGCGGGGCGGACATGCGTGAACTGAAACACAACCTGCTGCCTGGCACCCAGCCTTGAAGCCACAGCGGCGACCGAAACACCTGAGCCGCCCGCAATCCAAACGCTTACCCACGACTTTTTACGCAAAATTAATCGCCTAAACACGCCTGGATCGCACTCAAACACCAATTTTACAGCATTGCTTGCCAGCTTTGACCTCAGAGATTAGGGTTGGCGCTATGAACACCTACCACACCCTTATTCTGCTGCGCCAACACGCCAACCTCTGCCTGGTGAGCCAGCGACTGCGTGGCTGAATTTTCACGCCCACGCCCTGCCCTGTTTTCTCAGTTTTTGCCCGGCTCACCGCTTGCAGCCGCGCCACAAGGATCAACACCATGAGCATGCTCAAAGACCCGTCCAGTAAGTACCGCCCGTTCACCCAGATCCAGATTCCAGACCGCACATGGCCAGACCAGATCATCGACAAGGCGCCGATCTGGCTGTCCACTGACCTGCGTGATGGCAACCAGTCGCTGATCGAGCCGATGGACGCCGAGAAGAAGATGCGCTTCTTCAAGTGCCTGCTGGCAGTGGGCCTGAAGGAAATCGAAGTGGGTTTCCCGTCCGCCTCGCAGACCGACTTCGACTTCGTTCGCGAGCTGATCGAGGGCGGCCACATCCCGGATGACGTGACCATTCAGGTGCTGACCCAGGCCCGTGACGACCTTATCGAGCGCACCTTCGAGTCGCTGAAAGGCGCCAAGAAGGCCATCGTTCACTACTACAACGCCTGTGCGCCGAGCTTCCGCAAAATCGTCTTCAACCAGGACAAGGCCGGTGTCAAAGCCATCGCCGTGGCCGCAGGCAGCACCATCAAGCGCCTGGCCGATGCTGCGCCGGAAACCCAGTGGGGCTTCGAGTACTCGCCGGAAGTGTTCAGCAGCACCGAGATCGACTTCGCCGTCGAGGTGTGTAACGCGGTGATCAACGTGTTCCAGCCGACTCCGGCAAACAAGCTGATCCTTAACCTGCCAGCGACCATCGAGTGCGCCACACCGAATAACTACGCCGACCAGATCGAGTGGTTCGGTCGCCATGTCGACAAGCGCGACAGCGTGCTGATCAGCGTGCACACCCACAATGACCGTGGCACCGGCGTAGCTGCCTCGGAGCTGGCGGTGATGGCCGGTGCCGACCGCGTGGAAGGCTGCCTGTTCGGCAACGGCGAGCGCACCGGTAACGTCTGCCTGGTGACCCTGGCGCTGAACCTCTACACCCAAGGCGTCGATCCGCAATTGGACTTCTCCGACATCGACGCCGTGCGCAAGGTGGTCGAAGACTGCAACCAGATTCCGGTGCACCCGCGTCATCCGTACGTCGGCGACCTGGTGCATACCGCGTTCTCCGGCTCGCACCAGGATGCGATTCGCAAGGGCTTCGCTCAGCAGCAGGCAGATGCGCTGTGGGAAGTGCCGTACCTGCCGATCGATCCGGCCGATATCGGCCGCGATTACGAGGCGGTGATCCGCGTCAACAGCCAGTCCGGCAAGGGCGGTATCACTTTCCTGCTGGAGCAGGAATACGGCATCAACCTGCCGCGCCGTATGCAGATCGAATTCAGCCAGGTGGTGCAAAAAGAAACCGACCGCCTCGGCCTGGAGATGACCGCCGTGCAAATCTACACGCTGCTCGAAACCGAGTACCTGCAAGCCACAGCGCCCTATGCCCTGAAAGGCCACCGCCTGCAGGAAGAAAATGGCACCAGCGCGGTCGATGTGGAAGTCATCAATGCCGGAGAAACCCAGCACTGGCGCGGGATCGGCAAAGGCCCGCTGGAAGCCCTGGTTGCCGGCCTGCCGGTAGACGTGGAAATCATGGACTACAGCGAGCACGCCATCGGCGCCGGCACTAATGCCAAAGCGGCGGCTTATATCGAGCTGCGCGTCAACGGCGGCCGCGCGCTGCATGGCGTCGGCATCGACGAAAACCTGACTACCGCGAGCTTCCGCGCGCTGTTTAGCGCGCTGAATCGCGCCATCGGCCAGGCAGCCGAGCAAGCTGCCTGATAGGCACCGGGCGCTGGCGGACGCTCTCCGCTAGCGACCCGATACTCTACTGCTCATTCGCTCTGCTGCTGCCAGTGACTACGCCCCCACTCACACATGGCAGCCAGCACCGGCTGCAACGTGGCACCATGCTCAGTCACGCAATATTCCACTCGCGGCGGTACCTCAGCGAATACAGTTCGGGTTAGCACGCCGACACGCTCCAATTCACGCAGCTGCTGAGTCAGCATCTTCTCGGTGATGTCCGGCACCAACCGTTTCAGCTCTGAAAAGCGCAGCGGCCCGTTGAGCAGGCGATACACCAGCAGGGCCTTCCACTTGCCACCAATCACCTCCAAGGTGACATCCATCGGTGTGCTATAGACCTTATCGCCTTGCATCAGACGCTTGTTCTCAACCGTCCCGGCTTGTTGCTCAGCCATTAATGGTTACCTTTAAGTAAGTTACCGCCTTTATCGTACGTACTTCCTAAAAAGATTGCCACGCGCATAATAGCTGCCTTGGCCTATACAGCCACTTCGAAGACCTTGATGGAGGCTTTATGACGATTGAACACCTGCAAGCACCGCTGCAGCTTGGCGCTTTGACGCTGCCCAACCGCCTGGTGATGGCGCCTTTGACACGCCAGCGCAGCCTGCCGGGTAACGTCCCTGGCGAGCTGAATGCTAGCTACTACGCCCAGCGCGCCAACGCCGGCCTGATCATCAGTGAAGCTAGCCAGGTCTGCCCTGAAGGCCAAGGCTACGCATGGACACCGGGCATCCACAGCGATGCGCAAGTGGCCGGCTGGCAGCAAGTCACCCAGGCAGTGCATCAAGCCGGCGGACGCATTTTCCTGCAGCTGTGGCATGTGGGACGTATCTCACATCCGCTGCTGCAACCGAACGGCGCCGACCCGGTAGCCCCTTCGGCTATCCAGGCTAAGGCCGAGTGCTATGTAGTCGAAGCCGACGGTAGCCACCACAAGGCGGCCACTGCCATGCCACGCGCACTGGAAGTGAGTGAGCTACCAGGTGTTGTAAGCGCTTACGCCCACGGCAGTGAAAACGCGATCAAGGCCGGTTTCGATGGTGTTGAAGTGCATGCCGCTAACGGCTACCTGCTGGATCAGTTCCTCTGTTCCAATAGCAACCAGCGCACCGATGTCTATGGCGGCTCGGTAGAAAACCGCGCGCGCTTTGTACTTGAAGTACTGGACGCTACGGTGACTGCGGTCGGTGACAGCCGCAAGGTCGGCATCCGTATTTCGCCTATGGGTACGTTTGGCGATGTGCACGATGCCAACCCACTGGAGACCTTCAGCTACCTGGTCAGCCAACTCAATAGCCGCAACCTGGCCTACCTGCACGTCAACCGTCCGGATTGGCTGGGGGGCACCTTCGAGGGCTTTGATGATCTGCTACGCGCCCTTCGCAACATTTATAAGGGCACGCTGATTATTGCGGGTGGGCAGACAGCGGAAAGCGGTGAGCAGGCTATCGCCAACAACCTGGCTGACCTAGTCGCCTACGGCCGCCCCTATATCGCCAACCCAGACCTACTGGCGCGCTTTAAAGCCGGGGCTGAACTCAACCCACTGGACGGCAACACCCTGTATGGCGGTGGGGCCGAGGGTTACACCGACTACCCAAGCATGAGCTAACTCCCCTGCCGCAACAAACGCCGGTGCTTGCCCGGCGCTTGTTGCCATGTGTCAGACAGCCACCTGGATGCGCTCGGCCCTTGAGCAGTTTAGATGGCAGGTAAATCGCGCAGCCCTCAGCCACTAACTGCTGATGGCGTAGACACCAGGTAACGCGCGGTCATCCGCAAGGCTTGAGTTATATCGGGCCATACCAGCCCGTGGCGCTGAACCAGCGCATCCGTCGCAGCGGTATCGAAACGAGTGGTCTGGATAAAATCCAGCGACTCGGCATCGGTACGCAGCAACCGCGGCACAACCGGAATTTTTAGCAACGCCCGCAGCAAGGGAATCGGCACATGCCGACTTGGCGCGCTGACGCCTAGTGTGTTGGCCAATTGCTGCAGCATGCCCTGCAGATTGGGCGTCGTGGCATCCAGGGCGAGAATCTCCTGCCCGGCCTGCTGCTCATCAAAGGCTGCGGCCACTATTAGCCCGGCGAGAAAATCCACACTGACCAACGGCAGCCAATGCGCTGTCGAACCCGGTATTGCCCCGAGCAAACCGCCCGCCAGATTACTGATCAGCCCAGCCAATGGCTGCGCCGGCAGAATATGCCCACTGCGGCTATGGCCGCACACGGTGGCCGGATGCACCACCGTCAGTGGCGCCTGCAGCTCAGCCATACGCGCGTGCACGCGAAAATGCGCCTCAAGCTTACTGCCCTCATAGGCGCCAGTACGTTGATAGACCTTGTCCCAATCAGTGCGCTCGGGCCGCTGCAGCTCAATGCCGATGCGCTGTAGATGCCCATGATTGGCCAGCATAAAGCCGCCCACCATCAACAGGCGACTGCCTTGCTGCGCCGCCAGCTCAGCCACAGCCAACGCGCCCTCGACATTGACCTGGCGCGCCTGCTCGGCAGCCAGCCCCCAGGCGAACTGCGCGCCCAGGTGAAACACCACAGCAGCCTGACGCACCTGCTCACGGGCAGCGGCATCCAACCCCAGCCCCGGCAAGCCCAGATCACCGCCAACCGCCGTGAGCAAATCGCCCCGCCCGCCCAACTGCTCAATTTGCTCGCGCAAAGCTGGCAGGCTGTGCGGTCGACGCATCAGCACGCTGACCGGGCGCCCCTTGTGGGTGAGTAACGCCAGCAGATGCTGACCGATAAAACCGCTGCCGCCGGTGACAAAACATGGATGATTCATCGCCAATCCTCCTGAGTCGTTGATGACCCAAGCAGGCTAAACTGTCGAGCACACTCTACAGTCAAGCGAGATTGTCATGCGCATAGGCGAGCTGGAAAAACGCAGCGGCGCCAGCCGCCACACCCTGCGTTATTACGAAAGCCTGGGGCTGATCAGCGCCTTGCGCCGCGATAACAACTACCGCGAATACAGCCTGCAGACGCTACAGGACCTGGGTTTTATCCAGCAGGCTCAGAGCATGGGCTTTTCCCTTGGTGAGATCGGCGAAATCCTCAAAGCTCAGCGCGAGCAACAGCTCGACTGCGCCCAGGGCGCCGAGCTGGTAAGCCGTAAGCTGGTTGAGGTGGAGCAGAAACTTACCGACCTGCAGCAGCTGCGCGATTTTCTGCGCAGTGAAAAACTGCGCCTGGAAGCCAGCGCCGCCGAACAGAAGCCCACTGCAGCTGGCTAAATCAACCTGGCTATTCAGACCAAGTGCACGGCGAGCGAACAGGCGATCACTACACTGACGTCATGGATCGGAGGAGCACCTGAACATGCGTTCACTGACACACTGGATGTGCACCCTCACCCTGCCACTTCTGCTCGCCTGCAGCGCAAATGGCCTCGCGGCCACTGTAGTCATGGCCTTCGGTGAAAAGATTCCGCCCTTCTGCTTTCCAGAGAGTGATAGCGGTATCGAGCTGGAAGTGATTGGCGAAGCCCTGGCCTTTCGCGGCCACACACTCGAACCCCGCTACTTTCCTCTGGCCCGCGTGCCACTGGCGTTTCGCAAAGGTGAAGTGGATGCGGCCATGACTGACCTGGGTCAGGACCTTGCCGCTGTAGGTGGCCACTACGGCAACCCAGCGGTGATCTACTACAACGTGTTTGTCAGCCTGAAAGGCCGGCGCTTCGACATCCAGAAGCCCGAGGACATCAAGGGCCTTAGCATCGTGGCCTTTCAAGGCGCCGCCCAGCGCTACCCCGAATGGTTGGCCGCCAGCCAGAAAGATGGCCTGTACTTCGAGCAGAACAATCAGGAGCTGCAGGTGCTTGGCCTAAACAAGGGCCGTTACGATCTGGTACTGAGTGATCGCAGCATCTATCGCTACTTCGAACTGTTGCTGGAACGCACCACCCTGTTCAAGGCCAAAACCATCGCCATGCACCAGTTTGTCGAGGAAGACCCGCAGAACTACCGGCCGGTATTTCGCGACCCGCAGATCCGCGATGACTTCAACGCCGGCCTCGCCCAACTCAAGGCCAGCGGGCGCTACCAGGCGATCTACGACCACTACCTAAAGCAGTGAAGCCGCCCATCAGTCAGCCAGGGTAAAAGCATCCGCATCGCGATAAGCCGGGAAACGCTCACGGTAAGCGGCCAACTCGGCAGCATTGAGGGTTACCCGGAATACGCCATCCGCCGCCCCAGGCTCCAGCAGCGCCTCGCCCTGAAAATCCAGCACCTGGCTGTCGCCGCTGTAGGCATGGCCCTTGCCGTCCTCACCAATGCGGTTTACCGCCGCCACATAACAGAAGTTTTCGATCGCTCGCGCTGGCAATAGGCGATTCCAGTGGTTGCGCCGTGCGGCTGGCCAGTTAGCGGTGTAGAGCAGCAGGTCGGTGGTCTGTGGATCGCGGCTCCACACCGGGAAACGCAGGTCGTAGCAGATCAGCGGGCGCACCTGCCAGCCGTTGACCTTTAGCAGCACCTGCTCAGTGCCGGCGCTGTAGTGCTTGTGCTCACCGGCCATGCGAAACAGATGACGCTTGTCGTAGTGCGCTACAGAGCCATCCGGGCGCGCCCAGAGCAGGCGATTGCGGTAGGAACCATCAGCGGCCTGGATAATCAAACTGCCGGTGATCACGGCCTGCAGCGCCTGAGCCTGCTCGCGCAGCCACTGACTGGTCGGGCCATCCTCGGGTTCGGCTAGGGCGGCGGAGTCCATGGAAAAGCCGGTGCTGAACATCTCCGGCAGGACGACCAGATCGGCACCGCGTGCCTGCTCCAGCAGGGATGCAAAATGCGCGCGATTGGCCGCAGGGTCCTGCCAGGCCAGGGTAGTCTGGATCAGCGCCAGTTCGAGGTCGGGCAACAGGCTTAGATCGCGCATAATTTATCTGCCGCCTGGCGCAGGGTTTCTTCACGCTTAGCGAAGCAGAAACGCACCAGACGCAAACCCGCAGGTGGGCTCTGATAGAACACCGACACCGGAATCGCCGCCACGCCATGTTCGCGGGTCAGCCATTCGGCCATGGTCACATCATCCAGATCACTGCGAATGGCCGAGTAATCGGCCAACTGGAAATAGGTACCGGCGGCGCGGGTGAAGGTAAAGCGCGAGCCGGCCAGCAGGTCGCAAAACAGATCGCGCTTGGCCTGATAGAACGCTGGCAACTCTTCGACGTGCTCAGGCTGCTCGGCCATATAGTCGGCCAGGGCCCACTGCAGCGGCGTCACGCCACAGAAGCTGACGTATTGGTGAACCTTGCGCAGCTCGGCGCTCAAGGCTGGCGGCGCCACCACATACCCGGTTTTCCAGCCGGTGACGTGATAGGTTTTGCCGAACGAGCTAACCACAAAGGCGCGCTGATACAACTCCTCATGGGCCAGAACGCTGGCGTGCTGAACACCATCAAACACCAGATGCTCATAGACCTCGTCGCTGATCAGGTAGATATCGCGCGCGCGAATCAGGGCCGCCAACTGGTCCAGCTCAGCCCGTGAAATCAGCGCCCCGCTGGGGTTGTGCGGGCTGTTAAGGATGATCAGGCGCGTCTTATCGCTCAGCGCGCCCTGCAGGCGCTGCCAGTCGATGGCGAAATTCGGCAAGGCCAGCGGCACATGCACGCAGCGCCCGCCGGCAAGCTCGACCGAGGGCTCATAGCTGTCGTAGCTGGGGTCGAAGACGATGACTTCGTCACCCGGATGAATCAACGCCTGGATAGCGCAGAAGATTCCTTGGGTAGCGCCGGGAACGATGGTGACTTCAGTATCGGCGCTGACCATACGGCCATAACTGCGGGCAATCTTCGCCGCCACCTGCTCGCGCAGCGCTGGCAAGCCAGTCATCGGCGCGTACTGGTTATGCCCAGCAGCAATATGTCGGCCGACCGCATCACGCAGGGCCTGCGGCCCATCGAAATCCGGGAAGCCCTGGGACAGATTGAGCGCGCCGGTTTCCACGGCGAGCTGCGACATGCGGGTAAAGATGGTGGTGCCGACGTTCGGCAGTTTGCTGATAATCATCGAAGCAATATTCCTGGGCCAAGCGCCGAGCTTGAGCGCGAGTGATGCGGCAGGATAGCCGATCCCCCAGAGACGCAAAAGGCACCCGCAGGTGCCTTTATAGAGCGTTTAAATCCAAGCTTAGCGCTTGTCTTTGCGCTTCTTCTCGGCCTTCTTGTGGTGGCTCATCAGGCGGCGCTTCTTGTTCACCTGACGATCCGTGAGGGTGTTCTTGTTACCCTCATAGGGGTTATCGCCGCCCTTGAACTCGATACGGATCGGCGTACCGACCAGCTTAAGCACACGGCGGTAGGTGTTTTCCAGGTAGCGGATATAGGACTTGGGTACCGCCTCGACCTGGTTGCCGTGGATCACGATCAGCGGCGGGTTGGCACCACCCAGGTGGGCATAGCGCAACTTGATGCGGCGATTGTTGACCATGGGCGGCGCGTGATCGCTGACGGCGTCTTCAAGAATCGTGGTCAGACGGTTGGTCGGCCAGCGGGTGATCGCCGACTTGAACGAGGCCTGCACCGACTTGTACAGATTGCCTACGCCAGTGCCGTGCAGCGCCGAGATAAAGTGGATATCGGCAAAGTCGACGAAGAACAACCGGCGTTGCAGCTCAACCTTCACATAATCGCGCTCACTCGGCTCCATGCCGTCCCATTTGTTCAGGGCGATGACCAGCGCACGACCGCTTTCCAGGACGAAGCCAAGCAGGTTGAGGTCATGGTCCACCACGCCTTCGCGTGCATCCATAACGAAAACCACGACGTTGGAGTCCTGAATCGCCTGCAGGGTTTTCACTACCGAGAACTTTTCCACCGCTTCGAAGATCTTGCCGCGGCGACGCACGCCAGCGGTATCGATGAGGGTGTACTTCTCGTCATCGCGCTCGAACGGGATGTAGATGCTGTCGCGGGTGGTACCGGCCTGGTCATAAACGATAACCCGCTCTTCACCGAGCATGCGGTTGACCAGGGTCGACTTGCCAACGTTAGGCCGCCCGATGATCGCCAGCTTGATGCCGTCCTTCTCGCTTGGGCCGGGTATGCGCTTGGCTTCCTGACCTTCGAGAACGATCTCTTCTTCCTCGCCCTCTTCCGGCTCGGTGGCATCCTTGGGGAAGGAGCCCAGTACGGCTTCAAGCATCTGGGTGATGCCACGACCGTGAGCACCGGCAATCGCCAGGGACTCGCCCATGCCCATGCTGGAGAACTCAGCGCGGGCCAAGTCGGCGTCGATGTTGTCGACCTTGTTGATGACCAGGAAGCTGCGCTTGTTACGGCGACGCAGGTGCTCACCAATCATCTGATCGGAAGCGGACAACCCGGCACGGGCATCCACCAGAAACAGCACAGCATCCGCCTCTTCGATGGCTTGCAGCGACTGCTCGGCCATCTTCGCGTCAATGCCTTCCTCGTCACCGGAAATACCACCGGTGTCGATGACGATATAGGTTCGCCCCTGCCACTTGGCCTCGCCGTACTGGCGATCACGGGTCAGACCAGACAGGTCGCCGACAATCGCGTCACGGGACTTGGTCAAGCGGTTAAACAGGGTGGACTTGCCGACGTTCGGACGGCCCACCAGGGCAATTACGGGAACCATTAGGCTCTCCACTTCGTTATTTCAGAAAATACAAAAGCCGCTGCAGGGGCAGCGGCCGGAATTCATTACGCTGGCTATGCTGCACAACCCTAGGTGCTGTGCAGCATAGCCAACGCGTCAGCGAGCGATCACTTGATGGTCAGAGCCACCAGATTGCCGCCGTTACCGTAGGCATATAGCCAATCACCCACGACCAGCGGACGGGCACGCAGGCCGTCGCTGTCAATACGTGTACGGCCGACAAAACGACCGTCCACCTGGCTGACTAGGTGCAGATAACCTTCCAGGTCACCGAACGCGATGTAGCTGGAGAACACTTCTGGAGCCGACAACTGGCGACGAGCCAGGGCATCGTTGCTCCAGAGTGCCGAAGCCGAACGCTCGTCGATACCTTCAACGGTACCGCTGGCCAGGCTTACGTAAACACTGCCGTAACCCTGAGCAACACCAACCGAACTGGACGCTTCGCGCTGCCAGAGGATACGACCGCTTTCCAGATCCAGCGCCGCAACACGACCCTGGTAGCTGACGGCGTAAAGGGTGCCAGCCGAGAGCAGCAGACCACCGTCGATATCGACTACGCGATCCAGTTCGGAACGGCCCTGCGGCACAGCCACACGCTGTTCCCAAACCGGAATACCACGCTGAGCATCCAGCGCAATCACCTTACCGGTGGACAGGCCAGCAATCGCCAGACGGTTGGTCAGCACTGGGCTGCCAGTACCACGCAGGGTCAGCACTGCCGGGGTGTTTTCAAAGATCCAACGCTGCTCACCGGTGTTCATGTCCAGGGCGATCAGGCGATCATCCTGGGTCTGTACCAACACCACGTCGCCGTTCAGCGCAGGCGGAGCCAACACTTCACTGGTTACACGAGCGCGCCATTTCTCTTCACCGCTGGCAGTATCGAGGGCGATGATCTCGCCTTTGAGCGTACCAACCACAACCAGGCCATAGCCTGCACCGACTGCGCCGGACACCGGGAGCTCTAGGTCGGCTTTCCAGATGACCTTGCCGGTCATGCGGTCCATGGCTACAACCAAGCCTTCGACATCGGCGGCATAAATCTGCTCACCATCAATCGCCGGCACCAGCATGTTAAAGGACTCGCCCTGGCCGTCGCCAATCGAACGACTCCATTCTTTCTGCAGGCTAACCTCTTCCTCAAACTTGGGCAGATCGGCCGGTGGCAGTTCCTTCTTGCTATTGCTGCTGCAACCTACGGCCAGAACGGCCAGGGCCAGCAGTGCGGCATTCTTCCAGCGCATCACGTCACGCATCCCCTTTTGCCAGATCATCCAGCTTCATTTGCAGACCACCGACAGCGGCATCTTCAGAGAGCGCTGCCTTGGCTTTTTCGTAGGCGGCATGCGCGTCATCGGCACGGCCGAGTTGCACCAGCAGGTCACCTTTGAGTTCTTCACGGCTGGCGACAAACGCCGGCGCAACCTTGGCATCCAGCAGTTTCAGGGCATCTTCAACTTTGTCCTGCGCAGCCAGTACGCGCGCCAGGCGCTGACGGGCCAGCTCAGCCAGACTGTCATCGGCCGGTTTGTCGACAATGGCCTGCAACTCGCTAGCAGCGTCGTCCAGTTTGCCGGCCTCAACTGCAACCTTGGCCACAAATAGTCTGCCGTACTGCGCGTAATGGGTACCGGCAAAATCTTTTTTCAGCGTGTTCGCCAACTCAGCAACTTTGCTCGCATCGGGCTTGCCGCTCGGGTCCAGCGCAGCTTCAAGCAACTGCTGATACACCAGCGAGGCACCCTGGGACTGATTAGTCTGATATTTCTGCCAGCCCTGCCAGCCGAACACCACCACCAACGCCAGCGCAACACCGGTCAGTAATGGCATGCCATTGCGCTGCCACCAGTCCTTGATTACCGCCAGTTCTTCATCATCAGTACGCGAAACCACCCCAACACTCCTATTCGCTAAATCACTCAACAGGCGCTCAGGCCTGATCGGCGCTGGTCGCCAAATGGTCGGCCAATGCCGACCACGCAATACTTTGTTGCTCGCCCTGACCGCGCAGCGGTTTGCAACCTACCACTTGCTGGGCCAATTCGTCTTCACCCAAGATCAAGGCGTACAAGGCGCCACTCTTGTCGGCTTTCTTGAACTGACTCTTGAAGCTACCCGCCCCGGCATTCACCTGCAGACGCAGGTTTGGCAGCTGGTCACGCAGTCGCTCGCTCAAGGCCAGCGCCGCCAGTTCAGCAGGCTCGCCAAAGGCACACAGGTAAACGTCGACCGTACGGGCGATTTCAGCCGGTACTTTACCTAGAGTTTCGAGCAACAGCACCAAACGTTCGATACCCATGGCAAAACCCACGCCTGGCGTCGGTTTGCCACCCATCTGCTCAACCAGGCCATCGTAACGGCCACCCGCGCACACTGTGCCCTGGGAACCGAGCTGATCAGTCACCCACTCGAACACCGTCTTGCTGTAGTAGTCCAGGCCACGCACCAGCTTGGGGTTGATCACATACGGCACACCGGCCGCATCCAGACGGGCTTTAAGCCCCTCGAAATGCACGCGCGACTCTTCGTCCAGGTAATCCGCCAGCTTCGGCGCATTGACCAACAGCGCCTGCGTTTCCGGGGCCTTGCTGTCGAGTACGCGCAGCGGATTGGTGTTCATACGGCGACGGCTGTCTTCGTCCAGCTGATCGGCATGAGCCGTCAGGAACTCGACCAATGCATCACGGTAAACGGCACGCGCGGCGCTGGTGCCCAGGCTGTTGAGTTCAAGCTTCACCGCATCGCGAATACCCAGCAGGCCCCACAGGCGCCAAGTCAGCACGATCAACTCGGCGTCGATATCCGGGCCGTCGATGTTGAAGACTTCCACACCGATCTGATGGAACTGGCGGTAACGGCCTTTCTGCGGACGCTCGTGACGGAACATCGGGCCGATGTACCAGAGTTTCTGCGTCTGCCCACCACCGGACAAGCCATGTTCAAGCACGGCACGCACGCAGGCTGCAGTGCCTTCCGGGCGCAGCGTCAGCGAGTCGCCATTACGGTCGTCGAAGGTGTACATCTCTTTTTCAACGATATCGGTCACTTCACCAATCGAGCGCTTGAACAGCTCGGTGAACTCAACGATCGGCATGCGAATCTGCCGATAGCCGTAACCATCCAGCAGGCTGGCGACGGTACCTTCAAAATAACGCCAAAGCGGGGTCTGCTCGGGCAGGATATCGTTCATGCCACGAATGGCTTGCAGGGGCTTGCTCACTTCAATTCCTTAGCTGTCTTGGCTGCGCACGATAACCGCGGCGTCAGCAGCAACCTTGTCGGCTGCTTTCTGGCGGATCAGCTTTTCCAGCTCATCAACCAGGTTGTCATTACCCAGCTTGTACGCCGGCTTGCCATCGATATAGATCAGGTTGGGTGAACCACCGGTTAGGCCGATATGGGCTTCCTTGGCTTCACCAGGACCATTGACCACGCAACCGATCACCGCCACATCCAACGGGACGAGCAAGTCTTCGACGCGTTGCTCCAACTCGTTCATGGTTTTCACCACATCGAAGTTCTGCCGCGAGCAACTTGGGCAGGCGATGAAGTTGATGCCACGGGAACGCAGGCGCAAGGACTTGAGGATGTCGAAGCCGACCTTGATCTCTTCCACCGGGTCAGCGGCGAGGGAAATGCGAATGGTGTCGCCAATCCCCTCGGCCAGTAGCATGCCCAGCCCCACAGCGGATTTCACAGTGCCAGAACGTAAACCGCCAGCTTCGGTGATACCCAAATGCAGTGGCTGCTCGATCTGCTTGGCCAGTAAGCGATAAGCCTCGACCGCCATAAACACGTCAGACGCTTTTACGCTGACTTTGAAGTCCGGGAAATTCAGCCGATCCAAATGCTCGACATGGCGCAAGGCAGATTCAACCAGCGCCTCTGGCGTCGGCTCGCCGTATTTTTTCTGTAGATCCTTTTCCAGCGACCCAGCGTTGACGCCGATGCGGATTGGTATGCCTTTGTCCCGCGCCGCTTCAACCACTGCACGCACGCGGTCTTCACGACCGATATTGCCCGGATTGATACGCAGGCAATCGACGCCAAGCTCGGCTACGCGCAAGGCAATCTGGTAGTCGAAGTGGATATCGGCCACCAGCGGCACGCGAACCTGCTGCTTGATTCGGCCAAACGCCTCAGCAGCGTCCATATCCGGCACGGAAACTCGCACGATATCGGCACCGGCATCTTCCAGGCGACGAATCTGCGCCACGGTAGCGGCTACATCATTGGTATCGCTGTTGGTCATGCTCTGCACAGCGATGGGGGCGTCACCGCCCACCGGTACAGAGCCAACCCAGATTTTGCGTGAAATACGGCGTTTGATCGGTGACTCGCAATGCATGTTACTGCCCACCCAACTTCAGACGCGCGGTTTCACCGGAGATAAACGGGGCCACATCAACTGGGCTGCCATTCAGGCTCACCTGAGCGCCTCGAGCGAAGCCCAGACGCAGCTCCAGTGGTGCCTTACCGGCCAACTCTAAGCTATCGCCTTTGCGCTTGAGGGCGCTGAAAAGCACCTTGCCATTAGCATCTGTCAGCTGCGTCCAGCAATCAGCAATAAAGGTCAGACTAACCACCGCCTCACCGGCAGCGGCCTGCACAGATACAGGTTCAGGTGCAGGTGCAGGTGCAGGTGCAGAAGATACCTCGGGCAGGGCGTCAGCAACTACCGACGGAACCTCAGCAGACGCAGCAGGCACTGCAGGAGTACCTGCTGTATCGGCAAGGTTTTGTGGCTGCTCAACTTGAGGGGCGACCACGGCCGCAGCTTCGGCCCCGATTACACTGGGCAACTCTGCAGCACCCTCAGGAAGTGGCGGTAACGTCACTCCTGCATCCAGCTGAGCAGCCTCTACCGCTTGATCTTCCGGCTCATCCAACGGATGGATCTGCGTGGTGCCATCAGCACCGTCCACCTCAACATGCTCAAGGCTGGTTGACGCCAAGTCTGCGGCACGACGCTCAGCCTGCTCTTGCCACCAAAAGAAGCTCAAACCGGCTAGCGCCAGCAAGAGGACAAAGCTGACCATCCGCAAGATACGTTGCGAGTAGCTCACGGGCTCCTCGATACGGCCCAAGCTGTGAACACTGCTACCCGCCGCATCGCTGCCAGTGAATTGGTCAAACTCCAGTACCAGACGATTCTGATCGATGTCCAGTAACTTGGCGTAGGCCCTGACATAACCACGCGCAAAGGTATGCCCAGGGAGCTTATCGAAGGCACCTTGCTCGACCTGACTCAAACGCTGAGGGGTCAAATTAAGCTGCGCTGCAACTTCGGCAATAGTCCAACCACGCCCCTCACGAGCCTTGCGCAAAGTCTCACCCGGGTTGATACGGGGAACTGTTAGCACTTCTGGATGCGCCGCTTTCATCATTGCTCCAACAGGTATTGCTGATATTCCGGCGTGCCCGGATAAAGTCGCTTCAACTGCAAACCGAGGCTCGCCGCGTTGTCGCGCTCTTCGAAAATCTTCGCCAGCCGTACGCCCAGCAACAGGCTGCGCGCATCTGGCTGAGCAAGCGCCATGTAGCTATCGTAATAGCTCCGTGCGGGAACATATTGTTTGTCCTCAAAGGACAACTGCGCCATTTCCATCAGGGCGCGGGGACGGCGGCTATTCAACCGTAGCGAACGCTCGAAATAGGCCTTGGCCTGCTCACGCTGCTTGAGCTGCAAGGAGGTCAGCCCAAGGTTTTCAAACACCCGTGAGCGCTCCGGATAAAGCGTGTCCTGAGCAGCTTGGGAATAGCGCTCGAAGGCCTCCTGGTAACGCTGCTGCTCAAACAGAAAACTGCCGTAGTTATTCAACAAGCGAGCATCGTCACTGTTTTGCGAGAGCGCCTTGCGGTAGTGATCGTCAGCCAGCTTGGGCTCCATTTCAATCTGGAACACCAACGCCAGTGCAGCATGTGCATCCGCATTCGATGAGTCGAGTTCTAACGCTTTCTTCAACGGAATCTTGGCGCGTTCGGTCTCGCCTTGCTGTAGATAACCGATACCAAGCTGCACGTAAGCATCTCGGGCTTCATCACGGCCTTTGGACGTTTTCATCGGATCGACATTACCAGTTGTAACGCAACCGACTAACAGACTGGCGGCCAACAGCAATGACGCGGGACGCAAGGTCATGGGTATCCTCCCCTCAGGTTCGATTGGCGGCGGAACTCGGCGTTTCGGCCTCGCTACTCAATTCACGCACAGCAATATAGCGCTCACTACGACGGGTACGATCCATGACCTGGCCGACCAACTGACCACAGGCCGCATCAATGTCCTCGCCTCGCGTGGTGCGCACAGTGACATTGTGCCCGGCCTTATGCAGCAGGTCCTGGAAACGGCGAATAGCATTGTTGCTAGGCCGCTCGTACCCGGAGTGGGGGAAGGGATTAAACGGAATCAGGTTGATCTTGCAAGGCACATCTTTGAGAAGTGCGATCATTTCCTCAGCGTGCTCGGTCTTATCGTTCACATCCTTGAGCAGGGTGTATTCGATTGTAAGCACGCGTTTCTCGCCGAGACGCGAGACATAACGCTTGCACGCCGCCAGCAGCATTTCCAGCGGGTACTTCTTGTTGATCGGTACCAGTACGTTGCGCAGCGCGTCATTGGGCGCATGCAGTGAGAGGGCAAGCGAGACATCAATCACTTCACCCAACTTGTCGATCATCGGCACCACACCCGAGGTGGACAGCGTCACCTTGCGCTTTGAAATGCCATAGCCGAGGTCGTCCATCATGATTTTCATGGCGGCGACGACGTTGTCGAAGTTCAGTAGCGGCTCGCCCATACCCATCATCACTACGTTGGTGATGGCACGGTCGATCTTCGCCGGCACGCTGCCGAACGACTTGTTGGCGATCCACACCTGACCGATAACTTCGGCGGCACTCAGATCGCTGTTGAAACCTTGTTTACCGGTTGAGCAGAAACTGCAATCCAGCGCACAGCCGGCCTGCGACGACACACACAAGGTGCCACGCGCGCCCTGGGGGATATACACGGTTTCTACGCAACTACCTGACGCCACCCGCACAACCCACTTGCGCGTGCCATCAGTGGAAATATCTTCGCTGACCACTTCCGGGCCGCGGATTTCAGCGCAGGCCTTGAGCTTTTCGCGCAAGACCTTGCTGACGTTACTCATGGCATCGAAATCATCGATACCAAAGTGGTGAATCCATTTCATCATCTGCCCGGCACGGAAACGCTTTTCCCCGATGCTTTCGAAGAATTGTTCCATCTCTGCCTGGGTCAGACCCAGCAGATTGATTTTACCGGTAGCTTCAGTCATGGCTTCACCCTCACCCGATTCGCTTAGCGAATACGTGCGCAAACTTCGGTGGCAGCGAAGAAGTAAGCGATTTCGCGGGCAGCGGAGGCTTCAGAGTCGGAACCGTGAACAGCGTTTTCGTCGATGGAAACAGCGAAATCAGCACGAATGGTGCCGGCAGCTGCTTCTTTAGGGTTGGTAGCACCCATCAGTTCGCGGTTAGCCAGAACAGCGTTTTCGCCTTCCAGAACCTGAACGATAACTGGACCGGAGGTCATGAAAGCAACCAGGTCCTTGAAGAAGCCACGCTCGCTATGCTCAGCGTAGAAGCCAGCAGCTTCGCGTTCGGACAGTTGAACCATTTTCGAAGCAACGACGCGCAGGCCGGCTTTTTCGAAACGAGTGGTGATCTCGCCAACAACGTTTTTAGCAACGGCATCCGGCTTGATGATGGAGAAAGTGCGTTGAACAGCCATGTGAAACTCCAGAAACAATGATTAAAGCGAAAAATTAAACCCGCGAATTATACGCGGGTTCCGGTTAAATGCGTAGGCCAGGCCAACAGGCCAGTTAATCCGCCTCGTCGATCCAGGCTGCCTGAACGGCTTCAAGCACCTTCTCGCCGCCGCGCTGCGGGTCGTCACTGAACTCCGGCAACGCCAGAATCCATTTATGCAGATCCACAAAGTTCACGTAGCGAGGGTCTACCTCAGGCTTGGACTCCGCCAGCTGAATGGCGATTTCCAGAACATCAACCCACTTCAGACTCATAACAACTCCTTGAATCAGTGCGGCGCTTCGGCAGCGTGGTTGAGCGAGTACTTGGGGATTTCCACAGTAAGATCTTCATCGCCCACAATAGCCTGACAGGACAGCCGCGACTGCGCCTCCAGCCCCCATGCCTTGTCGAGCATGTCCTCTTCCAGCTCATCGGCCTCTGCCAGCGAATCGAAACCTTCACGAATGATGCAGTGGCAAGTGGTGCAGGCGCAGACACCGCCACAAGCGCTTTCAATTTCGATATGGTATTCATGCGCCACTTCGAGCACAGACGTACCTGGCGCAACCTCGACCACCAGACCTTCCGGACACAGCACCGCGTGGGGCAGAAAAATGATCTGCGGCATGCTTATTCCTCAATCTCATCAAGACTACGGCCGGCCAGCGCAGCCTTGACCGTGGCATCCAGGCGACGCGCAGCAAAAGCATCGGTCACCTGGGTCAATCGTTTGGTTTGCTGCTCAATCGCCAAGCCATCCGTGCCGGCCATCAAATCGCGCAATTGCTCGATCTGCGCATCGATGGCCATACGCTCATCGGCATCCAGCAGACGCTCACCATCGGCCAGCAAAGCTGCCTCGACCGCCTCCAGCAGACGCTGGGCGTCGACCTGCTGCTCACGCAGTACGCGGGCAACTTTGTCGTCGCCGGCATTTTTGAAGGAATCCTGCAGCATGCGGGCAATTTCGCCATCGGTCAGACCATAAGACGGCTTGACCTGGATACTCGCCTCAACGCCCGAAGCCAGCTCACGCGCAGCAACGCTGAGCAGGCCATCGGCGTCAACCTGGAAGGTCACGCGAATCTTCGCCGCACCGGCGACCATCGGCGGAATACCGCGCAATTCGAAGCGTGCCAAGGAGCGACAATCGCTGATCAGCTCACGCTCACCCTGCAGCACATGCACCATCATGGCCGTCTGACCATCTTTATAGGTAGTGAAGTCTTGGGCGCGCGCCACGGGAATGGTGGTATTGCGCGGAATCACCTTTTCCATCAACCCGCCCATGGTTTCAAGGCCAAGCGACAGCGGAATCACATCCAGCAACAGCAACTCTTCGCCATCACCGCGCTTGTTGCCTGCCAGAGCATCAGCCTGGATAGCGGCACCAATGGCCACCACCTGATCAGGATCGATGTCGGTCAGCGGCTCACGGGCGAACAACTCGGCGACAGCCTGACGTACGCGCGGCACTCGGGTGGAGCCGCCAACCATAACCACGGCTTCAACCTCATCCAACTCAATACCGGCATCACGCACCGCGCGGCGGCAGGCCTTGAGGCTGCGTGCGAGCATCGGTTCGATCAGCGCATCGAACTGTTCACGACTCAACTGCCCTGCCCAGCCGGCATAACTGAGGCTTGCCGAAGCGCTGTCGGTCAGGGCTTCTTTAGCGGCACACGCAGCTTCCAGCAATAGGCGCTGCTGCGCGGGATCAAGATCAGAGGAAATACCCGCCTGCTGCACAATCCAGCCAGCAATCGCGTGATCGAAGTCATCGCCGCCCAGCGCACTATCACCGCCGGTAGCGAGCACTTCAAACACACCACCGGTCAGGCGCAATACGGAAATATCGAAGGTGCCGCCGCCCAGATCATAGATGGCGACCACACCCTCGGCATGCTGATCCAGGCCATAGGCCACGGCGGCGGCGGTCGGCTCGTTGAGCAGACGCAGCACATTCAGCCCGGCCAGACGCGCAGCATCCTTAGTGGCCTGGCGCTGGGAGTCATCAAAATAGGCTGGCACGGTGATGACCGCGCCCACCAGCTCACCACCCAGAGTCGCTTCAGCGCGCTGACGCAGCACCTTGAGAATATCCGCCGAGACTTCAACCGGGCTTTTCGGCCCCTGCACGGTTTCGATAAACGGCATATGCGATTCGCCACCGACAAAGCGGTATGGCAGCTGCTCACCGAGCTGCTTGACGTCAGCCAAACCGCGCCCCATGAGGCGCTTGACCGACAGCACAGTATTCAGCGGATCAGCCGATGCGGCCGCCTTGGCGACCTCGCCTACCTCGACCCGATCAGCGTGATAACGCACTGCAGACGGCAGAATGACCTGCCCAGCGGCATCGGCCAGCGGCTCGGAAAGGCCGCTACGCACGGCGGCGACCAGCGAATTGGTGGTACCCAAATCAATCCCCACGGCCAGACGGCGCTGGTGTGGCTGGGTGCTTTGTCCGGGCTCAGCGATCTGCAGTAAGGCCATGATTAATCAGTGCTTAGATATCAGGCGCGCCGCAATAGGCGCGCCAGCGTTAATCGTCGAGGCGCTCTTCCAGCTGGCGGACCTCGTGAGAAAGCTTGTCGAGAAACTGCATGCGGCGCATCAGGCGCTCGGCCTCTTCGCGACGCGAAGCATCATCCCAACAAACGGCAAAACTTTCGTTGAGCTCGTCCTGAGCCACTTTCAGACGCCGCTTGAACTGCGCCACCCCGGCCAGGTCGGCACTGTCGTGCAGATCTTCCAGCTCTTCGCGCAGCTGCATTTGCTGCAGCAGGAAATCCGGATCCTGCACCGTCACTTCCAGCGGTAGCTCGGGCCCGCGCAGTGCCAGCAAATAGCGAGCGCGCTGCGACGCACTCTTGAGCGTGCTGTAAGCCTCGTTGAGACTGGCAGATTGCTCGAGGGCTAAGCGCTGCTCACGCTCGGAAGCGTCAGCAAAGCGATCCGGATGAATCTGCCGTGCCATCTCACGGTAACGCGCGGCAAGCAGCTCCTGATCCAGCCGAAAACCTGGCTGCAGGTCGAATAAAGCAAAGTGACAAGGACTGCCCACAAGCGCCTCAGATATTGAAGCTTTCGCCGCAGCCACATTCGCCGCGCACGTTTGGGTTGTTGAACTTGAAACCTTCGTTCAACCCCTCTTTGACGAAATCAAGCTCAGTACCGTCGAGGTAAACCAGGCTCTTGGGATCGATGATCACCTTGACGCCATGGTTCTCGAACACCTGATCTTCGCTGGCGGCCTCATCGACAAACTCCAGCACATAGGCCAAGCCGGAACAGCCCGTGGTGCGTACACCCAGGCGAATGCCTTCGCCCTTGCCGCGCCCCTCAAGAGAGCGACGCACGTGCTGAGCGGCTGCTTCGGTCATGCTGATAGCCATCGACAAACCTCCTTAGAGCAAGCCTTTCTTCTGCTTGTAATCGCGAACAGCAGCCTTGATGGCGTCTTCGGCGAGTACCGAGCAGTGGATTTTCACCGGTGGCAGAGCCAATTCCTCGGCCAGCTGGGTGTTCTTGATAGTTTCAGCTTCGTCTAGGGTCTTGCCCTTCATCCACTCAGTAGCGAGGGAGCTGGAGGCAATTGCCGAACCGCAACCGTAGGTCTTGAACTTGGCGTCTTCAATTACGCCCTGCTCGTTGACCTTGATTTGCAGACGCATCACGTCACCGCAAGCCGGCGCGCCGACCATACCAGTGCCGACGTCTGGGTCTTCCGCGTCCATCTTGCCGACGTTGCGCGGGTTCTCGTAGTGGTCAATGACCTTTTCACTGTAAGCCATGCTGGTATTCCTTCCTCATCAGAGAGTCGCTCTTGCTCGGCGACTACTTAGTGCGCCGCCCACTCGATCTTGGAGATGTCGACACCGTCTTTGTACATATCCCACAGCGGCGACAATTCGCGCAGCTTGGTCACCGCCTCGCATACTTTCTGCGCGGCGTAATCGACTTCTTCATCAGTGGTGAAGCGGCCGAAGGTAAAGCGAATGGAGCTGTGCGCCAGCTCGTCATTGCGGCCCAGGGCGCGCAACACGTAGGACGGTTCCAGAGAAGCCGAGGTGCAAGCCGAGCCGGACGACACCGCCAGATCCTTGAGCGCCATGATCAGCGACTCGCCCTCAACATAGTTGAAGCTGAGGTTGAGATTGTGCGGTATGCGGGCGGTCATGCTGCCATTGATGTACAGCTCTTCAAGACCATCGACCTGTTTGAAGAAGCGATCACGCAGGGCCTGGATGCGCTGGTTTTCCTGGGTCATTTCTTCTTTGGCAATACGGAACGCCTCACCCATACCGACGCACTGGTGAGTCGCCAGGGTGCCGGAGCGCATACCACGCTCGTGACCGCCGCCATGGGTCTGCGCTTCCAGACGCACACGTGGCTTGCGACGCACGAACAGCGCACCGACGCCTTTCGGGCCATATGTCTTGTGCGCGGAGAACGACATCAGATCGACCTTGAGCGACTCCAGATCAATCGCCACCTTGCCGGTGGACTGAGCCGCATCAACATGCAGAAACACGCCGCGCGAACGGGTCAGCTCGCCAATCGCCGCGATGTCGTTGATGGTGCCGATTTCGTTATTCACGTGCATGACCGACACCAGGATGGTGTCCTCACGCAGCACTGCCTCAAACATGGCCGGGGTAATCAGACCATCTTCACCTGGCTCGATGTAGGTCACCTCGAAGCCTTCACGCTCAAGCTGGCGCATAGTGTCCAGCACGGCTTTATGCTCGATTTTCGAGGTAATCAGGTGCTTACCTTTACTCTTGTAGAAATCGGCAATGCCCTTGATCGCCAGATTGTTGGACTCGGTGGCACCAGAGGTCCAGACAATCTCACGCGGGTCGGCATTGACCAGCTCAGCCACTTGGCGGCGAGCATGCTCTACGGCCTCTTCAGCCTTCCAGCCAAATACGTGGGAGCGCGATGCCGGATTGCCGAAGTTACCGTCGACCAACAGACAATCGCTCATTTTTTGCGCGACACGCGGATCAACCGGCGTAGTGGCGGAGTAATCGAGGTAAATCGGCAATTTCATAACTTTCTCCTAATCAGGTATCAGGCGAGCTAGCCAGCGCTTTGCGCTCAATCGACGGCGGACGTTTCGATCTTATCCAGGTACGGCGTCCTGCCATTGCAGCGGCGCTGATCCTGGCGCTGGGCAACTTCCTGCACTTCACGGCGGGTCACCAAGTCAGCCAGACTGATGCCACTCAGAAATTCGTGTATCTGCTGGCTGAGGTCACACCACAAATGGTGGGTCAGACAGGTATCACCTGCGTGGCAATCGCCCTGCCCTTGGCAGCGCGTGGCATCAACCGACTCATTGACTGCGTCAATCACCTCAGCCACCTGAATACCCTGCATATCGCGCGACAACTGGTAACCGCCGCCAGGCCCACGCACACTGGACACCAGATTGCCACGACGCAGCTTGGCAAATAGCTGCTCCAGGTAGGAAAGGGAAATACCCTGCCGCTCGGAGATATCAGCCAAAGACACCGGCCCACGCTGAGCGTGCAACGCCAGATCAAGCATGGCGGTGACAGCGTAACGGCCTTTGGTGGTGAGTCGCATAAGGGATTACCGCGTAGTCGCAATATGCAGCGAGTATGCAATTCCCGAGCATTTAAGTCAACTATAAGACCTAGCGCTTTAGTCGGGATTAGCCGGAATGAAGGGCGCACATCATAGCAAAATGCGCCCTACCACACCATCACGCCGCGGGCTTGTCTGCGTCCTTGACCACACCAGCAAAGTCCTCGTCACGCAGCTGCGGCAAATCCTTGGCGCAGTAGTCACTGCCCAAGGACTTGAGCGCGCCGCACATACCCTCCAGGCGCCCATCCACCGCATGCAGGTGGTCAAGCAGCTGACCAATGGCGCGCGCCACCGGGTCCGGCATGTCCTGACTCACGCCATAGGCATCGAAACCCAGCTTCTCGGCAATGGCCTGACGCTTGGCCTCCTGCTCATCGTCGGTTTTGACGATGACTCGCCCAGGGATGCCGACAGCAGTGGCACCCGCCGGCACCTCTTTAGTCACCACAGCATTGGAGCCAATTTTGGCGCCCGCGCCGACCGTGAACGGCCCCAGCACCTTGGCACCAGCACCAACCACCACACCATCTTCTAGCGTCGGATGACGCTTACCTTTGTTCCAGCTGGTACCGCCAAGGGTCACACCCTGATAGAGGGTGACGTCGTTGCCGATTTCGGCGGTCTCACCGATGACGATGCCCATGCCGTGATCAATAAAGAAGCGCCGACCGATCTTCGCGCCCGGATGAATTTCGATGCCAGTCATCCAACGACCGAAGTTCGACACCACGCGCGCCAGCCACTTCCAGCCACTGCTCCACAGCGCGTGCGCTACGCGATGCAACCAGACTGCATGCAATCCCGGATAGCAAGTGACAACCTCAAAGGCATTACGCGCCGCCGGGTCGCGATGAAATACGCTTTGGATATCCTCTTGCATGCGCTCAAACATCTGCCTTCTCCTGCTTAGGGTGCTCGCCACGCGCCGCCTTGATGGTTTCCGTCAAGATACCGCGCAAGATATTCATTTCCAGCCTGCTCACTGCGCTACGCCCGTATAAGCGACGCAGGCGACTCATCAGATGTCGCGGCTTGGCAGGATCAAGAAACCTAATCTCAACCAGCGCCTGCTCCAGGTGACGATAAAACGATTCCAGCTCATCCGCAGCAACCGGCTCTTCATCCGGATCGACGACTGCAGACTGCTTGGCCGGCAGCCCCTCAGTTGTCAGCCAGGCCATACGCACTTCGTACGCCAGCACCTGCACCGCCGCCGCCAGATTCAACGAACTGAACGCCGGATCGGAGGGAATGTGCACATGATAGTGGCAGCGCTGCAGCTCCTCATTGGTCAGGCCGGCATACTCACGCCCAAACACCAAGGCAACTTGCGCACCTTGCTGCGCCTGCTCGCACGCAACACCACCACACTCACGCGGCTCCAGCATCGGCCAGGGAATATGCCGATCCCGCGCACTGGTACCCATTACTAGGCGACAACCGACAAGCGCCTCCTCAAGCGTGGCCACAACCTGCGCCGCATCGAGAATATCAGTAGCGCCGGAGGCCCTGGCCACCGCGTCTTCGCTCGGAAAATCCCGCGGATCAACCAGTACCAACTGCGACAACCCCATGTTTTTCATGGCCCGTGCCGCCCCACCGATATTGCCCGGGTGACTGGTACCGACCAACACAACGCGAATATTTTCCAGCAACGCAAACGCTCACAGACAAGGCTTTGAGGGGCAAATCTTACAGAACCCACCTGCCTTACGCCACGCAAGACGCAGGTTGCACTTCAACCGCCGGGCTTTTCTGCTAGAATGGCCGGCTTTCTTTAACGACCCAGGTGAACATCCATGCAGCCCATGCTGAATATCGCGCTGCGCGCAGCCCGTAGCGCCGGCGAAATGATCTTCCGCTCGACCGAACGCTTGGACGTCATCTCGGTCGACGAGAAAGAAGCCAAGGACTATGTCACTGAAATTGATCGCTCCGCTGAGCAGCTGATCATTCAGGCATTGCGCAAGGCTTTCCCGAACCACGGCATCCTCGGTGAGGAAAGCGGCCTAAGCGAAGGCAGCGGCGACGGCGCCGATTACCTGTGGATCATCGACCCGCTGGATGGCACCACCAACTTTATCCGCGGCATTCCGCATTACGCCGTCAGCATTGCGTGTAAATACCGCGGTCGCCTTGAACACGCCGTGATCATCGACCCGGTACGCCAGGAGGAGTTCACCGCCAGCCGTGGCCGTGGCGCAGCCCTCAACGGCCGCCGCCTGCGCGTCGGTAATCGCAAGAGCCTGGAAGGCGCCCTGCTCGGCACCGGTTTCCCGTTCCGCGACAGCCAGATGGAAAACCTGGAAAACTACATCGGCATGTTCCGCAGCTTGGTTGGGCAAACCGCTGGCGTACGCCGCGCGGGTGCCGCCAGCCTGGACCTGGCCTACGTGGCTGCTGGTCGCTTCGACGCCTTCTGGGAGTTCGGCCTGTCCGAGTGGGATATGGCTGCCGGCGCACTGCTGATTCAGGAAGCAGGCGGTCTGATCAGCGACTTCAGCGGCGGCCACGAATTCTTGGAGAAAGGCCAGATCGTTGCCGGCAACACCAAGTGCTTCAAGGCTGTCCTGACAGCCATTCAGCCGCACTTGTCAGCTTCTTTGAAGCGCTGATTAAGCCGCAATAAAAAAGCGCCCCGCGGGGCGCTTTTTTTTGTACCTGCTAAACATGCTTCGATCAGTTGGACTGATCAACCAGCACCAACTGACCATCTTTGACCGGGATCTGACGACCCGGGTCACTGGCCATTCGCACCTGACTCACTTTGCCATCCAACTCGTACTTAACGTCGTAACCCACCAACTTCTCACTGGTATCGGTTACCGTGCTGCAACGGGTTTCAGTCGTGGTGTAGGTATCACGGCTCTGTAAGTGCTCCTGCGCCTTATTGCCGGCATAGCCACCACCCACCGCCCCCGCAACAGTCGCCAGTTTCTTGCCGTTACCGCCGCCCACCTGGTTGCCGAGCAGACCACCCACCACAGCACCAATCGCCGTACCGGCTATCTGGTGCTCGTCCTTGACCGGAGCCTGACGAGTGACCGCCACATCCTTGCAGACTTCCCGCGGGGTTTTGATGGTTTCCTTGACCGGTTTAACGGCCAGCACTTCGGCATATTCAGGCGCACTGACGAGGCTGTAAGTGGCCACCGCTCCGCCCGCCGTCACACCCACCGCCCCCAACACAGCACCAACCAACATTGACTTGTTCATACAGGCCTCCTTGAAACCGCTGCTTAGCGCTTAACGCGCCTAACTCCCAGCCTTGGAGCATAAAAAAACCGGGCAAGTTCAACACCTGCCCGGCTCATTCAACCATTTGCGATAAAGCGCACAGAATTATGGGCGCTCATCAACCTCTTCTTCGACCACCGGCGGAATCAGGTCATCGACCGTCAGATCGAGCCACACCAGCACCACGTTAGCGATATAGACCGAGGAGTAGGTACCCGCACTCACACCGATAAACAGCGCTACCGAGAAGCCAAACAGATTGTCGCCGGCGAACAGCAGCAACGCAGCAATTGCCAGCAAAGTGGAGATTGAGGTTGCCATGGTGCGCAGCAGGGTCTGCGTGGTGGAGATGTTGATGTTTTCGATCAATGTTGCCTTGCGCAGCACGCGGAAGTTCTCACGCACCCGATCGAACACCACAATGGTGTCATTCAGCGAGTAACCGATGATCGCCAGCAGCGCCGCCATCACCGTCAGATCGAAGGTGATCTGGAAGAACGAGAGAATGCCGAGAGTGACAATTACGTCATGGATCAGCGAGATAATCGCCCCTAAACCGAACTTCCACTGGAAGCGGAAGGCCAGGTAGAGCATCACCCCGCCCAATGCCAGCAGCAGACCAAGACCACCCTGATCGCGCAGCTCTTCACCCACCTGCGGGCCGACGAACTCGACCTTTTTCACCTCAAGCTGCTCTCCGGCTTGGCGCAACGCTGCGGCTACTTTATTACCCAGCTCAGGGTCATCGCCCTGCATGCGGACCACCACATCGGTGGTGGCACCAAAGCTCTGCACCACGGCATCGGCATAGCCAGCGCCAGCCAGCTGCTCACGGATATTACCGAGGTCTGCCGGCTGCTCGTAGCTCAGCTCGATTTGCGTACCACCGGTAAAATCCAGCCCCAGGTTCAGCCCTTTGGTAAACAGGCTAACCAGTGCCAGCAACGTCAGCAGCAGGGTGAAGGCGAACGCAATATTGCGTACCCCCATGAAGTTGATCGTACGATTCATCACAGCCCCTTAAATCCACAACTTCTTGAAGTCACGCCCGCCGCAAGTCAGGTTGACCATGCAACGCGTCACCAGAATGGCGGTAAACATCGAGGTGAGAATACCCAGCGACAGAGTCACCGCGAAGCCTTTGACCGGCCCGGTACCCATGGCGAACAGAATGCCGCCCACCAACAGGGTGGTCAGGTTGGCATCGACAATCGCCGAATAAGCCCGATCAAAGCCTTCATGGATAGCACGCTGGATCGACATGCCATTGGCGATCTCTTCACGAATACGCGAGAAGATCAGCACGTTAGCGTCCACCGCCATACCCATGGTCAGCACGATACCGGCGATACCCGGCAGAGTCAGCGTGGCACTGAGCAACGACATCAGCGCCAGCAGCAGCACCATGTTAAAGCCCAGAGCAATGGTCGCCAGCACACCGAAGAAGCGGTAAATGGCGATGATAAACAGCGAAACAAACAGCATCGCCCACATCGAAGCAGTCACGCCCTTGGTGATGTTGTCAGCACCCAGGCTAGGGCCGATGGTGCGCTCTTCCGCGAAGTACATCGGCGCAGCCAAACCACCAGCGCGCAGCAACAGAGCCAGCTCAGACGACTCGCCTTGACCATCAAGACCGGTGATGCGGAACTGACTACCCAGCGGCGACTGAATGGTGGCCAGACTGATGATCTTCTTCTCTTCGACGAAGGTCTGCAGCTCGACTTCTTTCTCGACACCATCAACCACTTGGCGCACGTAGCGGGTTACCGGCTTCTGCTCGATAAAGATCACCGCCATGCTACGACCGACGTTGTTGCGGGTCGCGCGATTCATCAGGTCACCGCCACGGCCATCCAGACGGATATTCACCTGCGGACTACCGTTCTCATCGAAGCTGGCCTGCGCATCGGTGACCTGGTCACCCGTGATGATCAGATCACGCTCCAGCTGGGCTGGCGGACGACCCTCCTGACGGAACTCGAAACTTTCGGTCGCAGCCTTAGCAGCATCCGGCTCTGCGGCAAGACGAAACTCCAGGTTGGCGGTCTTGCCGAGAATACGTTTAGCTTCGGCGGTGTCCTGCACACCCGGCAGCTCAACCACAATGCGGTTGGCACCCTGACGCTGCACCAACGGCTCAGCCACACCGAGCTCATTGACCCGGTTACGCACAGTAGTCAGGTTCTGCTTGATCGAGTACTCACGAATCTCGACCAACTTGGCCTGAGTTAGCGCCAGTCGCAACACCTGCTGCCCACCACGCTGCACAGTGGTCATGTCAAAATCGGTAAAGTCCTTGCGAATCAGCTGCTGCGCTTTCTCCAGCGTCGCTTCATCGGCAAAGCCAAGCTGGATGGCGCCATCCAACTCAGGCAGGCTGCGATAACGCACGCGCTCTTTGCGCAGCAGGCTCTTGACCTCACCTTCGTAAACCTTGCGACGAGCATCCAGGGCCTTGTCCATGTCCACTTCCATCAGGAAGTGCACACCACCGGACAAGTCCAGACCCAGCTTCATCGGGCTGCCGCCCAGATTACGCAGCCAATCCGGGGTGGTTTGCGCCAGGTTGAGCGCCACAACGAACTCATCGCTCAACGCCTTGCGTACCAACTCTTTGGCAGGCAACTGGTCTTCAGCGCTGTTCAAGCGCAGCAAACCGGCACGCCCCTGATTGGCCAGGCTGGCGGCTTTTACACTGATACCGGCCGCTTCCAGCGCGCGACTGGCGCGATCCAGATCAGCCTGCTCGACGCGCATGGCGGAGCTGTTGCCACTGATCTGGATCGCCGGATCATCCGGGTACAGATTGGGCGCGGAATAGAGAAAACCGATTGCCAGCACAGCCAGAATCAGCAGGTACTTCCAGATGGGAAACTTGTTGAGCATGACGCCGCCCGTTATGACGCGGGGCGCATTAAGCGCCCCGTCGAATGGTAAAGGTGTATGGCTTAGATCGCTTTCAGCGTGCCTTTAGGCAGCGAAGCGGCGATGGCCACTTTCTGAATCTTCAGCTCGACGGTGTCCGATACCTCGATTACTACGAAGTCATCGGAAACCTTCGACACCTTGCCGGCGATACCACCGCTGGTGACCACTTCATCACCTTTCTGCAGGCCGCTGATCAGACCTTTGTGCTCTTTGGCACGCTTGGCCTGTGGACGCCAGATCATCAGATAGAAGATGACCAGAAAGCCGAGCAGAAACACCCATTCAAAGCCACTACCAGCAGGACCGGCAGCCGGTGCGGCGCCTTCAGCGAAAGCAGCGGGGATAAAAAAGCTCATGTAACACTCCTGTTGCAAGGGTCTTTAAAAGGTTGGGAATCAATCCAGAGGCGGCGTTGGCAGCCCGCGCTTGGCATAGAAGGCATCGACAAAGGCGGCCAATGTACCCTGTTGAATAGCCTCACGCAAACCAGCCATGAGCACCTGATAATGCCGTAAGTTGTGGATTGTATTGAGCATGCTACCGAGCATTTCGCCACATTTATCCAGATGATGCAGATAGGCACGGGAGAAATGTTTGCAGGTGTAACAGTCGCAGGTTGGGTCCAGCGGCGAATCGTCGTGCTTATGAAAGGCATTGCGAATTTTCAGCACGCCAGTGTCGACAAACAGGTGGCCATTGCGCGCGTTGCGAGTCGGCATCACGCAGTCGAACATGTCCACACCGCGGCGCACGCCTTCCACCAAGTCTTCTGGTTTGCCCACGCCCATCAGGTAGCGCGGCTTGTCGGCTGGCAATTGCGGCGGCAAGTAATCCAGCACCTTGATCATCTCGTCTTTCGGCTCGCCGACCGACAGACCACCAATGGCATAACCGTCAAAACCGATCTGCTCTAGGCCATCCAGAGAGACTTTGCGCAATTCCTCGTGCATGCCGCCCTGAACGATGCCAAACAGCGCCGCCGTGCTGTCGCCATGCGCCTCTTTCGAACGCTTGGCCCAGCGCAGCGACAACTCCATCGAACGCTTGGCCACATCGAACTCGGCCGGATACGGCGTGCATTCGTCGAAAATCATCACGATGTCCGAACCCAGGTCGCGCTGCACCTGCATCGACTCTTCCGGCCCCATAAACACCTTGGCGCCATCGACCGGAGAGGCGAAGTACACGCCCTCCTCCTTAATCTTGCGCATGGCGCCGAGGCTGAACACCTGGAAACCGCCGGAGTCAGTAAGGATCGGCCCCTGCCACTGCATAAAGTCATGCAGATCGCCGTGCTTCTTGATCACTTCCGTGCCAGGACGCAACCACAGGTGGAAGGTGTTGCCGAGGATGATCTGCGCACCAATCGCCTCGATATCACGCGGCAGCATGCCCTTGACCGTGCCGTAGGTGCCCACCGGCATAAACGCCGGGGTTTCCACCACGCCGCGCGGAAAGGTCAGCCGACCACGGCGCGCCTTGCCCTCAGTCGCCAACAATTCGAAAGACATGCGGCACGTGCGCGTCATAGCTGTTCCTCTGGCCCGCGCGGTGCGGGGTTGCGGGTGATGAACATGGCATCACCGTAACTGAAAAAACGGTATTCACCGGCAATCGCCGCCTGATAGGCCGCCATGGTTTCCGGGTAACCGGCAAACGCCGACACCAGCATCAACAGCGTCGATTCCGGCAAATGGAAGTTGGTCACCAGCGCGTCGACCACATGCAGCGGCCGGCCTGGATAGATAAAGATATCGGTGTCACCACTGAACGCTTTGAGCACACCATCGCGGGCGGCGCTTTCCAACGAACGCACGCTGGTGGTGCCGACGGCAACCACCCGACCGCCACGCGCGCGGCAAGCGGCAACGGCATCGACCACATCCTGGCCGACCTCCAACCATTCGCTGTGCATGTGATGATCTTCGATGCGCTCAACGCGAACCGGCTGAAAGGTGCCCGCACCGACGTGGAGGGTCACGAACGCCTGCTCAACACCCTTCTCGGCAATTGCCGCGAGCAGCTGCTGATCAAAATGCAGCCCGGCGGTCGGCGCCGCAACAGCGCCGGCTCGGTCGGCATACACCGTTTGGTAGCGCTCGCGATCCGCTTGCTCGTCCGGCCGATCAATGTAAGGCGGCAGCGGCATATGCCCGACCCGCTCGAGCAGCGGCAGCACGTCTTCAGCAAAACGCAGCTCGAACAGCGCATCGTGTCGCGCGACCATTTCGGCTTCGCCACCGCCGTCGATCAGGATGGTCGAGCCCGGCTTGGGTGATTTGCTCGAACGCACATGGGCCAGCACGCGCTGACTGTCCAACACCCGTTCAACCAAAATTTCCAGTTTGCCGCCGGAGGCCTTCTGGCCAAACAGCCGCGCCGGAATCACCCGAGTGTTGTTGAACACCATCAGATCGCCAGGACGCAGGTAATCCAGCAGGTCACTGAATTGTTTATGCGCCAGCTCCCCCGTCGGCCCATCAAGCACCAGCAAGCGGCTGGCACGGCGTTCGGCGAGGGGGTGGCGGGCAATCAGAGCGTCAGGCAGCTCGAAATTGAAGTCGGCAACACGCATGGTCAGGAAGAGGTCGTCTAGCAGGGCGGCAGAGCTTACCGGAAATAGTGCATTCTGACCACGCAAGTGGATTGACCAACCCCAACACCATCCCTATACTGCGCCGCCATTGTGCCCCGGTGGCGGAACCGGTAGACGCGGCGGATTCAAAATCCGTTTTCGAAAGAAGTGGGAGTTCGAGTCTCCCCCGGGGCACCATAGATTCGAAGAAAGGCCTTGAGATTCAAGGCCTTTTTTATTGCCTACGAAAAAGCCGGGCGCATGCAGATGCGGCCTCTTTCTCACGCGCAAACGCGCCATAAAGGCACACTCAACGCGCCGCAGAAAACATCTGAACCCCAGCAATTACATGCCCTGCACGGGCTTGGCATTTGCCGGGAAGTTGGCGTAAAGTCTGCCCCACTGTGTTTGCATGGGTCGCCGAAAATCGTGACCTGGTGCAGTAGATCATCCAGATCCGCTACATCCCGCTCGACGTCGCCTGCCACCTTGCAACCAGTATTCAGCCCCTCATGCCGAGTAGCGGCTGTCATCAACTCAAGGTTCAAGGAAATACATCATGTCGAATCGTCAGAACGGTACCGTGAAGTGGTTTAACGACGAGAAAGGTTTTGGCTTTATCACGCCAGAAAGCGGTCCGGATCTGTTCGTGCACTTCCGCGCGATCCAAGGCAACGGCTTCAAGAGCCTGAAAGAAGGTCAGAAAGTCAGCTTTATCGCGGTGCAAGGCCAGAAAGGCATGCAGGCTGACGAAGTGCAAATCCAGGAATAATCCTGCCGTATTGAAGAACCCCTGATGGCAACATCAGGGGTTTTTTGTGCCTTGCCATCCATGACGACCATCCTTGGGAGCCGTCGCTGGGCAAGGCTAAAAATGATTACCGATCATTTTTTATGGCCGACCACCCCCACGGATGCCTTATTGTTGCCGCCATTCCGCCAGCCGAATAACTAAAGAGCCGACCATGACGAAACACCTGCTGCGCCCGCAGGGTGAATTCCCCACCGCGGGGCTAATCCGCCGCCTCGCCGCGATGTTTTATGACTTCCTGCTGTGTATCGCCCTGCTGATCGTCGTGACCTTTGTCTACAAGCTGATCCTGATGGGTTTCTACGGCGAGGCGCAACTAAAGCAGATGTCCGACGCTGGTGCCTTGGATGGCGACCCGCTGCTCTCGACCGTGCTGTTTCTCAGCCTGTTTGGCTTCTTCGCCAAGTTCTGGACGCATAACGGCCAGACACTGGGCATGCAGGTGTGGGGCCTGCGCATTCAGAATCCCGACGGTACGGCGATCAGCCTATGGCAGGCATTGCTGCGTTTTCTGGTTGCCATCGGCTCCTGGCTACTGCTGGGCCTGGGGTTTCTGTGGGTGCTTTGGGATAAAGAAAAGCGCAGCTGGCATGACATCTACTCGGACAGCCAAGTGATTCAGCTGCCGAAAAACATCCACAAGAAGTAGACCTCCAGATACAAAAAAGCCGGCGTGCACACTAAGTGCACGCCGGCTTTTTTACGCCTGAATCAACCGGCGCGGCGCAGCAACCAAACGCCGGCCAGCGCGCAGATACCGGCTGGAATCAACACCGCCAGCAGCGGCGAGAAGCCGAACACCAAGCTCGATGGGCCGAGCAAGTCCTGACTGATCTTGAAGACGAAACCCACCAGCACCCCGGTAAACACCCGCTGCCCCAAAGTCACAGAGCGCAGCGGGCCGAAGATAAAGGAAATCGCCATCAACACCAGCGCAGCGGTTACCAGCGGCTGCAGCACTTTGGTCCAGAACGACAACCAGTACTGACTGTTATTCAGCCCCTGCTCGGCCAGGTAGTGGATATAGTTCCACAACCCAGTCATCGACAGGGCATCAGGTGCCAGGACCACGGTGCCAAGCAGCTGCGGCGTCAACTCGACATCCCAGCGCTCATTGTCCTGCTTGATGACCTCACTGCTGCGCTCACGGAAGTGCGTGGTTGCAACATCTTCCAGCTGCCAGTGATCACCCTGATACTGCGCACGTCGAGCGAAGCTGGAGGACTGCATACGCTTGTGGTCGTCGAAGCGGTAGCGAGTCACCCCGAGCAGCACGCCATTGGGCTGCACGGCGTTGATGTGCACATATTCCTGCCCCTGGCGATGCCACAGGCCACGCTTGGCGCTCTGCGCTTCGCCGCCGCCTTGGGCCATGGCGCGACTGGCCTGAGCCTGATTTTCGCTGTAAGGCGCCAGGTACTCGCCAATCAGCACGCCGACCAGCATCAGCACCAGCATCGGTTTCATCACCGCCCAGACAATCCGCCCGATCGATACACCCGCCGCACGCATGATGGTCAGCTCGCTGTTACTGGCCAGCGAGCCCAACCCGATCAAACAGCCAATCAAGGCGGCCATCGGCAACATTTCATAAATTCGCCGCGGTGCCGTCAGCAGCACATACCCCAGGGCATCCAGCAGGCCGTAGTTGCCTTCGACATCCCCAAGCTCATCGATAAAGGCAAACAGCAGTGCCAGACCGACGATGATGCCTAACACAGCAAGAATGGCGACAAACACCTGTGCGCCGATGTAGCGATCCAACTTAACCACGGGCCACCTCCAACGCCACACGACGAGCCGCCCAGCGCAAGCGCAACGGCTCCCAATACAGCAACAGCAGCCCGATCAATGCGAACAGCCCATGCACCCACCACAAGCCCAGGCCTGCGGGGATCTTTTCTTTATCCAAAGCACCGCGCGCGCCAATCAGCAGCGCCAGGTAAGCCATGTACAGCAGAATGGCCGGCAACAGCTTGAGAAAGCGCCCCTGCCGTGGGTTAACCCGCGACAGGGGCACGGCCAGCAGAGTGACGACAAAGACCAGTACTGGAATCGACAAACGCCACTGCAGCTCAGACTGCATACGCGGCTTGTCACTGCCAATTAGCTCGCGCGTAGGCATGGCCTCGCGATCGGTGATCTCCACTGCCACTTCCGGCTTGGGCAATAGCACGCCGTAGGTTTCGTACTGGATGGCGCGGTAGTCCGCCTGGCCTGGGTTACCGTCATAGCGGTAGCCATTTTCCAGAATCAGGTAGCGACTGCCGTCCGCTTGAATCTCCTGGCGGCCGGATTCAGCCACCAGCACGGAGATACCACGCTCCTTATCACCACTGCTGGACAGCTGCTTCTCGGAGATAAACACCCCAGCCAGCGAGCCGCGGTCCTCGGACAACTCCTCGGTGTAGGTCACCCGCGAGCCATTCTTCATCGACTGAAAACGCCCAGGCTCCAGGGTATCCAGCTCCGTCATGGCGCTCTGCTGGTTCAAAATCCGCGCCACATGCTCAATGCCTTGCGGTGCCAGCCCCAGGCTCAGCCAGCCGGCCAGCAGCGCCACCAGGGTTGCGGGTGCCAGGCTGTAGGCAAACAAGCGTTGCTGGCTCATGCCGGTGGCCGACAATACGGTCATCTCGCTGTCGAGGTACATGCGGCCATACGCCAGCAGGAAGCCGAGAAACAACGCCAGCGGCAGAATCAGCTGCAAAAAACCAGGAATGCGGTACGCCATGATCAGCAGCAGCACACCGGGATCGAGCAGCCCTTGCGCTGCCTGAGCCAGGTAACGGATAAAACGGCCACTCATAATGATGACCAACAGCACCGCGCTCACGGCACTCAGGGTCAACAACACTTCACGAGACAGATAACGGAAGACGATCAAACCAGACACTCCAGGGTTGTCAGGCTCAGGCGGCTAAGATCAAACTAGCCGCACTGCTTGCCGGCTCGCCCAACTGGCGAACCATCGAAAAATAGCCGGCATTATCCTGCAATACCGACGCCTTGTCTTGGGGACACCACGTAATGGAATTTATTGTTAAAAGCGCACGCCCAGAAACACTAAAAACCGCCACCCTGGTTATCCCTGTTGGTGAGGGCAAAAAACTCGGTGAAACCGCCAAGGCCATCGACACCGCCAGCGCTGGCGCGATCAGCGCACTGCTCAAGCGCGGCGACCTGGCTGGCAAGGTCGGCCAGACTCTGCTGGTGCACAACCTGCCAAATCTCAAAGCCGAACGCGTGCTGCTGGTCGGCACCGGTAAAGACAGCGAACTGTCTGACCGCCAACTGCGCAAATTGATCACAGCCGTTTACAACAACCTGAAAAGCCTCGGCGGCAGCGACGCGGTACTCGCGCTCGACGAGCTGCAGGTCAAGGGCCGCGAAACCTACGGCAAAACCCGCCTGATGGTGGAAAGCCTGGCCGACGCCGGCTACTGCTTCGACCGCTTCAAGAGCCAGAAGGCCGAAGCCGGCGCGCTGAAGAAGCTCACCCTGCTCACGGACAAAGCCAACCTGGCCGACGCTGAGCGCGCTAGCACGCACGCCCAGGCGATTGCCACCGGCATGGCCTTTACCAAAGACCTTGGCAATCTGCCGCCGAATCTCTGCCACCCAAGCTATCTCGCCGAAGAAGCCAAGAACCTGGGCAAGGCCTACAAGAACCTCAAGGTCGAAATCCTTGATGAGAAAAAGCTCAATGAGCTCGGCGCCGGCGCCTTCCTCGCCGTGGCCCAGGGCAGCGACCAACCGCCACGGATGATCGTGCTCAACTATCAGGGCGGCAAAAAGAACGAGAAGCCCTACGCCCTAGTTGGCAAAGGCATCACCTTCGACACCGGCGGCATCAGCATCAAGCCGGCTGCCGGCATGGATGAGATGAAGTACGACATGTGCGGCGCCGCCAGCGTGTTCGGCACCCTCAAGGCCGTTCTGGAGCTGCAACTGCCGATCAACCTGGTGTGCCTGCTGGCCTGCGCCGAGAACATGCCGAGCGGCGGCGCCACGCGTCCCGGTGATATCGTCACCACCATGAGCGGGCAGACCGTGGAAATCCTCAACACCGATGCCGAAGGCCGTCTGGTGCTGTGCGACACCCTGACCTATGCCGAGCGCTTCAAGCCGCAGGCTGTGATCGACATCGCCACCCTCACCGGCGCCTGCATCGTGGCCCTGGGCAGCAATGTCTCCGGCCTGATGGGCAACAACGACGAACTGGTGCAGCAGATCCTCGGCGCCGGCCTGACCGCCGACGACCGTGCCTGGCAGCTGCCGCTGTATGACGAATACCAGGAGCAGCTGGACAGCCCGTTCGCCGACATCGCCAATATCGGCGGGCCAAAAGCCGGCACCATTACCGCTGGCTGCTTCCTTTCTCGCTTTGCCAAGGCCTACAACTGGGCGCACCTGGATATCGCCGGCACCGCCTGGATCAGTGGTGGCAAGGACAAAGGCGCGACCGGTCGTCCGGTGCCGATGCTGACGCAGTACCTGCTGGATCGCAGCAACGCCTGAGAACCTGTATCGGATCTGCTGCGCGTCGGCGATACGGCGTTAAAAATGGCCTCGGAATGCTCATTTACAGCTCGTAAACTCCGCTTCCTCGGCCATTGTTGCCTTGTCTCGCTCTAGCTCGCGAGATCCGAAACAGGTTCTACGTTCCAGGCGCATTAGTAGGAGCGGTGTTAACCGCGATTGACTGGTAAGCTGCGCGCCTGTCAGCAAGCCGCTCCTGCAACTAACGCCAAACCGTGCCGTCATGCCCCGAATAGAATTCTATGTACTGTCTACTGCCGTGCCGGCCGAGCGCCTGCGCGCAGCCTGCCAGCTGGCGATGAAAGCCTGGCGCGCCGGCCTGCCGGTGTTTCTGCGCGGCAGCGATGCGCGGCAATGCAGCGAGGTGGATGAACTGTTATGGCGTTTCAAAGCGGAAAGCTTTGTGCCTCACAGCCTCTACCAGGATGACGCGTACGCACCGGTGGTGATTGGCCAGGACGAAGAACCCAGCAGTACTCAGGGCGTGCTGATCAACCTCGGCAGCACCCTTTCACCCCAGGTCGAGCGCTTTAGCCGGGTGATTGAAATCGTCAACCAGGAACCCGACCTGCTGACCGCCTGCCGGGAGAATTTCCGCAGCTACCGGCAGCGCGGGTATGATCCCAAACGAGTCGAACTCTAGTTGCACAGTATGGACACCCCAAAACCGCCGCAAAAACCCGCCCAACTGCTGAACGACCTGGAGTCGATCCGCCAACTGCTGGGCGATGAAAACCTCGAACCACCGCTGCTGGTCGATTCCCTCGACCCGGACAGCATCCCCCTGCTCTCGGAAATCGTTACTCCGCCGCCCGTGGCCGCCGCCCCAGCACCCGCGCCCAAGCCAACGGTTGCGCAAACCCTGCGTGAAACCGTGAGCCAGAGCGTCAGCCGCGACAGCGAACTGAACCGCCTGGACAGTGAACTGCGCGCCGCCGCCCAGTTGATCCTGCAGGATGTGATCGACGATTTCGTGCCGCAGATCGAGGCCGAGCTGAAACGCCGCCTGGATGCGCGCCTGACGCGACTGCTGCCGCCGCGTCGTCCGTAAGCACACGCACGCCCACCAGTCAGCCACACCACGCGCGCTCTTACGTCATATAGGCCATCCCCGCTATACTTGCCGGCTTTTCCGTCTAGCCGTCATAAGGGTCCCGCCGCGCATGGACAAGACCTACCAGCCGCACGCCATTGAAACCGCCCTGTACCAGAACTGGGAGGCGAACAACTATTTCGCCCCACAAGGTTCGGGCGAGCCCTACACCATCATGATCCCGCCGCCGAACGTCACCGGCAGCCTGCACATGGGCCATGGTTTCAACAACTCGATCATGGATGCGCTGATTCGTTTCCGCCGCATGCAGGGCCGCAACACCCTGTGGCAGCCGGGCACCGACCACGCCGGTATCGCCACCCAGATGGTGGTAGAGCGTCAGCTGGCCGCCGACGGCATTGGCCGTCACGATCTGGGCCGCGAGAAATTCCTGGAGAAAGTCTGGGAATGGAAAGAGCAATCCGGCGGCACCATCACCCGGCAGATCCGTCGCCTGGGCAGTTCGGTAGACTGGTCGCGCGAACGCTTCACCATGGACGACGGCCTGTCCGAAGCCGTTAAAGAAGCCTTCGTGCGCCTGCACAAAGACGGCCTGATCTACCGCGGCAAGCGCCTGGTCAACTGGGACACCAAGTTCCACACCGCCATCTCCGACCTCGAAGTGGAAAGCCACGACGAGAAAGGCAGCCTGTGGAACCTGCGCTACCCGCTGGCCGACGGCAACAAAACCGCCGACGGCAAGGATTACCTGATCGTTGCCACCACTCGCCCGGAAACCATGCTTGGCGACAGCGCCGTCGCGGTAAACCCTAGTGACGAGCGCTATCAAGCGCTGATCGGCACCTTCGTCGAGCTGCCGCTGGTTGGCCGGCGTATCCCGATCATCGCCGACGATTACTGCGACCCTGAATTCGGCACCGGCTGCGTGAAGATCACCCCGGCCCACGATTTCAACGACTATGAAGTCGGCAAGCGTCACAACCTGCCACTTCTGAATATCTTCGACAAGAACGCCGCCGTGCTCGCACAGGTCCAGGCGTTCAATGTCGATGGCAGCGTCAACAGCCAGATCGACTGCAGCCTGCCGGCCGAATACGCCGGCCTGGATCGTTTCGAGGCGCGCAAGCAGATTGTTGCCGCCTTCGAGGCCGCCGGCCTCTTGGAAAGCATCGATGCCCACGCCCTGAAAGTGCCGAAAGGCGACCGCTCCGGCACCATCATCGAGCCGTGGCTGACCGACCAGTGGTATGTCAGCACCAAGCCGCTGGCCGAAAAGGCCATCGCCGTGGTCGAGAGCGGTGAGATCCAGTTCGTGCCCAAGCAGTACGAAAACATGTACTTCAGCTGGATGCGCGATATCCAGGACTGGTGCATCAGCCGTCAGCTCTGGTGGGGCCACCGCATCCCGGCCTGGTACGACGATGCCGGCAACGTCTATGTTGGCCGTGACGAGGCGGAAGTACGCGCCACCCATAACCTGGGCGACGCCAACCTGCGTCAGGACGAAGACGTTCTGGACACCTGGTTCAGCTCTGGTCTGTGGACCTTCTCCACCCTCGGCTGGCCGCAGCAGACCGAAGAATTGGAGACCTTCCACCCCACCGACGTGCTGGTCACCGGCTTCGACATCATCTTCTTCTGGGTCGCCCGGATGATCATGCTGTCGACCCACCTGACCGGGCAGATTCCGTTCAAGACCGTCTATGTGCATGGCCTGGTGCGCGACGGCCAAGGCCAGAAGATGTCCAAGTCCAAGGGCAACGTGCTCGACCCGCTGGATATCGTCGATGGCATTACCCTGGATGAGCTGCTGGAGAAACGCACCAGCGGCATGATGCAGCCCAAGTTGGCCGAGAAAATCGCCAAGCAGACCCGCGCCGAGTTCCCCGAGGGCATCGCCGCCTACGGCACCGACGCCCTGCGCTTTACCAACCTGGCGCTGGCGTCCACCGGTCGCGATATCAAGTTCGACATGGGCCGCGTCGAGGGTTACCGCAACTTCTGCAACAAGATCTGGAACGCCGCCAACTTCGTGCTGGAAAACACCGACGGCCAGGACACCGGCGTCAACGGTGAGCCGGTCGAGCTGTCCTCGGTGGACCGCTGGATCATCTCGTCGCTGCAGCGCACCGAAGCCGAAGTCACCCGCCAGCTCGACGCCTTCCGCTTCGACCTGGCCGCGCAAGCGCTCTACGAGTTTATCTGGGACGAGTACTGCGCCTGGTACCTGGAGCTGGTCAAGCCGGTGCTGTGGGACGAAGCCGCACCGATCGAACGTCAGCGCGGCACCCGCCGCACGCTGATCCGTGTGCTGGAAGTGGCGCTGCGTCTGGCCCATCCGTTTATGCCGTTTATCACCGAAGAAATCTGGCAGCGCATCAAGGCGCAGGCTGGCGTCACTGGCGACACCATCATGCTGCAGGCCTGGCCGGTGGCCAATGAGAGCCGCATAGACGCCGCCGCCGAAGGCGACATTGAGTGGGTCAAGCAGCTGATGCTCGGCCTGCGGCAGATCCGTGGCGAGATGAAAATTTCCATGGCCAAGCGCATCGATATCATCCTGCAGAACGCCAGCGCGGAAGACCTGCGTCGTCTGGCCGACAACGCGCCGTTGCTGAACAAGCTGGCCAAGCTGGAGTCGGTACGCGTGCTGGAAGCGAGCGAAGAAGCGCCGATGTCCGCCACCGCTCTGGTCGGCGATATGCAGGTGCTGGTGCCGATGGCCGGGCTGATCGACAAGGACGCCGAACTGGCGCGCCTGGATAAAGAGATCGCCCGTCTCTCCGGTGAAGTGCAGCGCGTCGGCGGCAAGCTGAGCAACGAAGGCTTCGTCGCCAAGGCGCCGGCCGAAGTGCTCGATAAAGAGCGCGCCAAGCTGGCCGAAGCTGAGCAAGCCCTGAGCAAGATGGTTGAGCAGCGCGGCAAGATCGCCGCACTCTGATCCTCTGGCAACACCCGCAGCCCGCGCCCTTACCGGCGCGGGTTTCGTTTTTTCTGGGTTGGGCTTTCCAGCCACAGTTTCATTGATCGACCGGTACACCCATGACTGATACACGCTCCCCGTCCCTGCTGGATGCCCTGCTGCCGATTGGCGTGCTGGTGCTGCTGCTGGGCCTCTCCGTTTACCTGTACGGCGACAGCTCCTCCAGCGGGCCGAACCAGATCGCGCTGATGAGCGCCGCCTTTGTCGCCGGCTTGGTCGGTCTGAAGAATGGCCTGCGGTGGGCACAGATTGAGGAAGGCATCCTCGCCGGCATCCATATGGCGATGAAGGCCAACCTGATTCTGCTGGCGGTCGGCGCGCTGATCGGCACCTGGATTCTTGCCGGCACCGTGCCGACCATGATCTGGCTGGGCCTCAAGCTGATCTCGGCGGAATACTTCTACGTCACCAGCTGCCTGATCTGCGCCCTTACCGCACTGTCCATCGGCAGCTCCTGGACCGTGGCCGGCACCCTCGGCATCGGCCTGATGGGCGTGGCGGCGGGCCTGGGCCTGGACCCGGCGATTACCGCCGGGGCGATCATTTCCGGCGCCTACTTCGGCGACAAACTCTCGCCGCTGTCAGACACCACCAACCTGGCGCCTGCCGCAGCTGGGGCTGATCTGTTTGCGCATATCCGCCTGATGCTACGCACCACGGTGCCGGTGCTGGGCATTGCCCTGGTGCTGTTCTTTATCCTCGGCCAGCAGGCGAACGGCAGCCATGACACCGCACGCATCGCCGAAGTGCTGCAGGCGCTGGAAAGCCAGTTCAGCCTGGGCTGGCACCTGCTGCTGCCGGTAGTCCTGCTGCTGTTTCTCGCAGTGCGCCAGTGGGCGGCCTTTCCAGCGGTGTTTGTTGCCGCGCTGCTCGGCGGCGTGTTCGCAGTGGTGTTTCAGCCCGAAGTAATGGCGCGCCTGGCTGACCCTGCGGCCGGCAGCCTGGCGCCGCTGAAAACCGTGTGGACGGCACTGTTCGCCGGTTATGAATCCAGCAGCGGCAACCCGGCGCTGGACGGCCTGCTGTCCAAGGGCGGCATGGCCAGCATGCTCACCACGGTGTGGCTGATCATCTGCGCCATGTGCTTTGGCGGCGTGCTGGAAAAACTCGGCCTGCTGCAACGCCTGCTGCAAAGCACCCTGCACCTGGCGAAAAGCACCAGCAGCCTGATCGCCAGCACCATTGCCACCACCATCGGCACCAATATCATCACCGCCGACCAGTACATCGCCCTGGTGCTGCCGGGCCGTATGTACCGCGCTGAGTATGAAAAACGCGGGCTGGCCCCGGTCAACCTGTCACGCGCCCTGGAAGACGGCGGCACCCTGACCTCGGTACTGGTGCCGTGGAACACCTGCGGCGCGTATATGGCCGCGACCCTCGGCGTGGCAACCCTGAGTTACCTGCCGTACTGCTTCTTCAATCTACTGATGCCGCTGTTGGCCATCTGCCTGGCGTTTATCTTCGCGCCGCAGCCCGTGATGCCGGCCAGCGCTGAACGCGACGACCTGTCGCAGGCCTGAGCCAAAACCCGCCCGCGACTGCGTATCCCGCGCAGTCCGGGCTCGTGAGCGCTAACCGGTCAGTCAGAAAACGCCTATGCAAGTCGCAGGCAGGCTAACTGACGATAAATACCCTCCCAATTTCTGAGCATTTCAGGCATCTTCGTCCACGCATCAAAAGCTCGCGGCACCTCTAAATCAATAAAAAAGCCCTGCAAATGGAATTCTGACCATGTATGCGTTGATGGCACTGATCTTTGTCCTCGGTTACCTGTGCATCGCCCTCGAACACCCGCTGAAAATCGATAAAGCCGCGTCGGCCATCCTGACTGCGGTGATTTGCTGGACCCTGCTGGTCCTCGGTGCGGACAGCATTCTGCCGCTGATCGGTGCTGCCACCGCCGGGGCCAGTGGCAATGACCATCACGTCACCGAAGAGCTGCGCCATCACCTGGGCGAAATCTCCGAGATCCTGTTCTTCCTGATGGGCGCCATGACCATCGTCGAGCTGATCGACGCCCATGAAGGCTTCAAGGTCATCACCGACCGCATTCGCACCAACAAGCGCGTCACCCTGCTCTGGGTTGTGGCGCTGATCACCTTCTTCCTCTCGGCCGTGCTGGATAACCTGACCACCACCATCGTCATGGTTTCGCTGCTGCGCAAACTGGTAGCGGATCAAAAAGAGCGCTGGTTCTACGTCGGTATCGTGGTGATCGCCGCCAACGCCGGTGGCGCCTGGTCGCCGATTGGTGACGTGACCACCACCATGCTGTGGATCGGCAATCAAGTCACCACCAGCGGCATCATCGCCAACCTGTTTATCCCCAGCGTGGTCTGCCTGCTGGTGCCGCTGCTGGTACTCAGCATGACCATGAAGGGCGAAATCCAGCGCCCCCTGATCAGCGAATCGGACGAGGAACGCCGCGACCCGACTACGCCCTTCGAGCGCAACCTGGTGTTTGCCCTGGGCATTGGCGCTCTGGTGTTCGTGCCGGTATTCAAGACCGTGACCCACCTGCCGCCGTATATGGGCATCCTTTTCGGTCTGGGCGTGCTCTGGGTGGTCACCGAAGTGATTCACCGCGGCAAGAACGACGAAGACAAGCACCCGCTCTCGGTGGTTGGCGTACTGCGACGTATCGACACCACCAGCGTGCTGTTCTTCCTCGGCATTCTGCTGGCGGTCTCCAGCCTGGCCACCGCCGGCCACCTTACACAGGTCGCCGTTGCACTGCGTGAAAGCCTGGGCAATGTGTATGCGATCAATATCGCCATCGGCCTGCTGTCGTCGGTGGTCGATAACGTACCGCTGGTAGCCGGCGCCATGAAGATGTACCCACTGGTCACACCGGAGGCTCTTGCGCTGGCCGGTGCCGACACCGCCTGGCTGAGCAATTTCCAGGTCAACGGCACTTTCTGGGAAATGCTCGCCTATTGCGCCGGCACCGGCGGCAGCTGCCTGATCATCGGTTCTGCGGCCGGCGTTGCGGCCATGGGCATGGAGAAGATCAACTTTATCTGGTATCTGAAAAGGATCAGCCTGCTGGCCTTCCTCGGTTACATTTCAGGGGCCGCGACCTATATCGCGATTGCCACCTTGAGCTGACCGTCAATCAGGCCGTGCGCCCCGGCGCACGGCATAACACCAGGTACATGCCCATGGATGTAAGCAAAACCCGCAGCAGCTTCTACCGCCGCCTGTACGTGGCCTGGCTGATCGACAGCGGCACGGCAACCAACGTACCCGCCTTGATGGACGCCACCGGCATGCCCCGGCGTACCGCCCAGGACACCCTGAGCGCCCTGGCCGAGCTGGATATCGAGTGCACCTTTGCCCAGCAAAACGGTGAGCGCAATAACGCCGGGCACTACGAGATTCGTGACTGGGGCGCGATCAATCCGCAGTGGATTGCCGCCAACCTGGCGCAGATAAAAGCCGTACTCGGCTACCCCTGAAGCCACGAGGCCGCCATGCGCAGTTCCTCCCGCCTGCTGCTGGTCATCCTGTTTCTGCTGGCTCTGTTCGTGCTGTTCGAAACCCTGGGCATCCGCGCGCAGTTCAACCTCGACGCCTTGCAAGCGCTGCTCCTGATGCACCCGGTCGTCGGTCTGCTGCTGTTTACCCTGCTATTTGCCCTGGGCAATCTGATCCAGATTCCCGGCTGGGTATTTCTCGCCGCTGCAGTGCTGGCCCTGGGACGGGTGTATGGCGGTGTCGTCACCTATATCGCGGCCTGCGTGTCCTGCACCGTCACCTACATCACCATTCGCTATCTGGGCGGAAACGCCCTGCGTGAGTTGAACAACCCGCTGGCGCAACGCCTGCTAAGCGGCCTTGATCGCAATCCGCTGGTCAGCATCATCAGTCTACGCATGCTGTTTCAGACCGTGCCGGCGTTGAACTACACGCTGGCCTTGTCTGGCGTGCCCTTTCGCATCTACCTGCTCGGCACCCTGCTCGGCCTGCCGCTGCCCGTTGCCCTGTACTGCGTGTTCTTCGACTACCTGGCCATGTTGCTCAATATTGCCCACTAGGGCCGGCACACAGCGCTTACCTACAGTCGGCAAGCAACCTGCGCCCAGCTGTGGGAAAATCCCGCGCCCCAAGCCTTAGATTCGTCTGCCATGTCCTTGCCGCCGAAACGCCCCAGCCGAAAACCTGCCGCACCGCGCACCGCGCCCAGTAAACCTCAGGCCAATAAGGCCGATGCGAGCAAAGGCCAGTTGCACCCACGCAATCGCCATCAGGGCCGTTATGACTTTCCCGCGCTGATCAAGGCCAGCCCCGAGCTGGCAGCCTTCGTGATCATCAATCCTTATGGCAAGGAAAGCATCGACTTCGCTAACCCGGCGGCGGTCAAGGTGTTCAATCGGGCGCTGCTCAAGCAGTTCTATGGCATCCAGCATTGGGATATTCCGGCGGATTATCTGTGCCCGCCGATCCCAGGCCGCGCCGATTACCTGCATTACCTGGCAGACCTGCTGGCCGCCAGTAACGGCGGCGATATCCCGCGCGGCGCCAAAGTGCGTGCGCTGGATATTGGCGTGGGGGCCAACTGCATCTACCCACTGCTGGGTCACCGCGAATATGCCTGGCAGTTTCTCGGCTCGGACATCGCTGCCAACGCCATCGCCTCGGCCAAAACCATCGTGCAGGGCAATCCTGGCCTGAGCCAGGCGATTGAGCTGCGCCAGCAGCGCGACAGCACGCATATCTTCCAGGGTTTGCTGCATGCCGATGAGCGCTTCGACCTGACTCTGTGTAACCCGCCCTTCCACGCCAGCGCGGAAGAAGCCAGCAGCGGCAGCAAGCGCAAATGGCGCAACCTCGGCAAACTCGACCCCAAGCGCAAACTGCCGGTGCTGAACTTCGGCGGTCAGGCGGCAGAGCTGTGGTGCAAGGGCGGCGAAGCGGCGTTTGTCAGCCAGTTGATCAAGGAAAGTGTCGAGATTGGCCAGCAGGTGCTGTGGTTTAGCAGCTTGATTTCCAAGGCAGGCAACCTGCCGGGCGTGTACAGCGCGTTGAAGAAAGCCGGCGCGCTGCAGGTACAGACCGTGGAGATGGCGCAGGGCCAGAAGCAGAGCCGCTTTGTCGCCTGGACCTTCCAAACGCCGGAACAGCAACAGCGCTGGCGGCAGAACCGCTGGCAATAACCGCGGAGACTTACCAGGGCAGCCAGCCGCCCAACGCCAGCCATACCCCAGCCAGGCCCATACTCAGCAGGGTCACCGGCACGCCGCTGCGGGCAAAGTCGATAAAACTCAGTGGCACGCCCTGACGCCGCGCGCTTTCGGCGACGATCAGGTTGACCACGCTGCCGATCAGCAGCAGGTTGCCGGCCAGGGTCGACATGATCGCCAGGCCCACCAGCAAGGCCTCACTGGCCTCCGGCAACACGCCCAGCAGCAACATCACATAGGGCACATTGCCGATCAGGTTACCGGCCAGCAGCGACAGGCTCGCCAGGGTGATCACCCCGTGCGGCAGCAGGCCCAAGTCGGCCAGATTACCGGCCAGACCGGCGACCTGCGGCAGGCTCATCGCCGCGCCCGTCACCACGAACAACCCGGCAAACAGCAGTAATAGGTTCCAGTCGACCTTCTGCACATAATCGCGGCTGTCCACCCGACGCGAGATCATCACCAGCACCGCGATCAACAGTGCGGAAATCTCCCGCGGCATGCTGGTGGAAAACAGCCCGAGCAGCACCAGGCTGGCCAGCAGCGGCTTCAGGTAGCTGCGTACGCCGTAGATATGCTGCACCGGAGTCTCTGCCTGTACCGCCGGCTTGGCCGTACCCCAGCGTTTGCGCCACTGCAGCCAGATCACCGCGTAAGTAATGGCCAATGCCGCCAGTGCGGGCGGGGCGGCAATCCAGGTATAGGACCAGAAATCCAGACCGCCGGCCTGGCCGATCAAAATGTTCTGCGGATTACCAATCAGGCTCGCGGAGGAGCCGGCATTGCACGACAGCGCCAATGCCAGGAGAAATGGCCGTGGATCGAGGCCACGGGCCAGTAGGCTATGGCACAGCAACGGGGTCAGGGCAAAGGCGACGATGTCATTAACCAACAGCGCCGACAGCACACCGCCCAAACCCACCACACCCAGCAGCAACAGCGCTGGTTGCTCGGCATAGTGGCTGAGCTGCTGGTTAAGCCAGGCGTATACCCCGGAGAAATCGAACTGCGCACTGATCAGCATCAGCGCCAACAGCAGCAACAGTGCACCGGCATCCAGATGGCTGGCCGCCTCGGCAGGGGATTGTGCGCCGCTGACCAGCAGCAACACCGCCGCGCAGCCAGCAATCCAGCTGCGATCAACGCGCAGGCCACGGATGCCCCCTGCGGCCATGCCCAGGTAGGTCACTACAAACAGAATTGAAACGACCCAAACGGTCATGCGTCAGCTATCCCCCTCATACCCGCGCGATTGCGCTGCAGCACTCTAAAGGGCCTGAAGCTGACGGGGAACTGGCCGTAAAGAAAAAAGCGTCTGCCGCGATTTCCAACCTCGCGCAGCGACGACGCGAAAGGTAGTAGCCAGGGATGGCGGGCCATAAAAAGCCGGCGCACAGGCCGGCTTGTTTGAGACTCGGCCAGGCGCAGACGGCGCGCCTGACCGGAACAGGCGTATTACTTGAGCAGCTCGAACACCGCCACGTTGCCGCTCTTCTCCAGGCCAGTGACCAGGAAATGCCGACCCTCACGCTCAACATGGGCCAGCCCTTCCGGCGCCAGGTTGCCGGAGCCTGCGCCTTCACCGGCACCCACCACTTGCAGCACTTTGGGTTGCTCGGCCTGGTCCAGGTCGATCAGGGCCAGGGCATCGGCACGCTCCAGGGTCGCCACCGCCAGACGTTTGCCGAAGGCATCGAAACTCACCACACCTTCCGGCTCGCTGCCTTTGTTGGGGCTGCGCGCATCCGGGTAAACACCGGCCTGGGCGGCCATATCGTCGAGCTGGCTGCCGGTATCACCGAGCAGCTTGCCGCTCATGGCATCGAACACACTGACCGTGCGACCGCCACCGCTAGGCAAGCCAGCCTTGGTTTTGGCAATTTTCGGGTCGGTATCGCCTTCATCAGCGCTGACCAGGTAACGGCCATCGGCACTCACCGCCAGCGCATCGGGCTCGCGCAGAGCAAACAGCTCGGCCGCCGGGGCGTACTTGCCGTCATCGATGATGTCCGCCGCATGGCGCACGGTGCCCAGGCCAAAGACTTTGTCCAGCTTGCCTTGCAGCACATCCACCACAGCAATCGCGTTGTTCTCTTGCAGGCTGACGTAGGCACGTGCGCCGTCCGGGCTGAAGGTCACGTATTCCGGTTCGATATGCTCAGGGCTGGTGCCGAACGGCACTTTCAACTCTTCGCCGTCGATCACCCGCTCCACCAGACGCTTGTGCTCAGCCTGGGTCGCGCCTTCGACACCTTTCAGGTCCGGCAGGGTGATCAGGCTGTGCTTGGCCGCCGCCACGCCGCCACGCAGGTCGATCAGGCTGATTGAGCCTTCACCGCTGCGGAAACCCTCGCCGTCACGCACATAGCCTTCGCCTTCGTTGGCCACCACGATGAAGTCGCCCTTGGGCGAAAACGCCAGGCTGTCAGGCCAGATGCCAATTTCAACGGTATTGAGCAGCTTGCCATCGGCCACCGAACGCAACTCGACGCGACCGTTTTTCAGGCCATCGCTGTTGCGGATGCACACGGCAAACAGGTCTTCGCTGGGGTGGAAAATCGCCGAGGTGATTTCCCCCGCGCCGGCTGCCACCAGGTTATGCCGGGCAATGCGATTGAGCCCCTTGGCCGGGTCAAGCTGCAGCACATCGACCAAGCCTTCGGCGCTATTGGACACAATCACGCGCATGCTCGAGGCCTGCGCGCTGACAATTTCAGTGCCGGCCGCAAAGCCGCTCTCGTACAGCGCCAGGGGTTTAAGCTCAAGGGCAGAGGCCAACGGAGCCAGGGCAAAAAGCGCGCAAAGTGTAGGGATTCGCAGCACAGCAACTATCCTTATGCAGAGACATGGGGATTGAACAAATCCGCAGCAGTCTTCACCCGCACGATGACGTTTTAATGAAACATTAATGGCGTTTTATCTGCGCCTGCGCAGTGGTATTACTAGGTCATTAACACGTGTTGGCGATATTCCCGGTAGTCACTAAGGGGCTTTGATGAAGTGGAAAAACCTGTTCGTCGGGTTCTGTCTGTTGCTGGGGCTGCCCGCGCAAGCCAGCGAACAGCCAGAACTGAAGATCAGCGTCGGCGACTGGCCGCCTTATCTGTCCAGCGAATTGCGACACAACGGGGTGATCGCCCACCTGATCAGTGACCTGCTGGCCGATGAAGGCTATCGCGTCACCTTTCAATTTCTGCCCTGGCCACGCGCTTATTCATCAGCTGCGGCGGGCCGCTTTGACGCCAGCGCGGTGTGGATGCACAAGGCCGAGCGTGAGGCGGACTTTCTCTTCAGTGCGCCATTGCTCGACGAGCAATTCGTGTTCTTTCACCTGAAAAGCCTGCCCTTTGACTGGCAGCGCTTTGATGACCTCACCGGCATGACCCTCGGCGGCGGCCTGGAATACAGTTATGGCCCGCAGTTCGATGCTTTTCTCGCCGAGAACAAAGTGAAGATGGAGCGCGTCTCCAGCGATCAGCAGAACTTCGAAAAACTGCTCAAGGAGCGTGTGGTGCTCTACCCGCAGGAGATGAACGTCGGCTACGCCGCCCTGCGTAGCCACTTCAGCGCAGAAGATCAGGCCAAGATCACCCATCACCCTAAACCGCTGCTGGTCAACCTCAGCTACCTGATGCTGCCGAAAAGCCTGGAAGGCAGCCCGGCGCTGCTCGAACGCTTCAATAAGCGCCTGCAGCTTTACCGTGACAGCGGCCGTTACCAGCGTTATTTCGATGATCTACAGCAAGGCAAGTACCAGCTGGAGCCGTCAGCATCACCCACAAATGAGTAAAAACCGGTCTTATATGCACAACTGACTAGAGTGCTTTAGAGAATCATATGCACAGCCAGAATAAGAAAAAATGGACGAGCAGGCCCTGCAGTCGCCTGCGATCAGGGCAAGGAGTGTATCGATGACTTCTAGACAGCTGCTGCGTTGCCTGGTGATCAGCGGCCTGCTGATACCGGGTTTTGCCAGCGCAGCGGAGCCAGGCCTGAGCACAAATGAAGTGCGGATCGGCATGGTCAATGCGCAGAGCGGCCCGGCGGCAGCCCTGGGTTTGGGCATGCTCAATGGCGCTCAGGCCTACTTCAACCGCGTCAACGCCGAAGGCGGTGTGCATGGCCGGCGCATCACCCTGCTCAGCCGGGACGATGGCTACGAGCCCAGTCAGACTGCCGCACACACCCGCAGCCTGCTGAAAACCCAGCAGGTGTTTGCCCTGCTCGGCTATGTCGGCACGCCCACCTCACGCGCCGCCGTGCCGCTGGCGCTGCGGGCGCAAGTGCCTTACCTGTTCCCCTTTACCGGCGCCGAGTTTCTGCGCACACCGGCAAGACCTGGGGTGTTCAATATTCGCGCGTCCTATATCGAGGAAACCGAGCAACTGGTCGAGCGCATGACCCAGGACCTCAAGCTGAGCAAGATCGCCATCCTGATGCAGGACGACTCCTTCGGTGAGTCAGTGAAGGGTGGCCTCAACGGCGCGCTGATCAAGCGTGACCTAACGATTCATGCGCAGGCGCGCATCCAGCGCAATTCGCTGGACGTGACTGCTGCCATCCAGGCCTTGCAGCGCACCCAGCCGGAAGCGGTGTTCTTTGTCGGCACTTACAGGCAACTGGCGGCCTCGATCAAACAGGCGAAAGCGCTGGGCTTCAATACACGCTTTATCAGCGTGTCGTTTATCGGCACCGAGGGGTTTATCCGCGAGATCGGCAGTGACGGCGATGGGGTGTATATATCCCAGGTAGTGCCATCACCTGACGACCGCTCACTGGCGCTGGTGCGCGCCTATCAGGCCGATATGCAACCCGGCGATTTTGACCATGCCTCGCTGGAGGGCTATATCGGCGCGGCGGTGTTTACTCAGGCGTTGCGCAAAGCCGGTACTGAGCCTACACGCGAGACGTTTCTCGATGCGCTTGAACACCTCGAAACGGACCTGGGCGGCTTCAAGGTGGCGTTCTCGCGCAGTCAGCATCAGGGCTCAAGAGCGGTCTTCCTGACCCGTATCGAAAATGGCCAAGCCGTACCCGTTAAAACCATGCGCTAACGCCCAGCCAGCTGCACCTGCAACAGATCGGCCACCGGCAGCGCCACGCCGAGGCGGCTGAGGTTCCAGTAATGCCCTTCCAACGTGCGATTGACCAGCAAGGTGGCCGGTGCGGGTTGCAGGCTGCCCAACGCACCCAGCACATCGGGTAGCAGCCGTTGCACCTGTTCATGCAACGGCGTGGCGGCAAAGTCCCAGTGCACACCAGGTTGCAACAGCGGACCGAGCAAACCATGCAGCTGACGGTACAAGCCATAGGGTGTGGTGGATTGCGGCTGGCGTGTTCCCAGCGCCTGGAAGGCCTTTTCCAGCTGCTCACCGTCGCGAGCCTGCAGCGCCTTGTAGGTTTGCACATAGGCCGCCAGCAAGGGCGCGGACAGCGCCTGTACACAGCCGAAGTCATACACCACCAGCTCACCGGCGGCGGTGTAGGCGAAATTGCCCGGATGCGGATCGGCATGCAGCAGGCCCAGCTCAAAGGCTTGGGCACTCAACCAGCGCACCAGCGTCAGGGCCAGGCGCTCACGCACGTCGGCACTGGCCTGGCTGACCTCGGCAAACGGCAAGCCGGCCTCCTCACTGAGCGCCAGCACACCGGGCCGGCACAGGTCTTCCTGCGGCTGCGGCAGGCGCAAGCCAGGCCAATCGGCGAAATGCGCGCGAAAGTCCTGCAAGCGGCGCATCTCCGCTGGGTAGTCCAACTCAGCCTCAATCACGGCTGCCAGCTCTTGATACAGCCCTTCCAGCTGCGCGGCTGGCGCGCGGAACAGACGCCCCAGCGGCAATAAGCGGCGCAGCTGGCGCAGATCCGCCTGGCAGATCTCGGCGATGCCTGGGTATTGCACCTTGAGCACCAGCGCCCGACCATCCGCCGCTATAGCGCGATGCACCTGGCCAAGGGACGCAGCAGCGAAAGGCTGCTCATCAATCTGCTGGAAGAAGTGCCTGAGATCCGCGCCATACACCTGCTGCAGGTGCCCGCGAAGTGCGCTAAAGGGCAAGGCCGGTACGCGGTTCTGCAGCGAGGCCAGCGCCTTGGCCACCGGCTCAGGCAACACACCCTGCCACTGCGAAGCCATTTGCCCCAGCTTCAGCACCGGGCCTTTCATCTCACCCAGGACATCGGTGAGCAGATCGCCCACCGGCTGCCAATCAATCGCGCTGCGCCCTGGACGCAACCGTTGTCCCAATACGCTACCGCCGATACGCGTTGCAGTGCCGGCCAAGGTCAGAAAGCGCCCAAGCGCAGAGGCAGACGGTGGAGCGGCGGGAGGCTTGGCCATGCAGCAATACTCATCGAGGCGAAGCACGATCATGCACCTGCCCTTGACAGGCTCCAAGCATTAACCGACTCAGGGCTGCGAGCGTGCCAGAAAATCCCGCACCTGCTGCCGATACGTCACCGACTCGCGCTGACGCTCAATTTCATCCCAGATACGTGCGGCATACGCGGGGTTATCCGCCACATAGGCGTTGGACAGCATCAGGTAGTAGGCCTTCTCTTCCAGCGGCAGTTTGACCTTCTCCAGCAGCGCTGCCAGCTCAGGATTGCTCTGCAGCACAAAGTCGCCACGCAGGCTCTGTAGCGCCGCCGCTTCGATGCGTTTAAGGCTGAGCATCTGCAACAGCGCCAGGGGATCACGGCTGGTTTCATCCACCTCGGCGCCCTGAGCGCGAATAAAATCGGCAATCGAAAAGCCGCTCAAAGCCCCCACCCGCCCATGCAGTTGGCGAAACTCTTCACCGTTCCAGCTCACCGGACTGTCTTTGCGTCGGTACAGGGCATAGATCGAGGTGTGCAGTCGCTTGCGTTCATCCAGCCGGCCATCGGCATCCTGTGGGTAGCGACCGAGAAGCAAACGTTCCTCTTTAAAGCTGGAGGCAAAAGCGCCGTCATAAGTACCTTGAGCAAGCCCGGACAGGCAGCGTTTCCAGGGTACGGCAACAAAGCTGAACTGCACTGGCAAGGCATCGGCAACCAGGCGCAGCAGCTGCAGATTGAGCCCGCGGCCGTCGGCCATTACCCAGGGGTAAGAGTTCTGGTCTTCGTAACAGAGGGTCAAGGCCTCGGCCGAACGTGGGGCCGCGTGGGTATCAAAAACCAGGCAACAGCAGCACAGCAGGCAGATCAACAGCTTGGCCAAGTGCAATGCTCCGAGACAGTGGAAAGCGTCGTTTCCTGATAGTGGGTGCGGCTTCCTGCGCGCTGTTTTTCAGTATAGGTAGGCATAGCCCAAGCAACGCTGGCGCAGATCAATTGTCCTGCGCATTCACCGCAAAGCGCTTATCCAGGCCGCTGTAGCCCATGCCAACGCCCTTGTGCACTTTTAGCTGCACCGGGATGCGCTCCTTGAGTGCCTCGACGTGGCTGATCACGCCAATCATCTTGCCGCTGGCGTTGAGGTTATCCAGGGCATCCAGCGCCACCTCCAGGGTTTCCCCGTCCAGGGTGCCGAAGCCTTCATCGAGAAACAGTGAGTCGATGCTGGTTTTATGGCTGACCAGATCAGACAGTGCCAAGGCCAGGGCCAGGCTGACCAGAAAGCTCTCACCGCCAGACAGGGTCTTGGTGTCACGCGCCGCATCGGCCTGCCAGGTGTCGATCACCTCCAGCTCCAGTTCGCCACTGCTACGCCGCGCCAACTGGTAACGGCCATGCAGGCGTTCGAGCTGCTGATTGGCCAGGTAGACCAGATGATCCAGGGTCAGGCCCTGGGCGAACTTGCGGTACTTGGCGCCATCCGCCGAGCCGATCAGGCTGTTTAGTTGCTGCCACAAGTCGTATTCGCCCTGCTTGGCTTGGATCCCGGCAAACAGGCTTTGCTGGCCTTGCCGTCGCACATCATCACCCTGCAGCTGGGCGCGAATTTCGCCCTGGCGTTCGCTCAGGGCTTTTAGCTGGGCGTTCAGAGCAAGCAGCTGCTCATCCAACTGCACCAGGCTAAGTGCGGTGGCCGGGCTGGCTTGTAGGGCGGCCAATTGATGCGTGGCGGCACGGACCAAGGCCTGAGCATCATTCAAGGCTTTATCCAGACGCTGACGCAATTGCTGCAACGCGGCACGCTGCGCCTCATCCAGCAAGGCGGCCAGATAATCGGCTTCGGCATTAAAGGGGCTGGTAACCAGAGCGGCCGTCCACAGCTGCTCGGTCTGTTGCAGGCGCGCTTGTTCATCCTGCAAACGGCTGGCCAGGGCCTGACGGCTACCGGACAACTGCTGCTGGCGGCGCTGCGCCTCTTCCAGTTGAGTCTGCACCTGCTGCAAGGCTACCTGTGCTTCGGCTGGCCTGCCCAAGGGCGGTTGATCGGCCAGACCCAATGCATCCCAGCGTTGCTGCCAGAACTGGGCAAGCTGAGCTGCGTTTTGTAGCCCATGATCCAGCTCGCTTAACTCGCGCTGTAAATCCAGGCTCTGCTGCTGATTGTGCTGCCAGCGCTGCCACTCGGCCTGACGCTCAGCCAGCCAGGCGCTGGCGTCGTCCGGCAACTGATAGCCAAAGCTGGCCAGGGCTTGGCTTAGGCTAGCCGTGCGCTTATCGGCAGCGCCCTGCAGCTGCTGCAAGCGCAGTTGGCCTTGCTCCGCCTGCTCCTGACGTTGCTGTAGTTGCAGGCGATTAAGCGCCTGCTGCTGTTCCAGCTCGCTACACAACTGCTGCAGACCCAGCCGCGCCTGCTGGCGTTGTTCAAGGTGGCTGTTGAGCTGTTGCAGTTGCTCAAGACACTGCTGCAGTTGTTGCAGCTCAAGGCTTTGTTGCGCCTGCTGCTCAGCGAGGGCGATGGCATCGGCCAGCGGGGTTTCCAGCTGGGCATTAAGCGCCTGCCAGCGCTCACTCTGCTCGGTCTGGGTCTGCCGACCACGTTCAAATTGCTGCTGTTGCTGCTCCAGGCGGGCGGCGAGCTTTTCCAGCTCGCCAGCCAGTTGCCGACCTTGTTCAGTCAGGGCTTCCAGCTCAGTGCGCTTGCTATTGAGCAGCGCCCTGGTCGCCGAAACATCCAGTGCCTGGTAGGCGCTGATTGCCGGGTGCGACTCGGAGCCACACAGCGGGCAGGCCTCCCCGGCTTGCAGTTGTGCACGATGGGCTTCCAGGGCCTGAATGCGCTGCTCCTGCTCCAGCAGTTTTTCCTGGGCCTGCACCTGTTGCTGCAAGTCCTTGTAGCTCAGGCGCAGCTGCGCCACTTCGGCGCCTTTGGCCTGATGCTGCTCGCGCAATAGCGTCAGCGCACTGGCCAACTGCTCTTGCTCGACCGTCAGGCGCTGTTGGGCCGCTGCCAGTTCGCCCAACTGCGTCAGCACACTGCCCTGGATATGCAGCTGCTGCCAGCGTTCACGCAAGGCCACCTCACTGCGCCCGGCCAGTAGCGCCTGCTGTTGCTGCTGTGCGGCGTCTGCCTGCTCGCGGGCCTGCTGCAGGCGATTCTGTTCGGCAACAAATTGCTCAGTCTGCTGGCGCAGCTGCGTCTGCAACGCGGTGATAGTTTCTTGCAGCTGCTGTTGACTGAGTTGCAGCTGGGCGATTTCCTCAATCTGTTGCTCGCGTGCCTTAAGCTGCTCGCCCCAACTGCCCAGCTGCTCACCCAGACGGCCATGCTGCGGCTGCGCGGCCAGTTGTTGCTGCACCTGCTGCAGACGCTCGGCCAGTTGCTGGCGCTGCGCCTGGCAATCGGCAAGCAGCAAGGCGCTAAGTTCACGGGCCTGCCAGCTGTGCTCGGCAACAGTCTGCTCAATCTGGCGCTGCTCAGCGGCATTCTGCTGCAAGCCCTGCTCGGTCTGCGCCAGGCTTTGGCGGGCCTGCTGCCAGTCATGGTGCAACGGTTGCAAACGCAACGCAGGCTCGCTGGCGGCCAGTTGCGCCAGCTGCGGCTGGGCCTGCTGTAAATCTTCCAGCGCCGCCTGCTCGGCCTGCTGGCTGGCTTGCAACTGAGTTTGGGTCTTGCTCAGGTCCTCGCACCAGCGGCGCTGGCGCTGCAACTCGGTTTGCTCTGTGCCCTGGGCAGCTTCATCAATAGCCAGTTGCTTGGCCTGCGCTTGCAGCTCGCTACGCTGCTCTTCGCTTAGCAGCTCGACACCATCAGCGCGTGCACGCAGCTGGTCGAGGGCAACCTTGACCTCACGGCACTGCTCGAACACCCGCTGAGAAATCTGTCCATAAATATCGGTGCCGGTCAGCTCTTCCAGCAACTCGGCGCGCTGGTTGGCGTTGGCTTCGAGAAAGGCGGCGAAACCGCCCTGAGCCAGCAGCATGGATTTGGTAAAGCGCTCGAAATCGAGACCCGTGAGGCGCTCGGTCTCACGCAGCTTCTCGTTGATCTTGTCGGTGATGATCTGCCCATCGGCGGCCGCCAGCTCGACCTTGGGCGCTTGCAGCGCGCCATCTGCCTTGTCGCGTGCCCGACGCTGGCTCCAGAACGCGCGGTAGCCGACGCCCTTGACCTCGAATTCGACCTCGGCCAGGCAGTCGGCGGTGTGCCGGCTCATCAGTTCGTTGGCACTGGCCGACACCGTACTCATGCGCGGCGTACGGTGATACAGCGCCAGGCAGATGGCATCCAGCAGTGTGGTCTTGCCCGCGCCAGTCGGGCCGGTGATAGCGAACAGGCCGTTGTCTTTGAACGGCTCGGCGGTGAAGTCGATCTTCCACTCGCCTTTGAGCGAATTGAGGTTTTTCAGGCGCAGGCTAAGGATCTTCATACCTCGCCCTCGCGCAGCTCGCTTACCACTTGTTGATACAGCCCCAGCAGGCGCTGCTGCTCGGTTTCGTCCAGGCTTTCGCTGCTTAGACGTTGGGCGAATACATCATCAACGCTTAGCTCATCCAGGGTTTCCTTGGCCTGGCCCTGCAAGCTCGCGCTGGCATTACCGCGCTCGCGGCGGATACGCAGCACTTCCACCGGCAGCCCTTCGCACAGCGCGGCGATGCGCAGCTGCAAATCGCTTAGGTAATCGTCGGTGCCGACCAGCACTTCCAGCCAAACCGGCTGTTCGGCGCTGCCTTGCTCCGCCGCTTGCTTGATCTGCACGTCCAGCTCTTTTAGCGAGCCGCGCAAGGACAGCAGCGGCTGAAAACGCGGTACAGGCAGCGCGGTGATCTGGCGCAAGCCACTGCTATCCAGCTCCACCAGCAGCACCTCTTTCTGCTGTTTGGCTTCATCGAAACTCAGGGGGATGGGCGAACCGCAGTAGCGGATATGCTCCAGCCCGCCGACCTTCTGCGGCCGATGGATATGCCCCAGGGCGATATAAGCGGCGGGCGGAAAGGCGCTGGTGGGAAAGGCCTCCAGGCTGCCGACATAAATCTCGCGCACCGAATCACTGGCGCTGGCACCGACCGTAGTCAGATGCCCAGTGGCGATAATCGGCAGGTTGCCGCCCAGCTCGGCACGCTTGGCCTCGGCCAAGGCGTAGAGGTCCTGGTAGTGCTGCTGGATCGCCTGTTGCAGCGACTGCTGCTTGTCCTGGGCACTCTGCCCGGCCTGACTAAGCAACACATCGCGCGGGCGGATAAATGGGATACCACAGAGAATCGCACCGGGCGAGCCATCGCGCCGATGCAATACCAGCAGCTGTTCATCCAGCTGCTTGCAGACGCCGGGAATTACCCGCGTACCCAACTGCGCCAGCAGCGTCTTGCTCTCGCCGAGCATGGCCACTGAATCGTGATTGCCGCCTAGCACCACCAGCACACAGCCGGTGCCACGCAACTCGACGATAAAGCGGTTGTACTGTTCGCGGGCGTAGCTGGGCGGCGCGCCAGTGTCGAAGATATCGCCGGCGATCAGCACGGCATCGACCGCCAGCTCCCGTACCTGTTCGATCAGCCAGGCACAAAACGCCTGATGCTCGGCCTGGCGGGTCTTGCCCATAAAGTGCTGGCCGAGGTGCCAATCAGAGGTATGCAGAATGCGCATGCTTAGAACACCCAATCCTTAACCACCATATGGGTCTTCACTTTCTGCATACCGGGGAAGTTTTCGATCTCGCCGCGAATCTCGCTCAGGCGTTGCATCGACGCGGCCTCGATGGACACCAGCATATCGGTCTCACCGCTGATGCCACTGCAACGGCGCACTTCCGGGTATACGCGCATCAGCTCGACATAGTGCTCGCAGCGCCCTCCCTGATAGAACAGCTCCAGATAGGCCTTGATCCCAGCAACGCCCGGCACCGTGACCTGAGCGTGATAGCCGCTGATCACGCCAGTGTGTTCCAACTGACGAATGCGCTCGCTGACCGCCGAACGCGACAGGTTGACCTCGCGGGCGATCTGGCTGACGGGTAAGCGCGCATCGGCGCGTAACAGGGCGAGTATCTGCTGATCGAACTTGTCCACGCGAGGCTCTCGAAAAAGGCAATTTGACGGCCAAATGCGCCAGATCGTCGGTTAAAGCCGACGCTTCGCCAGCAGCCTGTAACAGGCGGGCGATTTAACATGGCGAACGAAACCGCAGAGCATACAACATGAGTCGTCTGAACCCGGAATTGGGCCTGCTGCAAGGGATTGGCCTGCTAAGTACTTCACTGCTGGGCACCGGGATTTTTGTGATCCCGGCGCTGGCCGCCACTACTGCCGGCGAGGCGTCGTTATGGGCCTGGATGCTGCTGATCGCTCTGGTGCTGCCAGTGGCGTTTACCTTCGCTCAGCTGGGTCGGCACTTTCCCCACGCTGGCGGCGCGCCGCATTTGATTGGCCGCGCCTTTGGACCGCGGATGGAGCGTATCAGCGCGCTGCTGTTTCTTGCGGTGTTGCCGGTGGGTTTGCCGGCGGCGCTGAATATTTCCACCGGTTTTTTCCAGGCCTTGTTTGCCATCGCCCGCGGTGAAGCGCTGCTGATTCAGCTCGCTACGCTGGGGGCGATGTTGCTTCTCGGCCAACGCCCGGCAAAGGCCTCGGGCATGGTGCAGGGGGCGATTGCCTTGGCGATTATTGCCACGGTGGGGTTGATCTGGTGGGCCGGTGATTTGCCCCACGCCAATCAATCTTTGCTGCCGGAACTGAGTGGTTCCTGGCATCTGTTGCCCGTCGCGCTGGGTGTGATGTTCTGGTGTTTTGTCGGCATCGAAGCCTTTACCCATATGGGCGAGGAGTTCAAGAACCCTGAACGCGACTTCCCACTGGCGCTGCTGTTGGGTGTGCTGCTGGCAGGCCTGGTGTACTGGGCCTTTTCGGTGGCGGTGTTGAGCTTTCAAGCCTACGGCGATGTGCAGACCGATGCTGCGTCCCTACCGCGTATGCTCGACCAACTGTTCGGCGCCAAGGCCCGTTGGCTTAGTGCGCTGATCGGCTACTTGGCCTGCTTTGCTTCGATGAATGTCTATGTGCAGGGCTTTGCGCGGTTGATCTGGAGCCTGGCCGATGAAGGCAAATTGCCGCGCCCGCTGGCCCAACGCAACCATCACGGTGTGCCGGCTCGCGCCTTGTTGCTGGTGGTGGTGATCTGCGCCCTGTGCGCCAGCTTGGCAGCGGTGATGCAACTGTCGGTGGACCAACTCATCCGCTATGCCAATGGCAACTTTGTGCTGATTTATCTGTTCAGCATGGCCGCTGGTTGGGTGCTGTTAAAAGGGCTGTGGCGTTGGGTAGCGGCTTTTAGCGCACTGCTCTGTGCCCTGGTGATGATCGCCCTGGGTAACGACGCCTGGTATGCCATGGGCCTGCTGCTGGCCTTGGCGGCGCTGGACTGTATTCGCAGCCGTCGTACGCCGACCTCACCCTCTTCGGCGCATTAACGTCAGGCAAAAAAACTGGCGCCCCAACCACGGGCGCCAGTTTTTTTCGGCTAGAGCCGGTTAAGGCTGATGTTATCCAGGTACAGCGATTGGTCTGGGCGGGTACCAAGCACCAGCAGTTCCATGCGCCGATAAGCGCCGGCCGGCACCTGGAAGCTCTGCTGCAACTTGCTCCAAACGCCGCCCTTGGTATTCACCACACCGAGTGACAGCGTACGAGCTTTGCCGGACGTGTCTTCAAGGTAGAGGTAGGCATAGGACAGCGCAGCGACGCTGGCGGTGCGGCTCACCATCACGTCAGCACTAAAGCGATACGACAAACCTGGCTGCACCTTGCCCGCTAACAACAGGCTAGCGCCAGTGCCATCGGCCTTACGCGCATAGACCTCCAGCGACTTGCCGGTCTTCGCCAGCGCGGTGAGCCGATTGCTGCCGTAGAAGCCAGTCCACTCACCGATCGCGCTGTCGAACGTCCAACTGAATGCCGCTGGCGTAACTGGCTTGACCGCAGAGGTGGGCGTCACTTCGCTGAGCTGGACTTCGTCCAGCAGCACACCCAAACGGTTGACGCTTAATAGGCCCAGGTAGGTGTTACGAATGACGGTGGGTGGCGGCTGGTAGGTAAAGGTCATGTCGATGGGCGTGAACTCGCTGCTGGTCACCGACTTGATCGCGCCGTTGGCGCTGCTGTAGCTGATACCGGCGTTTTCCTCATGGACCATGCCTAAGTACACGTTACCGCGCACGTTGGTGCCCTTGAGCATGACCTTGGCTTTCAACCGGTAGGTGGCGCCCACCTTGAGCGCGCCGACAGAGGTGGCGAGCATATCGTCGCGACCAGCCGGCAGGTCGAATTGCAACGCGTCGTCACGGCAGGTTTTACCGACGTTAAGTTGGCTCAGCTTGGCCACGTTAAGTAAGGTTTTCCAACCATCCAGGGTGCGGAACTCACCGTTGGTTACCAAGCTCGTGAGGGCGGGCTTGGCGCACCAAGCCGTTACCGGCGGTGCTACGGGCGAGATCGGTGTGGTGGGTGCAGTGGGCGTAGTAGGTTTGGTCGGCGTGCTGGTGGGGTTGACCGTTTCGGGCACTTTTGTCGGACGCAGTGCGGCGATGTGTGCGGCCATGTCATTTAGCGCGCGAGCGGCGTCAGCATAGCTGGCACGGCCACACGCCTGGTTGGCACAGGTACTGTCAGCCAGCGCTGGGGTGGAAAACAACGGCGCCTGCACCGACGCGTTAAACGCCTGCGGGTAGGCCATGATGGTCGCGAAACGACCCTGCACGCCATAGCCGCGACCCCACTCATAGGTGCCTTGGTGAATGCCCCGAGCCAGGTAGGTGTAGTAACCCTCGGTCTGGTCTTGCTCGTAGGAGTGACGCAGCCCAAGGTTGTGGCCAATCTCGTGAGCCATGGTGCTCAGGCTGCAATCCACTCCGGTGATGCCGTAGGCACTGGCCCAGGCGCCATTCTGGAACGTGCCGCTGTTCTTCGGGCCGGAGAGCACGTAACCAATGCCGCACACCCCATAGCCCTGGCCCACTTGGGTACGGCTGATCAGTTGCACCACGTCGGCGCCGTAGGTTTCACGCAGTTGTTGTACCCGCGGGTCGGCGGCGAACGCAGACAAATCTTTGCCAGATATGGTCGGGTAGCTGGCCCAGTTCAGCAGTTGCCGGTTGACCAAACGCAGACGCAGGTTGACGTTGCTTTTCTTGAACGCGTTATTGGCAAATTCGATGTAGCTGGCGATGCGTGCGTCAATGTCACGCCCATTAGGCAGGGCTTGCGCCTCTTTGGTGTAGAGCACCAGCAGATCGACGGTGCGCGGTTCGGTGGCAGCTTGAGTCAACGGGGCCAGCAAGAGCATGGCCAGGCAGACGAATAATTTTTTCATGGTTTCTAATCCTGTAGCACTCAGCCGCGGGTTGGCGGTGGGAGTGGCTGCAACGGCGTGGATTCAGGGGTCACGAGGGCGTCCGGGGTGGCACGCAGCAGCAGCTCGTTCTGGTCGGTAATCAGCGTGCTGCCGGTGGCGTTGTCCACCACAAACGACAGGGTCTTATCGCTGGTTGCCAGGGTGATGTGGGTCTCCAGTTGCCCGCGCACGACGGTCAGCGAGTCTTCCGGCTGCCCCCCTTGCACCGACCCGCTCCAAACGGCGACACCGGTGTTGTGGGTCTCGTCCAGCGTGGCGCGTAGCGGTTCTTTGCGCCCCGGCACGGCCAGCTGCAGGGTTTTGCCCACGGCCAGGGTGCCAAGGGCAGAAACCGGCATGTGGGTGCGGTAGAGGGTCATTTCGTCTTGCTGCTCAGGCACCAGCGAACGGCTGTCCCAGAGCTCAATCACGTTGTCAGCCGGTGCAGCCGCTTGTACCGATACGTCTTTAACTGGCGTGCTCGCGACCACACCCGCAGCAGCAACCGACGGCGCACTGAACGGCTTGGACGGCAGCAAACCGGTGGACGGCGCCGCAGCAGCCAGGGCAGAAGGCAACGGGGCAGAAGGCGTAACAGCGACGTCAGCCGTTGCAGGCTCGTGCAGTAAAAAGGCAAGCGTGGCACCTGAGGCAAGCAGGGCTACTGCCACATAAAGCAGGGGTCGGGGCATAGGCCACCTTCCTACGTTCAACCCGCAACAGCCGGGTTAGAGCGAAACCACGGAAGAGCATCCCTGACAGACCGCGGAACAGGTTAAACCGTCGTGGAGCAACGGTCGGTTGTTGTTCGTTTTATTGACGCCAAAATATCGATATCACAGTGCCATCACCGCCCACAAAGACGAATTCGCTATAGGGAAACCCTGGAAAACTCATTCCAGAAGCTTATAAAGCTGCCTGACGCTTCGTTTCCGCTCTAAATCGAGCGCTAGGCACACCCCCGCACGACGCACGTGTACAAGGGCAACAGGCGAAAAAGACGCCGGACGGTTAACCTTTACGCACTCAGAGCAAGGCCAAGGAACTGCAATGCGAAGAATCCTGCGCGACCTAAAGATTATGTTGTTGACCAACCTGTGGATCGTGCCCGTAGTGGCCGCCTTGGTCGGTGCCCTCTTCTACTTTGTCGCCCCACCACCGCCCATGCATGCCCGCATGGCCACCGGCGCAGTGGGCGGTGGCTACCATGCATTTGGCGAGCGGCTGCGGGACGAACTGGCGCTACAGGGTTTCAGCCTGGAACTGGTGGAGAGCGCAGGCTCTGCAGACAATCTAGGCAAACTGGGTCGCGGCGACGTGGAACTGGCCATGGTCCAGAGCGGCCAGGAACTGACCCTTAGCGACGAGGCGCGCAGCACCCTCAATGGCCTGGGCGTGATGTACCGCGAACCGCTGTGGCTGTTTCTCGGCGACACAGTCAAATTCGAACGCCTGAGCGATCTGATCAAGCTGCGCCTGGCCATCGGCTCCGCCAACAGTGGTACCCAGGCAGTAACCGCGGCACTTTTTGCCGCCAACCGCATCGAGCCGCCACAGTACCCACAGCGCTGGCAACAAATGGGCGGCAGCAAGGCCGCTGATGCGCTGATAGCGGGCGAACTGGACGCGGCCTTCTTCGTGGGCCCCGCCGAAAATGCCTTGATCCAGCGCCTGGCTGCGGAGCCCAAAGTACGCCTGGTCAGCTTGCGCCGCACCGAAGCCTACCTAGCACGCCTGCCCTACTTAAGTCAGTTGCAGGTGGGCGAAGGCATGCTCGATATGCAGCACAACACACCAGACCGAGACATCGTGACCCTGGGCCCGGTCGCCACGCTGGTCGCCGGCGAGGAATTCCACCCGTCACTCACCCCGCTGATCCTCGAAGCGGCGAAAACTGTGCTGAAGAATGGCAGCCTGCTCGACCCGGCCGGCAGCTATCCGGCCAAACCGCCGCTATCACTCAATACCCTGAACGAAGCCGAGTACTACTACGACAAAGGCCTGCCCATCCTGCAGCGCTATCTGCCGTTCCGTATTGCCTCCCTGGCTGACCGCTACATCATCCTGGCAATTCCACTGTTGGTGCTGTTGTTCCCGCTGTTCAAGGCCATCGGCCCGATCTACCAGTGGCGCATCCGCGCGCGCATCTACCGCTGGTACAAACACCTGCGCGAGATCGACCAGCAGCTCTACAAAGGCAAACTGCCCAGCGACCTGGATGCTGAGATCCTCCGCTTGGAACGCCTGGAGGATGAATTGGCGCGGATTGAAGTACCGCTGTCCTACTCCAGCGAGCTGTACCAGTTGCATATGCACCTGCGCTACATGATCGAACGCCTGCATGCACTGCAGCAGCGCACGACTGCCAAGCAGCTGGTCGGGTAAGATGCGCGCTTTCCGTTTACGCACCACGAGGCCGCTATGCCGATCCGCCACTGCATCGTTCACCTGATCGACAAAAAGCCTGATGGCACTCCCGCCGTGCTGCATGCTCGCGACACCGAGCTGGCCGCCTCGCAAGCCATCGAAAACATGCTCGCCGACCTCAACGAGAGCTATAACGCCAAGCAGGGCAAGGCCTGGGGGTTTTTCCACGAGGAGTCCGGTGCCTATCCGTTCAGCGGCTGGTTGAAGCACTACCTCGACGAAGGTCAGGACTTTGCCGCATTCAGCCGTCAGGCGGTCGAGCAGCTGCAGAAGCTAATGGAAGAATCCAACCTGTCCACCGGCGGCCATGTGCTGTTCGCTCATTATCAGCAAGGCATGACCGACTACCTGTCGATCGCCCTGCTGCACCACAGTGAAGGCGTGGCGGTGAACGAGGCGTTGGACGTGACCGCCGCCAAGCACCTGGACCTGAGCCAGCTGCACCTAGCGGCGCGCATCAACATCTCCGAGTGGCGCAACAACGCCAACTCCAAGCAGTACATCTCCTTTATCAAGGGCAAGAACGGCAAGAAGGTCTCGGAGTACTTCCGCGACTTTATCGGCTGCCAGGAAGGCGTCGACGGCCCGGGCGAAACACGCACCCTGCTGAAAGCCTTCAGTGACTTCGTGGAAAGTGAAGACCTGCCGGAAGAACAGGCCCGCGAGAAGACCAAGACCTTGGTCAGCTATGCGGCGAACCAGGCCAAACAAGGCGAGCCTATCACCCTCGATGAGCTATCCGGACTGATCGACGAAGAACGGCCCAAGGCCTTCTTTGACCATATACGCAACAAGGATTTCGGCATGGCCCCGGAATTTCCGGCGGACAAACGCACCCTCAGCCAGTTTCAGCGCTTTACCGGGCGTGCAGAAGGCCTGTCGATCAGCTTCGAGGCACACCTGCTCGGCTCGAAGATCGAGTACGACGAAAGCACTGACACCCTGGTGATCCGTAACCTGCCGACGCAGCTGACCGATCAGCTTAAGCGCCGTAAAAACTAAGCATGAGCCGCCTGCCGGATAGCCTGCTGGATGCCTGCCGCTGTGACCCGGCAGCGCCTTTTGCCCAGGACCCGGCGCGCGATTTCGGCCTGGATAAGCAAACGGCCAAACTGGCTCTGGCAGAACTGCGCCCCTGGCTCAACCAGCAACAGCGCATGCTCTGGGCCAACCGGCGTCATGCCCTGCTGCTGATCCTGCAAGGCACCGATTGCTCCGGTAAGGATGGCGTGATTCGCCGGGTGATCAGCAGCTTCGATCCCCAGGGTCTGCGCATCCACAGTTTTCAGAAGCCCGATGCCTGCGAACAGCGCCATGACTTTCTCTGGCGCTATCAACGGCGTTTGCCGGGGCTGGGCCTGCTCGGGGTATTCAACCGCAGTTACTACGAAGGGCTGATCAGCGATCCGCTGGATGGCCTGTGCAGCGCCGCCGAACTCCCCGCGCGCCAACTGGCGATTCACGCCTTCGAGGCGCAGCTGATCAGCCAGTCGATTCAACCGCTGAAATGCTTTTTGCAGCTATCCAGAGATGAACAAAAGCGTCGCCTGCAGGAGCGTGTTGAACAACCGCATAAACGCTGGAAACTGCACAGCAGCGACCTGCAGTCCTACCGCGAATTTGACCTGCGCCAACAGCGCTGGGCCGAGCAACTTGCAGCCAGCCACAGCGACGCAGCACCCTGGTATGTAATTCCGGCGGATCATCGCTGGCTGCGCGACTGGCTGGTGGCAAGCCTGCTGGCCCGCGAGCTGGAGCGGCTAAAACTGGATTGGCCGGATACCCCGCCGCCGTTCAGTCTGGAAGACTTGCAGCGCAGCTAGCACACGGTTCACCAGACCATCGACACAAGCAGGCAAAGGAACGCCCCATGAAGAAAGTCATTCTGCTGCTTAGCGCCCTGGCGCTCTTCCAACACTGGGACACGGTGCAACGCTGGTTTCAACCGCCGCTGGCTGATCGACCAGGCGAAGTGGTGTTGTATGCCACGCAATGGTGCGGCTACTGCGCGAAAACCCGCGAGCAACTGGCACAGGATCAGATTGCCTACCGGGAAATTGATATCGAGAAAGACCCCGCCGGCCAGGCGACCTTCAAGGCTTTGGGTGGGCGCGGCGTGCCCTTGCTGGATATCAAGGGCACGCTGATTCACGGTTACGATCCGCAGACGATGCGCGCTGCCTACTGAAAAGCCAGCGCGCAATAGACCGTAAGCAGGCTCTTACAACGCCTTGATGGCAAAGCCCAGCCGCGGGAAATGCACATGCACGGTACCGGCACGATCATCCTCGCGGCGCAGGATCAGTTCTTCAGCACCGGCGAACACGAGCTCGCCCTCTACCGGGTCGACACCGTAATCGGTGGCGGCAATCTGCACCCGCTGACCGACCGTGAGGCCGTTGGGTTCCGCGAACGGCTCGTCCGGCAGAGCCGCCGGCGTCGCCGCACGGGCGATGGCGATAGCGTCTTCTGCACTCAGCGCACTGGATGCACCGTGACCGAAGCCCAGCACGCGGCCGAGCCAGGCGCTGACATTCGGATAGGCATCGACCAGCGGCGCGGTCACTGGGGTGCCTTTGAGGAACCACAGACAATGGGCCAGGGAGAAGTCCGCAATCGACGGCTCACCAAACAGGAAGTCGCCCGCCTCGCGCGCCAGTTGCTGCTCAACCCGCCCCATCAGCGACGGCCAGTTGTGCTTGGCCACCTCCACCGGTACACGCGTGGCGCTACCGCCACTAAACAGCCCGGCACGGTCGGCGACAAAGGCCTTGACCGCCTCAGGCGGCAGCTTGCCGAAACGCACCGCGACCGACTCTGGCTGAAACACCAGGCTCACCGCATGCTGAAAAATCTGCGAGTCGACCCACTGAGCAAAGCTCGCCGTAACGAACTCCTGGCCCTCAGGGAAGAGCGCAGGGGTTGCTTTCTCCGCGTCCAGGCGACGCGCAATCAGTGCAGTATCACAGTAGATATCGGCCCCCAGCTGCAGCACAGGAGTCTTGCGGTAGCCACCGGTCAGCGCCACTAAATCGGGCTTGGGCATGATTCGCGGAATATCCACCGAGCGCCAGGACAGCTGCTTGAAACCCAGCATCAGGCGCGCCTTCTCGGCAAACGGTGAGGCATCGTAATGGTGCAGGATCAACTCGTGCATGGCAGGCTCCGCAAGGGGTCAGGTAAACCAGCAGCTTACCCGCGCAAGCCGAAGCAGCCTACCCGCTTAGCCTGATGGTGCGTTATCAGCTACGGCGATAACAGGCACGGCGGCCACCAGGGTTTCCTTGGCCAACTTGCTCATGGCCTTGATCGCCCGTTCACGGCGTAATGCATCGCCTTTGCCGGCGCACGGTTCGATATACACCAGTGCCTGCGCCGGACTGGAGTGGAAGAAACGCGCACCCTTACCGCTCTGGTGTTTGGTAAAACGCTTGTGTGGATCGTCGCTGATGCCGCAGTACAACGCGCCATTGGCCGCCCGCACCAGGTAGACAAACCAGGGCTTGGCGACGGCAGGAGTTTCCACAGAGATCACATCAGGCATCACGAAGATCGGCAGACAGGCAAAGAAGGTCGCTGAGCTTAACGGCTCTTCTGAAAAGCCGCTAAGCCTTTGGCTGCCTGCTGGCGAATGACGTTCTGCACAAAGGGTGTCCAGCCCAGCAACAGGCCCTTGATACCCAGCGCCTGACCAGCCCAGCGCCACAGGTCGAAATGGTCGCGGTGCTCAGCGATCTTGCCATCACGGAAGCGGAAGTTGGCCTCGATATGGTTGACCACCTGATTGCCAGTCTGGCTGAAGGTGTAAGTAGCTACCCAACGCGCACGCCCGGAATGATCATCCGCCGCCACACCATCAAAGGTCAGGGAAAAGCCCTGAGCCTTGGCACAGAGCATGCGCCACATATCGCCAGCCGCCGCACCACGTAGATCGGTAAAAACCGGGTCGCTGAACTGCACATCCTCGCTGTAACAGCTGGCCATGGTCTCGGCATCCAACTGCTGGAAGGCTTGGTAGAAACGAGTGATCAGCTCGGCGTTGGGGTGGGTCATGGGGCGAACTCCGGTGGGGAACGTGCGAGCAGTATTGTCGTTAAATCGCCGCCGCGCGATTGGCGCAAAAGACATACTTGTGTCAATAATCGCCAAATTTCATCGCGCCTGAGCACGTCATGCTGAAGATCGCCCTGTACGTCTGCCCGCAAACCGTGTGCTCCAGCCTGAGCATGGCCATGGATGCTTTTGTGCTGGCCAACCGCCTGGCCGAGCAACGGTTGTTCGAGTTGCAGCGCGTCAGTCTGGATGGGAAGGCGGTTGATCTGGGCTTTGCGCAGATCCAGGTCGATGGCGATCTGAGCCTGGCCGAGGATGCAGAGCTGATTCTGCTCGCCGCCAGCGGCAGCGCCATCGATACCACCCTGAGCGATAACGCCGCCCTGCTGCCCTGGCTGGCGCAACGCCCACCCACCCAACAACTGGCCAGTCTGTGCAGCAGCGCCTTTCTGCTGGCCGCTGCCGGTGTGCTCGATGGGCGCCGCGCCACCACCCACTGGGCACTGGCCAGCCAGTTCCGCCAGCGTTTCCCGCTGGTCAATCTGCAGATCGAGCAACTGGTCTGCGAAGACGGCCAATTGCTCAGCTCCGGCGGCGCACACGCCGGACTCGATTTGTGCCTGCACCTGATCCGCCAGCATGCGGGTGACGCGCTGGCACAACAGGTCGCCAATGCCCTAGTGTTCGACAGCCAGCGCGGTCAGCAATCACGCTTCGCCCCGCTGCTGCCGCCGCCCAGCAGCGATTGTCCGCTCGCACGGGTGTTGCAGTGGCTGCACCGCCATCACGGCGAAGCTATCGACCTCAACCGCCTGGCCGCTGAAGCCAACTGCTCATCGCGCACCCTGTTGCGCCGCTTCAAGGCCAGCACCGGGCTGACGCCCAACGACTATCTGCAGCGCGTGCGTATCAGCGCCGCGCAGCGCGCCCTGCGCAGCCCGGCGTCGCTGGAGCAGATCGCCGAGCAGGTCGGTTACGCCGACCGCGCCACCTTTGCCAAGCTGTTCAAGCAACTCTGCGGGGAAAGCCCAGGGGCGTTTCGCAAGCGCTTACGTCAGGCCCACTGAACGTCGCCACCGCGTATCAAGATGCCGCGTCGGCGCTTGTCGATTAATACCTTAAAGTCCAAAATGGAATTAATTGTTTAATTCGTTACGGAGCCGCCCATGTCGACCACCCCTTATGTGCTGGATAAAACCGCTGCCGAACAGCTGCTGGCCCAGGTCGATGTACACCAGGCCATGGTCACCCTGTTCCGCGAGCTGGCCGCCGGTCATGCGGTGCAGCCCGCGCAGCAGCTGGTGGAGTTCCCCAACGGGGCTGGCGACTTTATCAACTACCTGGGCGTACTCGCCGGAGCGGGTGTGTACGGGGTGAAAACCTCGCCCTATATCGTCCGCGAGCAAGGCCCGCTGATTACCGCCTGGACCCTGCTGATGTCGATGCAAACCGGCCAGCCACTGCTGCTGTGTGATGCCGGCAGCCTGACCACCGCACGCACCGCCGCCACCACCGCAGTGGCCGTGGATGCCCTGGCCACGCCCGAAGCCAACCGCCTGGCGGTGATCGGCAGCGGCGCCGTGGCGCAAGCCCATGTGCATTACGCCAAACACCTACGCCCGTGGCAGAGCATCCGCCTCTACTCGCCAGGTCTGGCCGGCAAAACCGGCGCGCAGCTACTCAAGCTGCAGCAGCTCGACCCACGCATCCAGCTTTGCGCCAGCCAGGCAGATGCCATTCGCGATGCCGATGTGGTGATGCTCTGCACTTCATCGGCGAAACCGTTGCTCGATCCCGTCGAACTGGATAAACCGGCGCTGATCACCTCAATCAGCACCAACGCGCCGCGCGCCCATGAAGTAACGCCCGCCAGCCTGCTGAATATGGATGTCTACTGCGACTACCGCGCTACCACCCCGGATAGCGCGGGGGAAATGCTCCTGGCCAGCCGTCTGGGCTGGAGCAGTGCCGACATCCTGGGTGATCTGGCTGAGCTCGTCAGCGGTAAGGCCGTACGCCCAGACTATCGCCGCACAGTATTTTTCCGCTCCATCGGCCTGGGCCTGGAAGATGTTGCCCTGGCCCACGCGCTGTACCAGCTCAAGCAGGAGGCCTGCTGATGCACCAGGCCGACTACCTGATCATCGGCGCCGGCATTGCGGGCGCCTCCACCGGCTACTTTCTCGCCGCCCATGGCAAAACCATCCTGCTCGAGCGTGAGCAGCTGCCCGGCTATCACTCCACCGGACGCTCCGCCGCGCTCTACACCGTGGCCTACGGCACGCAGCAAGTGCGCGCCCTGACCGCCGCCAGCCGCGCGTTCTACGATGCGCCGCCGGCCGGTTTTGCCGAGCACCCGCTACTGACCCCGCGCGGTGAGCTGGTGGTGGACTTCGCCGGAGATGCCGCCGAGCTGCAACGCCAGTTCGACAGCGGCAAAGCCAGCGTGGCGGAAATGCGCCTGCTTAGCGCCGACGAAGCCTGCGCCCTGGTGCCGGTGCTGCGCCGCGACAAGGTGCAGGCCGCCATGCTCGACCCCAGCGCCGCCGATATCGACACCGACGCCCTGCACCAGGGCTACCTGCGCGGCATTCGCCAGCAGGGGGGGGAAATCCACAACAGCTGCGAAGTGCTGCACATCCAGCGTGATGGAGACGCCTGGTTGGTGGACTGCGGCAGCGGGCAATACCGCGCCAAGGTGCTGATCAATGCCGCCGGCGGCTGGTGCGACCAGATCGCCGCTCTGGCGGGCGTGGCTCCCATTGGTTTGATCCCCAAACGCCGCGCCGCCTTTACCTTTAACGGGCCGGAAGGCATCGACTGCCATGCCTGGCCCTGCGTGGTCAGCCTGGACGAATCCTTCTACTTCAAGCCCGATGCCGGCCTGCTGCTCGGCTCGCCCGCCAATGCAGACCCGGTCGAGCCCCACGATGTACAGCCGGAAGAACTGGATATTGCCCTGGGCATCTACCAGATCGAGGAACACACCAGCCTGAGCATCCGTCGCCCGGCGCACACTTGGGCCGGCCTGCGCTCCTTTGTCGCCGATGGCGATCTGGTCGGCGGTTTCGACCCGCAGGTGGCGGACTTCTTCTGGGTCGCCGCGCAAGGCGGTTACGGTATCCAGACCTCCGCCGCCATGGGCATGGCCTGCGCCGCCCTGGCCCGTGGTGAATCGCTGCCCGAACACTTGCGCCAATTTGGCCTGACGGAAGCCATGCTCTCCCCTGCCCGCCTGCTCAAATAATCAGTCGCAGCGCCCGAGGATGACGCCTCGGGCTCTTTGCGGCACACTCGCAACGCCTCCCAAGCCCGAAGAGTTAGCCGCATGACGCCGCCCCGCCCTGCCCCCGAGCTGGACAACTACCGCACCATCGCCGACGCCATCGCCACGCTGTTCTTCCCCCACGCCGAAGTGGTGTTGCACGACCTGCGCACGCAAAAGGTCGACTACATCGCCAACAACATCTCCAAACGGGTGATCGGTGATGACGCGGCGCTGGAAGACATGCTCAGTGGCGACGTCGACGAACGCACCATCGGCCCTTATGAAAAGCTCAACTGGGACGGCCAGAAGATTCGCTCGGTCAGCAGCGTGCTACGCGACGCCACCGGCACGCCCATCGCGGTGCTGTGCATCAACCTGAATATCTCGCTGTTCGAGACCGCCAAGCAGGCGCTGGATCTGTTTCTTTCCTCCAGCAAACTGGTGCCGCAGCCCGACGCGCTGTTCCGCGACGACTGGCAGGAGCGCATCAACACCTTCCTGCACAGCTGGCTACGCCAGCGCCAGCTCGGTCTCAACCTGCTGACCCGCGAGCACAAACGCGAGCTGGTCGAAGCCCTGCACGCCGAAGGCGCCTTCAAAGGCAAAAGCGCCGCCAACTACGTGGCCAATGTGCTGAGCATGGGCCGGGCGACGGTGTACAAGCATTTAAAAGAGGTCAAGGGCGAGTGACCGCTACCGCGTGGTGACACACCTGTTAACGCATTAATGCTGTCGATCCGCTATCACCCAGTTAGAAACTCCAGCCACTTGCAGCGGTCTGATTCGCGTTCGCAGATCGCTTAAGCCGCAGTTAAGCCAGGGATGTTTTCCTGAGCAGAGAGACTGCCGGCACTATCGCCTTATTACGTCCCAAATCTATAAGAAGGACTGCCCATGCCTTTCGTTGCATCGCGTCACCCCTATTCCTTTTATTGGCTGCTGACCTGGCTGGCCGTGGCCCTGAATCTGGGCCGTTTCTTTGATCTGGCCGCACCGTCCTGGCTGCTGCTCTACCAACTGGTGCTGATTGGCAGTTATGCGCTGCTGTTTATCGCGCCGGTTTGGGCTATTACTCGCCTGACTCTGAAGTTCTCGCCGAGAGCCGCTGCGGTGCTGGCGGTAATACTCGCCGCCGTGGTGCAGCTGGCGCTGTATGGCGACCATATGCTGTGGCAGCTCTACGGTTTTCACCTCAACGGGTTTGTCTGGAACATTATCAGCACCCCGGGCGGTATCGCGGCGCTAGGCTCGTCGGCCTCCACCGAACGCGAAGTGGCGCTGCTCGCAGTGGGTATCTTCGCCCTGCAGGCTGGCCTGCTTGCATTGGCCCATGGTCTGGCGCGTATGCGCGGCCTGCCCGTTGCGCGCCTGGCCTGGGTGCTGCCGCTGTTTATCGTGGTCACCCTAGGCGAACGCATCAGCTATGGCGTCAGCCACTTCTACGGCTACAGCCCGCTGTTGGAAAACGCCCAGCGCATGCCTTTCTACCAGCCGCTGACCATGCGTCGCGTGCTGGAAAGACAATTCGGCCTGGAACGCCCGCAACGCCTGGAAGTCGCCAGCGTCGAGTTGAAAGGCCAGTTGCGCTACCCGCAAGCCCCGCTGCGTATCGAGCCGCCAGCCAAGCCGCTGAATATCGTCTGGCTGGTCGCCGAATCCTGGCGCGCCGACAGCCTCAACCCGCGCGTGATGCCGCAGACCCATGCCTTCGCCCAGCGCGCCCAGCATTTCGTCAGCCATTACTCCGGTGGTAACGGCACGCGCATTGGCATGTTTAGCCAGTTCTACAGCCTGCCGGCGAACCTCTGGTTCCCGGTGCTCGACGCCCGCGTTGGCAGCCCGCTGATCGATGTCCTGCAACAGCAGAACTACCAGATCAAGCTGCTCACCAGCGCCCGCTTCAGCTACCCGGAGTTCGACAAGACCCTCTTCGTCAACGTACCGCGTGAGCAGATGGTCGAGGATGACCAGGGCCACACCTGGGAGCGTGATCGGCGCAATGTGGATCGGCTGCTGAAATTCGTCGATCAGCGCGACCCGACCAAGCCGTTTATGACCTTCCTGTTCTTCGAGTCACCGCATGCCAATTACAGCTTTCCGCCGGAGTCGGTGATCGAACCGGATTACCTGCCTGACTTCAGCTACGCCAGCATGGATTTGCAGCGCGATATCGGCGGCATCTACAAACGCTACCTGAACTCGGTCAACCACCTCGACAGCCAGTTGGCGCGTGTCACTCAGCACCTGGAGAAGAACGGCCTGCTGGACAACACCCTGGTGGTGATCACCGGCGACCATGGCGAAGAGTTTATGGAGCAAGGCCGCTGGGGCCACAACTCCACCTTTGTTGACGAACAGGTGCGGGTGCCGCTGGTGCTGTGGATTCCAGGCAAGGCTGCGCAGCAGGAAAAACTGCGCACCAGCCACACCGACCTGCTGCCCACTCTGATGCCCCTGCTCGGCGTGCAGAACCCGCAGCAGGATTACGCCGTTGGCCGTAGCCTGTTCGATGCTCAACCTGGACGCGTACTATTGGCCGGTGACTGGGATCGCCTGGCGTTCCTCAGTGAGCAGTACAAGGTGGTGCTGCCGTTTACCAGCGGCAGCTTTACCGCGCTGCAGGCCAGCCATGCCGATGACCGGCCGCTGCAAGACAGTAGCCGGGTATTGCAGAGCCAGTTACCGCAGATCCAGATAGAAATGCGTGACCTGCGCCGCTTCCTCGCCCACTGATCACCCTGGCCGAAGCGACCCTGACCGCGCGCCGTATACTGCGCGCTTTGCTCAGAGGCGCAGACGATGCAACAAACAGCGGTGTACGGTGTGGACGATGTGTCCTATCAGTCAGCGGGCGGTATCGAAGGCTTACGGCGCCTTGTGGCAGACTTCTACCGTTTGATGGATGAACTGCCCGAAGCCCGTGCGCTGCGTCAGTTGCACGGCGAAAGCCTGACGCTGGCAAGCGACAAGCTGGCCTGCTTCCTCAGCGGCTGGCTCGGCGGGCCCAAGCTATTCAGCGAGCAGTATGGCGCCATTGCCATCCCCAGCTTTCACGCCCAGTGGCCAATAGACGAAGCCCTGAGCCAGAGCTGGCTGAACTGCATGGCCCAGGCCATTACCCTGCAACCCTACGATCCGGCATTTGCCGACTACCTGTTGCGCCAACTGCGCTTGCCGGCCCAACGGATCGTGCAGGCCAGTCGCAATCGGCATGGTATAGCCGGCCAATAGCTCAGCGCAAAACACAAGGCCGCGCAATGTGCGACCTTGCCCTCTTCGCTGTCGCGGCTCAGTCGCCGTAGATATCGAAGGTGAAGTACTTGGCCTGAATCTTCTGGTATTCGCCGCTGGCGCGAATCGCCTGGATGGCCGCATTCAGCTTGCCGAGCAGTTCCGCATCGCCCTTGCGCACGGCGATGCCGGCACCTTCACCGAAATACTTCGGGTCGGTAAACGCCGGACCAACAAAGGCGAAGCCCTTGCCGTTGGCGGTTTTCAAAAAGCCTTCATCCACCGGGATGGCGTCGGCCAAGGTGCCGTCCAGGCGCGCAGAGATCAGGTCGAGGTAGATCTCGTTCTGCGAGCTGTAGCGCACCACTTCAACCCCTTGCGCGGCCAGCACTTCGCTGGCGAAACGGTCGGTGGTGGTCGAGCGCTGCACGCCGATGCGCTTGCCCTTGAGGTTGCTGAAGTCGGCGGCCACTTCGCTGCCAGCCTTCATCACCAGGCGCGCTGGGCTGTAGTAGTACTTGCCGGTGAAATCCACCGATTTGCGCCGGTCATCGGTGATGGTCATGGACGACAGGATGGCGTCGACCTTTTTCACCTTGAGCGAGGGGATCAGGCCATCGAACTCCTGCTCGACCCATTGGCACTCGGTCTTCATCTCAGCGCACAGGGCGTTGCCGATATCCACATCAAAGCCGGCGATCTGCCCGCTGGCTTCTTTATAGGCAAAAGGTGGATAGGCAGCCTCGATACCCAGGCGCAGGGGTTTGTCTGCGGCGAACAGGCTGGATGCAATCAGGCTCAGGGCGATACCGCCCGCCAGAACGATTTTCTTCATTGTGCGGATTCCTGCTGAGGGAGTGACAGGCCCGTGCCACCTGGCATTGCGGCGCAGGTCGAGCGGGCAACGACGGTTGCTGCAAGACAGAAGAAAGGCGCATCAGGTGTACACCTGAGCGAAAAGCGATGGCTGATTAGCACGCGTGGACGGGTCATTTGCCAGTCTCGATTTATACTTTAAATTCCATACTGGACTTATATGTACAAACCGTCAACCGGGCAAAAACCATCACTGCGACTGAAATATCAGCACAGGCGATGCATGCACAATGCGCTTAAGGTTGTTGTTTCCAGCGCTCGGCAGCAGCCTGATCGGAGCAGCGCCCTTCGACCCAGCGCGGGCCTTCAGCGGTGTCTTCCTTCTTCCAGAACGGCGCGCGGGTTTTCAGGTAGTCCATGACGAAGTTGCAGGCGTCGAATGCCGCCTGACGGTGGGCGCTGGTGGTGCCGACAAAGACGATTGGCTCGCCTGGCTCCAGGCGACCGATGCGGTGGATGATCTCGATTCCCACCAGCGGCCAGCGCTGCGTAGCCTCCTCGGCAATCTTGCCAAGGGCCTTCTCGGTCATGCCGGGGAAGTGTTCGAGAAACATGCCGCCGACTTCGCGCCCCTCGTTGAAGTCACGCACATAGCCGACAAAGCTGACCACCGCGCCAATGCCCAGGTTGGCGGCATGCAGGGCGTTAAGCTCAACGCCCGGATCGAAGGGTTGCGACTGGACGCGGATGGCCATACTCAGCCTCCGGTGACCGTAGGGAAAAACGCCACTTCATCGCCGGCGGCCAATGGCTCATCCAGGCTGCAGAGTTCCTGATTGCGTGCACACATCAGGTTCTGCTCAGCCAGTACTTCCCAGACCCCGCCACGCGCCAGCAAGTGTTGGCGCAGTTGATCAAGGCTGGTGAATTCAGCGCTCAGCTGCTCACCATCCAGACCCAGGGCCTCGCGGTAACGGGCGAAATACTGCACGCGGATCATGCTTCGTCCCCAGCTACAAAGTGTCCACTCTTACCGCCGACCTTCTCCAGCAGGCGCACGCTTTCGATCACCATGCCGCGATCCACGGCTTTGCACATGTCGTAGATGGTCAGCGCGGCGACGCTAGCAGCGGTCAGAGCTTCCATTTCCACCCCAGTCTGCCCGGTCAGCTTGCAGCGTGCGGTAATACGCACGGCATCCGCGCCTTCAGGCGTCAGTTCAACTTTGACGCTGGTGAGCATCAACGGGTGGCACAGTGGAATCAGGTCGCTGGTTTTCTTCGCCGCCTGAATACCGGCAATACGCGCCACGGCGAACACGTCGCCCTTGGGGTGATCGCCCTGGGTAATCATCTGCAGGGTTTGCGGGCGCATGCGCACCAGGGCTTCTGCCACGGCTTCACGGACGGTCAGGGCTTTATCGCTGACATCGACCATATTGGCGCGGCCTTGGGCATCGAGATGGGTTAACACAGACAGACTCCAGGCAGGTGTCCGGCGATTGTAAACCCAGGGGTCAGGTTTCGGCACCTGTGAATGCCAGGTGATTCAGACGGGAGGCTATGCGGCGAGGTCCGCACCCGGCCCTGCAGCCGTAACGGCCTGCAGGGCGAGCGAGGTGGAGGGGCGTTACATATGGGTTTCGGCGTACTCGGCGAGGATCGAGCGCGGCACACCCTGCAGGGTGATATGCACGCCATGCTCGAAGTCTTTGAAGCGCTCCGTCAGGTAGGTCAGGCCCGAGCTGGGCGCCGACAGGTAAGGCGTATCGATCTGCGCCAGGTTGCCCAAGCACACCACTTTGGAACCGCTGCCGGCACGGGTGATGATGGTTTTCATCTGGTGCGGGGTAAGGTTCTGACATTCGTCGATCAGGATCAGGCTCTGCTGGAAGCTGCGGCCCCGGATGTAGTTGAGGGATTTGAACTGCAGCGGGACCTTTTGCAGGATGTAGTCGACGCTGCCATGGGTATTCTCGTCGTCCATATGCAGGGCTTCGAGGTTGTCGGTGATCGCGCCGAGCCAGGGCTCCATCTTCTCGGCTTCGGTGCCCGGTAGAAAGCCGATCTCCTGATCCAGCCCCTGCACGCTGCGGGTGGCGATAATGCGCCGATAACGCTTGCTGACCATGGTCTGTTCGATGGCCGCCGCCAGGGCCAGGATGGTTTTACCGGAACCGGCCGCGCCGGACAGGTTGACCAGATGGATGTCCGGATCCAGCAAGGCAAACAACGCCAGTGACTGATAGATATCCCGCGGGCGCAGGCCCCAGGCTTCCTGATGCATCAAAGGTTCCTGGTGCATATCGAGAATCAGCAGTTCGCCATGCTTGATGCCCTTGATCCAGCCAACAAAGCCTTGTTCGTCGATGATGAACTCGTTGACGTGAACCGCCGGCAAGTTGTCGATGAGCTGCACGCGGTGCCAGGTACGGCCGTGGTCCTGACGGGTTTCCACCTTGTTCACGCGATCCCAGAAGGAGCCGTCCATGTTGTGGTAACCCTGCGACAGCAAGGACACGTCGTCGACCAACTGGTCGGTATGGTAATCCTCGGAATCGATGCCACAGGCGCGCGCCTTGAGGCGCATGTTGATGTCTTTGGTGACCAGCACCACGTTGAGACCGGGGCGGCGGGACTTTAGCTCGACCAGTTGGTTGATGATCTTGTTGTCGTTGAGGTCTTCCGGCAGCCAGGTGACTGGGGTGGCGCTCTTGCTCATCAGAATCGACAAATACCCACAGGGGCCGCTCTTGTCACGCTGAATGGCAACGCCGTGTTCCACTTCCTCCGGGTTGGCGCTGCCGAGAATCTTGTCGATTAGACGGATGGCCTGGCGGCACTCGGCGGCCACGCCCTGTTTGCCGGTTTTAAGCTTGTCCAGTTCCTCCAGTACGGTCATGGGAATCGCAACGTGGTGCTCCTGAAAATTCAGCAGCGCGTTGGGGTCGTGGATCAGCACATTGGTGTCGAGGGCGTACAGGGTTGGGGCGGTGGGCTTGGAGCGTCCGTGGTCATCCATACTCGGTCACCTTCTTGTAGTAGCCAAGCAACGCAGGGGCGAGTCTGCGCCGCGGAGGGGCCGTCGACTCCTCAGTGCCGAGGCTGAGAAGGCTGCAAAAAGGTGAGGGCCAATGGCCGCCACCTGTCTGCAGGGTTCGGCGGTCTTGCCTTTTAGATACTCCAAAAAAGATGACAGAAAAACGTTTTTTTCGGCATTTACCGGTTTATTTATCGGAGCGACAAATAGCGCTTGGCGACCTGTGCGGTCGCCGTTAAAGTCGGAAGTCGCACCGGCTTTCGGGCCGTAAGATTTTTACCTGTCAGCCTCGCTTCACCCCGTGCTCATCGGCACAACGATTGACCTCCACGGTCACATGCACCAACTCCGCAATCCCCCCCAGCCGTGCCTTGTAGCGATCTGCCGAGTCGTCGCCATGGGTCACCACGCTGACGATGCAGGCGAACTGCGCCCGGCCAACGCGCCATAGGTGCAGGTCCGCCAGTTCAGTGTCCGCCTCCTCGGCCAAAGCGCTGCGTACACGCTCGACCACCGGGCTGTCCATCTCGCGATCGAGCAGCACCTTGCCGGTTTCGATCAGCAGGCCCTTGGCCCACACCGCGATAATTACCGCGCCAATCACGCCCATCAGCGGGTCGAGCCAATCCCAGCCCAGCAGCAGGCCACCGAGCAAGGCGATGATGGCCGCCACCGAGGTCAGCGCATCGGCCAGTACGTGGATAAAGGCGGCATGGCGATTAAGGTCCTTGCCCGCCGCTGGCGCTGCGTGATCGTGATCGTGATCGTGATCAGCATGCGCATGCGCGCCAGCGTGACTATGACCCTGGCCCTGGGCATGCCCGTGATCATGGCTATCACGCAGCAGCCAGGCAGAAGCCAGGTTGACCAACAGGCCAACGACGGCGACCCACAGCGCCATCTCGAAGGCAATCACCTGGGGCTGCAACAAACGCCAGAAGGATTCGAACGCCAGCATCGCCACCACCACCAGTAACATCAGTGAGCTGGCGAACCCGGCCAGCACCTCGACCTTCCAGGTGCCAAAAGCAAAACGTGGGTCGTTGGCATAGCGTCGCGCCAGCATGTAGGCCAGAGCGGTGAGGCCAATCGCGAGCATATGCGAGGCCATGTGCCAGCCATCGGCGAGCAAGGCCATGGAATTGAACGCATAACCGGCGACAATCTCCACCAGCATGGTCACCCCGGTCAGTGCGGCAACACGCCAGGCCTGACGCTCAGCAGTGGTTTCCAGCGGACGGTAATCGTGGGATGGCTCCCAGCGCGAATGGTTGCAGGCGGTCATGGCAGCTCCTTGGAGGATTCGACCTGGGCAGACTACAACCCCGTGGCGGCCCCTGGGTCAAGCGTCTCAATTGGCCTTATAGGTAGTCTCAAGCGCCAGCAGCTTCTAGAATCGCCGCAGACTTTCAGGAGCACAGCTTATGTTGATGGTGATTTCCCCCGCCAAGACCCTCGATTACGAGACGCCGCCAGCGACCCCGCGTTTTACGCAACCCGAACACCTCGACCACGCCCAGGACCTGATCCAGCAGCTGCGCGACTTTACCCCGGCGCAGATCGCCGATCTGATGCACCTCTCGGACAAACTCGCCGGCCTTAACGCTGCACGCTTCGGTAGCTGGGTGCGGCCGTTCAATCCGTCCAATGCCAAACAGGCGCTGCTGGCATTCAAGGGTGACGTGTACACCGGGCTTAACGCCGAGGATTTCAGCGAGGCCGACTTCGACTTCGCGCAAACCCACCTGCGCATGCTTTCCGGCCTGTATGGCGTGCTGCGCCCGCTCGACCTGATGCAGCCCTATCGCCTGGAAATGGGCACCAAACTGGCCAACCCGCGCGGTAATAACCTCTATGACTTCTGGGGCGAGCGCATCAGTGGCTGGCTGAATGAGGCGCTGGCGGCCCAAGGCGACGAGGTGCTGCTCAACCTAGCGTCCAACGAATACTTCAGTGCAGTGAAACGCAAAGCGTTGAATGCACGGATCATCGACACCGAATTCAAAGACCTGAAAAACGGCCAGTACAAGATCATCAGTTTCTACGCGAAAAAAGCCCGTGGCCTGATGGCCCGTTACGTGATCAAAGAGCGCCTGACTGACCCAGCCGGCCTCAAGGACTTCAACTACCAGGGCTATCGCTATTCGGCGGAACACTCCAAGGCTGATAGTCTGGTGTTCCTGCGTGACCAACCCGAGGCCTGAATAATGCTATTCGGCGCAATTCTGCTGTTGAGCTGGCTGATACTGCTGATCCGCTACTCGAGCAAGGCACTGCCAATCTCCCTCGGCGCGCTGATCGGCCTGGGCCTGGTCGCCAGTTGGGTGCTCTGGCAGGAAAGCCGCGAGAACCGCCACCTGGCCCACCTCGAATTACGCCTCGACTATGCCCCCGAGCGCTGCCCGGCGGATCGCCCGCTGGCCCTGAACCTGAAGAATGGCAGCGAAGCCGCACTGCTTGAGCTGCATTGGCAGATCGCCGCCTACCGCCCTGGCGACAGCGTCAACCTGGCCGAGCGCCTGTATGAAACCCCGCACTACAGTGGCCCTGGCGAATTGTTGCCCGGTGACGACTGGCAAGCCTGCCTGCCGCTGCCCACGCTGCGCAGCGGCTACCGCGCCAAGACCCTGGAGTTTCGTGCTGAGCGACTGCAAGGCAGCTTTAGCCGTTGACGGCTACCCCCCATTAAAACAATAAGGAAAGTTGCATGACCCAGCCCAGCGTACTGATCACCGGATGCTCCAGCGGCATTGGCCGCGCCTTGGCCGAGGTGTTCCAGCAGGCCGGTTATCAAGTTTGGGCCACTGCGCGCAAAACTGAAGACCTCACAGCCCTGAGCGAAGCGGGCTTTAACGCCGTACAACTGGACGTTAACGATGGCCTGGGCCTGGGCCAACTGGCCGAACGCCTGAAAGCGGAGATCGGCGGGCTCGACGTACTGATCAATAACGCCGGCTACGGCGCCATGGGCCCACTGCTCGATGGCGGTGTCGAAGCCATGCGCAAGCAATTCGAAACCAACGTGTTCTCGCTGGTCGGCGTGACCCGCGCGCTGTTCCCGCTGCTGCGGCAGAACAAAGGGCTGGTGGTGAATATCGGTAGCGTCTCCGGCGTGCTGGTCACCCCGTTTGCCGGCGCCTACTGCGCCTCCAAGGCCGCCGTGCATGCTCTGACCGACGCCCTGCGCCTGGAACTGGCACCCTTCGCTATCGAGGTGATGGAAGTGCAGCCCGGCGCGATTGCCTCCAGCTTTGGCGCCAACGCCAGCCAGCAGGCCGAACAGCTGATTGATGAAGCCTCGCCATGGTGGCCGATCCGCGACGGCATCCGCGCCCGTGCCAACGCCTCGCAGGATAACCCCACGCCCACCAGCCACTTTGCCCGCAACCTGCTGGCCGCCGTGCAGAGTAAATCCCGGCCGAACCTGGTACGCCTGGGTAATGGCAGCCGCAGCATGCCGCTACTGGCGGCGCTACTGCCTAAACGCCTGCTCGAAGCTGTATTAAAGAAACGTTTCGGCCTTAATCGCAGCCTCTAGGAGCACGCCTCATGCGCGAGCCAAGCCCCAGCAGCGTCGCGGTTACCCGCCTGGCCCTTGGCGGCGTGTTGGCGGTTATCGTGCTCAACCTGCTGCTGCGCACCTTCGTCAAACTCGGCGGGCTGTTGACCACGGTGCTGATCGCCGCCCTGGTGGCCGCTGGTATGACCCTGTGGTTCTCCTGGCGCAACCGCCGCGCACCCTTGCAAGGCGAACGTCGCCGCTTGGTCGCGCTGTATGGCGGCATCCTGGCGCTGCTCTACCTGGGGTTACTGGCCATGATGGCGTGGAAGGATGATCCCAGCCCCATGGGTTTGCTGATCTTTGCCCTGCATTATTTCTGTTATCCGCTGATGGCCTGGCTGTTTCTTGCCAAGGGTTTTGGCAAGCGCAGTGAGTGACTGCCTCGCCAAACGCCCCACTGACGCCGCCGTGGGAACGCCCATGTCATCCACCCGCCTTGTCTGCATGACGACACTCGCGCTGATCGCCTTCGCGGCCAACTCCCTGCTCTGCCGGGCAGCACTCGCCGACGGCAGCATTGATGCCGCCAGTTTTACCAGCATTCGCCTGCTCGCCGGGGCAGCCGTGCTCTGGCTAATTGTGCGTATCCGCGCCGGTAGCGCCGCTGGCCAAGGCAACTGGCTATCAGCACTGGCCCTGTTTGCCTACGCCGCCGGCTTTTCCTTCGCTTACCTCGAACTGTCGACGGCCACCGGCGCCCTGCTGCTGTTTGGCGCAGTGCAAAGCACCATGATCGGTTATGGCCTGTACCGTGGCGAACGCCTGCGAGTGCCCCAGCTTGGCGGCCTGTTGCTGGCCATTGGCGGACTGGTTGGGTTGCTGTTACCGGGTATCTCCGCACCGCCGCCACTGGCTTCGGCACTGATGCTGGGTGCGGGCATGGCGTGGGGAATCTATTCGTTGCGCGGCAAAGGCACGGGCGATCCGCTGCAGGTCACCGCCGGCAATTTCCTCCGAGCGGTGCCGATTGCGCTGATTCTGAGTGTCGCCATGCTCGGCGATCTCTCGCTGCAACACTCCGCTGGAATCGCCTACGCCATCGCCTCGGGCGCGCTGGCATCCGGGCTCGGCTATGCCGTCTGGTACAGCGCCTTGCCGGCCTTGAAAGCCACCACGGCCGCCAGCGTGCAACTCAGCGTACCGGTGATCGCTGCGCTGGGCGGTGTGGTGCTGCTCGCCGAACCGCTCAGCCTACGCCTGCTCCTGGCCTCACTGGCCATACTCGGCGGCATTGCGCTGGTGATCCTGACTGACAAGCAGGCCAGACCAACCCGCCGCTGACGCGGCGGTGTGCAACCGCTGACCGACACTCAGCGCTTGATGGTCTTGAGCAGATCATCCGGGGTGATATAGCCCACTACACCGCCGCTGCTTTGCGCGCTGCCCGGCTGTGGCTGATGCAGGATATGGCCCTTCATCTTGCCGATGATGTGCATCTCACAAGGTTTGCAGTCGAACTTCAGGGTCAGCACTTCGTCCTGATGGATCAGCTGCATGTCCGAGACCTTCGTGCGTACGCCGGTCACGCCCTTGGCCTGCTTGGGGCACAGGTTGAAGGAGAAGCGCAGGCAGTGTTTGGTGATCATCACCGGCACGTCGCCCGCCTCTTCATGGGCCTCATACGCCGCGTCGATCAGCTGCACGCCGTAACGCTTGTAGAAGGTGCGCGCCTTGTCGTTGTAGACGTTGGCAAGGAAGGTCAGGTGCGATTCCGGGTAGACCGGTGGCGGCACGCTGACCGGCTTACGCCCGCCACGCGGATGAGCGGCAACGCGGGCCTGAGTCAGCGCCTCAATCGCTTCACGGCGCAGGGCCTTGAGTTGCGAGCCAGGGACAAATGGCACGGCCTCACAGTCAATCTGCGCGCCAGTGCTGTAGTAGATGGTGGTGCCCAGTTTGCTCAGGCCATCGGTCAGTTGCTCGCGGGCTTGCTCGGCATCCTTGGCGGCGGCGAACGGCCCGGCCAGGCTAACGCGAGCGCTGATGCCCTCTTCACTGGTGACGCTCACATTCAACTGATCACCCTGCACCGCCAACTGCCAGCTGACCGCAATGCGGCGCTCGGCGGAGGTTTTCTGCAAGGCCTGTTGCCAGTTGTGGTCGAGGTTGCGGTTGAGCGGATGCTGCGGGCGCACGCGGTGCATGGCTTCGGGCATCTCATTAGGCTCGACGCGGTAGCGGTAGCGCTTCTCGCCGTCTTCTTCAAACTCGCCTTTGAGCTCGCAGATGTTGCTGCGAAAACCTACCACTTCACGCTTGATCAGCACGTTCAGGCCATCGCCGTTGGACAGCTGCGTATCGGTGACGGCAATCAGGTCGCGCTTGTTCACTTTCTCGATATAGCCCACCGCCAAGCCGGTAAAGGTCGGCGAGTCGAACGCGCCGATGTCCACCTTGCGGTCGGTGACGAAATAATCAGTGCTGCCGCGGTGGAAGGTCTTGTCGGTGTCCGGGGTGAAGAAGTGCTCGGTGCGGCCGCTGGCGGCACGGGCCAGGTGCGGGCGCTGTTCGAGAATCGCATCCAGCTCGCGGCGGTAGTGCGCGGTGATGTTCTTCACGTAGCTCATGTCTTTGTAACGCCCTTCGATTTTGAACGAGCGCACGCCGGCATCGACCAGATGAATCAGGTTGTCGGTCTGGTTGTTGTCCTTCATCGACAGAAGGTGCTTATCAAAGGCCACTACGCGGCCCTGATCGTCTTTCAGGGTGTATGGCAGGCGGCAGGCTTGCGAACAGTCACCCCGGTTGGCACTACGGCCGGTTTGCGCGTGGGAGATATTGCACTGCCCGGAGAACGCCACACAGAGCGCGCCGTGGATAAAGAACTCCACCGCCGAATCGACGTTGCGGCAAATGTTGCTGATTTCTTCCAGGTTCAGCTCGCGGGCCAGCACCAACTGCGAGAAACCGGCGTTGTCGAGGAAGCGGGCTTTTTCCAGGGTGCGGATGTCGCACTGGGTACTGGCGTGGATCTCGATGGGCGGCAGGTCCATTTCCATCACGCCCATGTCCTGCACGATCAGCGCATCGATGCCCGCCTCGTAGAGCTGCCAGATCATCTGCCGCGCCGGTTCCAACTCATCCTCATGCAGGATGGTGTTGAGGGTAACGAACACCCGCGCATGGAACAGGTGGGCAAACTGCACCAGCTCGGCAATGTCCGCCACACTGTTGCTGGCGTTGTGCCGCGCACCGAAGCCGGGGCCGCCGATATACACGGCATCGGCGCCGTGCAGGATGGCTTCCTTGGCAATCGCGGTATCGCGCGCCGGGCTCAGGAGTTCGAGGTGGTGCTTGGGCAGGGACATGGTTTCGCTATCGGGCAGTCAATCAGGCCGAGCATTTTACTCGGAATAGCTGATTTGTCTGTGCCCGCTTGGCAGCCGCACAACAACTGTATAGGCATACAGATAAAAGCCCGCGTAGAATTGCCCGATGAACACAACCCGAGAACAACACGGTGGATCTACAACAGGGCTTTCTGCTGACTCGCCACTGGCGTGATACGCCGGCCGGCACGAAGGTGGAGTTCTGGTTGGCCACCGACAGCGGTCCGCGCCTGCTGCGTCTGCCGCTGCAAACCTCGGTGGCCTTTATCCCGGCTGCGCAACGCGAGCAGGCGCAAGCGCTGCTGGCCAACGAACGCGGCGTCGAGCTACGCCCGCTGGGCCTCAAGGACTTTCACCTGCGCCCGGTGCTCGGCCTGTATTGCCAACAGCACCGTACCTTGATGGACCTCGACAAACAGCTGCGCCGCGCTGGCCTGGACGTGTACGAAGCCGATGTGCGACCGCCCGAGCGCTACCTGATGGAGCGCTTTATCACCGCTCCCGTGCAGTTCACCGGCACGCCCGATGTGACCAATCCCGCTCTGCTGCTGGAGGCACAGATCAAGCCCTGCGAGGGTTACCGCCCGACGCTCAAACTGGCCTCGCTGGACATCGAGACCAATGCCTTTGGTGAGCTGTACTCCATCGCCATTGAAGGCTGCGGCCAGCGCAACGTGTACATGCTCGGCCGCACGCCGGAGCAGCAGCCAGATGTGGATTTCCAGCTGCACTACTGCGCCAGCCGTGGCGAGCTGCTCGAATGCCTGAACCAGTGGATGGCCGCGCATGACCCGGACGCGATCATCGGCTGGAACCTGGTGCAATTCGACCTGCGTGTGCTGCATGAACATGCGCGCAACCTGGCCATCCCCCTGCGCCTGGGCCGCGATGGCAGCGAGATGCAGTGGCGCGAGCATGGCAGCGGCAACGGTCACTTTTTTGCTGACGCGGCCGGGCGCTTGATCATCGACGGCATCGAGGCGCTGCGTTCGGCGACCTGGAGCTTCCCTTCGTTCAGTCTGGAAAACGTCGCGCAAACCCTCCTCGGTGAGGGCAAGGACATCTCCACGCCCTACCAGCGCATGGACGAAATCGACCGCATGTTCCGCGAGGACAAACCGGCCCTGGCGCGCTACAACCTGCGCGATTGCGAGCTGGTTACACGGATCTTCGGCAAAACCGCGATCCTCGACTTCCTGCTGGAGCGCGCCACGGTCACCGGCCTGCCCGCCGACCGCAGCGGCGGCTCGGTGGCAGCCTTCGAGCACCTGTATATGCCGCTGATGCACCGCCGTGGTTTTGTTGCGCCGAATCTGGGGGACAACCCACCGCAAGCCAGCCCCGGCGGTTTTGTTATGGAGTCGCAGCCGGGGCTGTATGAGTCGGTGTTGGTGCTCGATTACAAGAGCCTGTACCCATCGATTATCCGCAGCTTTCTGATCGACCCGGTGGGGCTGATCGAGGGCTTGCGCCAGCCGGATGACGCCCACTCGGTGCCGGGCTTTCGCGGCGCGCGGTTCTCGCGCAGCGAGCATTGCCTGCCGGCGATTGTCGAGCGCGTGTGGCGGGGCCGTGAGGCGGCCAAAAGCGAGCACAACGCGCCGCTGTCGCAAGCGCTGAAGATCATCATGAACGCCTTCTACGGTGTGCTCGGTTCCAGCGGTTGCCGCTTTTTCGATACGCGCCTGGCCTCCTCCATCACCCTGCGCGGCCACGAGATCATGGCCCGCACCCGCGCGCTGATCGAGGCAGAGGGTTATGCGGTGATCTACGGCGACACCGACTCCACCTTCGTCTGGCTCAAGCGCCCACATACTGAAGACGCCGCCGCACAGATCGGCCGCGCACTGGTGGCTAAGGTGAATGCCTGGTGGCGCGATCACTTGCATGATGAGTACGGCCTGGAAAGCGCCTTGGAACTGCAGTTCGAAACCCATTACCGGCGTTTTCTGATGCCGACCATTCGCGGCACCGAGGAAGGCAGCAAGAAGCGCTACGCCGGGCTGATCACCCAGCCTGACGGTGACCACAAGATGGTCTACAAAGGCCTGGAAACCGTGCGCAGCGACTGGTCGCCACTGGCTCAGCAGTTTCAACGCGAGCTGTACGAACGCATCTTTCTCGGCCAGCCCTATCAGGACTATGTGCGTGATTACGTCGAGCGCACCCTAAGCGGCAAGCTGGATGAGCAACTGGTCTACCGCAAACGCCTGCGCCGCCTGCTCACCGATTACGAACGCAACGTACCGCCCCATGTGCGCGCCGCGCGCCTGGCCGACGAGTACAACGCCGCCCACGGCCGCCCGCTGCAATACCAGCGCGGCGGCTGGATCAGCTACGTGATCACCACAGCCGGCCCGCAACCGCTGGAAGCGCGGAGCGCCGCCATCGACTACGACCACTACCTGACCCGCCAACTGCAACCGGTGGCCGACGCCATCCTGCCGTTTGTAGAAGATGACTTCGCCACGCTGATCGGCGGACAGTTGGGCTTGTTTTAAACGCACCCTACACGCTGCCAGCATCCATCAATCCACCGTCAGGACGACACCCATGCTGCACACCCTCGCCGTCGCCAACTACCGCTCGATCAACAATCTGGTGCTACCGCTGGGTCGGCTCAATCTGGTGACCGGGGCCAATGGCAGCGGCAAGTCGAATCTCTATCGCGCCCTGCGCCTGCTGGCGGAAACCGCCCAGGGCGGCGTGGTCAATGCATTGGCTCGTGAGGGCGGATTGGATTCCACCTTCTGGGCCGGGCCGGAAACCCTCAGCCGGCGCATGCTCAGCGGCGAGGTGCCGGTGCAGGGCGGCCCGCGCAAGGAGGCTCGGCGCCTGCGTCTGGGTTTTGCCGGCGATGACTTCAGCTATGCCATTTCCCTCGGGCTACCGGAGTCCAACTCCGGCGAGAGCCGCGATATGCCCAGCGCTTTCGCCCTGGATCCCGAGATCAAACGCGAATGCATCTGGGCCGGGGGCAGCTTTCGCCCCGCCTCGCTGCTGGTGGATCGTGCCGGCGCGATGGTGCGTATGCGTGAGGGGCGCAACTGGCAGGTAATGGCCCAACACCTGCCAAGCTTCGACAGCCTGTATGAGCAGATCGGTAATGATCCGGCCTGCCCGGAAGTCTCCCACCTGCGCGAGCATATTCGCCGTTGGCGCTTCTACGATCACTTCCGCAGCGATGCCGAAGCGCCCGCGCGCCAGCCGCAACTGGGCACCCGTACCCCGGTGCTGCACCACGACGGTCGTGACCTGGCGGCGGCGTTGCAGACCATTCGTGAAATCGGCGATGCCGCTGCGCTGGATGCGGCCATCAGCGACGCCTTCCCCGGCGCACGTTTGCGTATCGACTTTCAACAAGGCGGGCGTTTCGCCGTAGAACTGCAACAGGACGGCCTGCTGCGGCCGTTGTCGGCCAGCGAACTGTCGGACGGCACCCTGCGCTATCTGCTGCTGGTCGCCGCCCTGCTCACCCCACGGCCACCCACACTGATGGTGCTGAATGAGCCGGAGACCAGCCTGCACCCCGACCTGCTGCCAGCCCTCGGCCGGCTGATTATCGCTGCGTCGCGGCACACCCAGGTCTGGGTGGTATCCCATGCCAGCCGCCTGATCGCCACCCTGGAGCAACACCCCGAGTGCAACGCCATCGTCCTGGAAAAACAGCTGGGGCAAACCGTGATCCAGGGCCAGGGCATGTTCGATGAGCCAGCCTGGAAGTGGCCGAGTTAACCCTTGGCGGCCAGTACAACCGTTGCCGGTAGCGCCTTGGGCTTACGAAACACCAGCACGTTACCCAACATCACCAGCACCAGGCCGAACAGCGCCGGTGCGGTCCATTGATAGCCCTCGGCAAATACCGAGATATTCAGCGCCACCACCGGGAACAACACGGTGCAGTAGGCCGCGCGCTCCGGGCCCATGCGCCCGACCAGAGTCAGGTAGGCGGTAAAGCCGATCACCGAGCCGGGAATCGCCAGGTACAGCAGAGTGCCGACGTAACGGGTGTTCCACTCGAAACCGAACGGCGTGCCGCTGACCAGGCAGATCGCCACCAGCATCAACGCGCCATAGAGCATGCCCCAGGCATTGGTGGTCAGCGGCTTGAGCCCGGCCTTCTGCTGCAGGCTGGAGAGCATATTGCCGGCGGAGAAACACAGCGTACCGAGCAATGCCAGGCCGATGCCCAGCAGGGTTTCATGGCTGGCTTCCTGCCCGGCCAGTTCCGGCCAGAACAGCAGCGCCAGGCCGCCGAGGCCCAGCGCACCACCGGCCAGTACATTGGCGGCGATCTGCTGCTTGAAGAACAGCCGCGCATTGATCGCATTCCACAGCGTGGCAGTGGAAAAGATCACCGCGACCAGGCCGCTGGGAATCCACTGACAGGCGGTGTAGAAGCACATGAAGTTCAGGCAGAACAGGCACAGTCCCTGCACCAGACAGATCAGCTGACCACGCGTATCGAGTTTCTGCAAACGGCCGCTAAGCAGCAGAATGGCGAACAGCACCAGCGAGGCCAGGGCAAAGCGATAGGCGATGGACGCGGCAATCGCTACTTCGCCCAGTTGCAGTTTGAGAGCAATCCAGGTGGTGCCCCAGATCAGTACGGTGAGCAGATAGAGCGACAGATTCATCAACAGACTCCCTTTGAATATTCAGGAGTCTGCGCCTGATCGACCCGGCTGTTCTTGCACAAACTTGCGCTTTTATGGCCTGCCATCCCTGGCGGCCACCCTACGGGCCGTCGTTACGCGACGTTAAAAATTGCTCCCGGCAATTTTTTTAATCCGCCGCCCGATGCCTAGGCAGTCCAATAGAAATCAATGCCGCCAGCAGGACAAAAGCCGAGGACACCCACAGGCACGCCTCCAGGCCATAAGCCTGATACACCCAGCCCGACAGCAGCGTGCCGATCAACCGGCCGAGGGCGTTGGACATGTAATAGAAGCCCACATCCAGCGACACGCCGTCTGCCTTGGCGTAGCTGACGATCAGGTAGCTGTGCAGCGAGGAGTTCACCGCAAACAGCGCGCCAAACAGCATCAGCCCGCCGAGCAAGACCCACTGCACCGGCAAATCACTGTTCAAACCCAGGGCAATGACGGCGGGCAACCCGGCCAGCACCGCAGCCCAGGCGAATGCCGCGCGGCCATCCGGCAACTGGCCACTGGCTTTGCCGGTGATGGCTGGGGCGAAGGACTGCACCATGCCGTAGCCAATCACCCAGGCAGCGAGAAAGCCGCCGACCATCCAAAAATCCCAGCCAAACACACTGGACAGGTACACCGGCAAAGCCACGACAAACCACACATCGCGGGCGCCGAATAAGAACAAGCGTGCGGCCGACAGAATATTGATCGCCCGGCTCTTGGACAGAATGTCGCGAAACTTCGGTTTGGCTTTCGCCTTGCCCAGATCCTTTTTCAGCAGCAACAGGCTGGCCAACCAGATCAGCGCCAGCACAGCGGCCATGGCCAACACCGCCCCAGCGAAGCCGAGCAACGCCAGCAGCGCGCCACCCATAAAGAAGCCCACGCCCTTCAGCGCATTCTTCGAGCCGGTCAGGATCGCCACCCACTTGTACAGCGTGCCCTGCTGACTGTTCGGCACCAGCAGCTTGATCGAGCTTTTCGCGCTCATCTTGTTCAGGTCTTTGGCGATACCGGACAGCGCCTGCGCGCCCATCACCCAGGGAATCGTCAGCCAGGCCGCGGGCACGGTGAGCATCAGCAACGCCGCCACCTGCAGGCCCAGGCCGATATTCATGGTGCGATTCAAGCCCAGCCGCGCGCCCAGATAGCCGCCGACCAGATTAGTGACCACGCCGAAAATCTCATAGAACAGAAACAGCGCGGCGATCTGCAGTGGCGTGTAACCCAGGCTGTGAAAATGCAGCACCACCAACATGCGTAGTGCGCCGTCGGTCAGGGTGAAAGCCCAGTAATTGCCGGTGACCAGCAGGTATTGGCGCACTTCGGGGGCTAGGCGGGATAAGGCGTGCATAACGAATCCTATGTAAACCGTGGGAGGGGCTGGGCGGCATTCCGTTTTAGCCGCGACAGCAGTTAAAGCAAGTCGTGGCTAAAGTCCCTCTCACAAGAGCCTGGTTAATCTGCCAAACCCACCATTCGCGCCAGCTCCACCGCACGGTTGGCGTAGCCCCATTCGTTGTCGTACCAGGCGTACAGCTTCACCTGGGTGCCGTTGACCACCATGGTCGACAGCGCATCGATAATCGAAGAGCGCGGATCGGTGCGGTAATCGATGGACACCAGCGGCCGTTCTTCATAGCCCAGAATCCCCGCCAGCGGCCCAGCAGCGGCGGCCTTAAGCAGTGCGTTGACCTCCTCCACCGTGGTGGCGCGCTGCACTTCAAATACGCAGTCGGTCAGCGAGGCATTGGCCAGCGGTACGCGCACGGCGTGACCATTCAGTTTGCCGCGCAGCTCAGGGAAGATTTCCGCGATCGCCGTGGCCGAGCCGGTGCTGGTGGGGATCAGGCTCATGCCGCTGGCACGGGCACGGCGCAGGTCCTTGTGCGGCGTATCGAGGATGCTCTGGGTGTTGGTCAGGTCGTGGATGGTGGTGATCGAACCGTGGCGGATGCCGAGGTTTTCGTGGATCACCTTGACCACCGGAGCCAGGCAGTTGGTGGTGCAGGACGCCGCAGTGACGATGCGGTGCTGCGCCGGGTCGAACAGCTGCTGGTTGACGCCCATCACAATGTTCAGCGCGCCCTGCTCTTTCACCGGCGCACAGACCACCACGCGCTTTACGCCTTGATCCAGATAGCCTTGCAACACAGCGACAGTCTTCATCTTGCCACTGGCCTCGATCACTAGATCGCAGCCGCTCCAGTCGGTATCGGTGATGGCCTTATTGGCCGTGACCTTGATCCGCTTGCCGTCGATCAGGATGCACTCGCCCTCATTGCTCGCCTCGTGCTGCCAGCGACCGTGCACCGAGTCGAAATTCAGCAGGTGGGCGTGGGTTGCGGCGTCGCCTGCTGGGTCGTTGATCTGCACAAACTCCAGTTCCGGCCAGCCCCATGCAGCGCGCAGCGCCAGACGACCAATACGACCAAAACCGTTGATACCTACCTTGATAGCCAATGACAGACTCTCTCGTTGAACGGGTTAAATATTGCGCGGCGCAAAAATGATGATCGCCATACCGAGCATGGCCACCGCCGCGCCCAGCAGGTCCCAATGGGTCGGACGAATACCGTCCACCAGCCATAGCCAGATAATTGCCATCGCCACATACACCCCGCCATAAGCGGCATACACCCGCCCGGCGGCGGTCGGGTGCAGGGTCAGCAGCCAGGCGAACAGCGCCAGGGCGGCGGCGGCCGGCACCAGCAGCCAGATGCTCTTGCCCTGCTTGAGCCACAGGTACGGCAGGTAGCAGCCGATGATCTCGGCCAGCGCCGTCAGTGCGAACAGGCCCAGAGTGTTGAGCGTGCTCACCTCAGTTGCCGAACTGGGCGAGCCAGCCCGCATGGGCTGGGTGTTGGATGGCTTTCGGCCGCAGCGCCTGCACCAGGCTGATGGCCTCGCTGCGGGCGATGCCCAGCTCGATGAGGATGCGCGCAGCAATCAGCCCGGTGCGCCCGGAGCCGCCCTTGCAGTGGATGGCGATGGCCTTGTCGGCCGCCAGCAACTCACGAATCTGCGCCATGGCCGCCGGCCAGGCGGCGTCGAAATCCGCCTGTGGCACCTGCTCGTCGGCCACCGGCAAATGCAGCCAGAGCAGCCCTTGGCCGGCAGATAGCGCGGGCAACTCGCTGGCGGCGTTTTGCGCCAGCTCGGCGTAGGGCATCAGGGTCAGCAAGGCATCGGCGCCGGCCTGTTGCAGGGTGCTCAGGGCGCTTCCGAGGCTGCTGTCCTTGGTGCCCGGGCAGGGGGTAAAGATCAGTCGACCGGCATGACCGGGAATGTTTAGAACATCAAAGGGATGGGACATGCGAAGTAATCCTGAAAATTAAATGGAAGCCTGATTGACCCGTTTGCTCAGCTGCTCAGCGGATTCCTTGCGCTCGGAATAACGGTCCACCAGGTAGTCCGTCTGGCCGCGCAGCAACAGGGTGAACTTGACCAGTTCCTCCATCACGTCGACCACGCGGTCGTAATAGGCCGATGGCTTCATCCGCCCGGCGTCGTCGAATTCGAGGAAGGCCTTGGCCACCGAGGACTGGTTGGGGATGGTGAACATGCGCATCCAGCGCCCCAGCACGCGCATCTGGTTCAGCGCATTAAAGGATTGCGAGCCGCCGCTGACCTGCATCAGCGCCAGGGTCTTGCCCTGGGTCGGGCGCACAGCGCCCATGCTCAGAGGAATCCAGTCGATCTGCGATTTGAACACCCCGGTCATCGCGCCATGGCGCTCCGGCGAGCACCAGACCATGCCCTCGCTCCACAGCACCAGTTCGCGCAGTTCCTGCACCTTGGGGTGATCCTCCGGGGCGTCGTCCGGCAGCGGCAAACCGCTGGGGTTGAAGATCCGCGCTTCGGCGCCGAACTGCTGCAGTAGGCGCGCGGCCTCTTCGGTCAGCAGGCGGCTGTAGGAGCGCGCTCGGTTTGAGCCGTACAGCAGCAGAATGCGTGGCTTATGCAGCGGGGCCGGCTTGGACAGTTGTTCCTGACTGGGCGGTTCGAGCAGTTCGGAGTCGATATTCGGCAACTCAAAGGTCATGGCCTTTCTCCAGAAAACAGTGGCTCAGCCGCACAGCGAGGCGCGATCAGGACGGTCACGCATGCTGTGCAGGCGCAAACGATCTTCGGCCAGTTGCGGATCGTCAGCCTGAAGCACCTGCGCCAGGATCTGACCAACCCAGGCCGGCAGTTGCGGATGCAGGCGGTAGTAGACCCACTGCCCGGCGCGGCGATCCTGCAACAGGCCGCTGCTGCGCAGCTGGGCCAGATGACGGGAGATCTTCGGCTGGCTTTCCTGCAGGGCGGCGGTCAGCTCGCAGACACACAGCTCGCCCTCCTGGGCGATCAGCTGAGTCATGCGCGCACGGGTGTCGTCGGCCAGGCACTTGAACAAGGTGACCGGCGCCAGCATCTGCAGCGGAGCCTGGGCCTTGCTCTTGACCAGCACGAACATCTTGATGCGCTCATGGATCTGCTGCAGGCAGTGCTTGTAGGCATTCTGCTGCTGGCTGCTGGCCGGGTCCTCGAAATCCCAGGCGATGTATTCGCCGGCCCCGGGCAAGGTGCTGCACTCGAAGGCGGACTTGTCGCACAGGGTGATCACGTAATCGAACTGCTGGCCATCGAAGCTCTCCAGCGCCTTGCTGTGCAGGCCTTCCGTGCTGACGCCCAACTGCTCCAGGGCCTGACGTGCACGCGGATCAACCTCACCAGGCAGAGTGCCGGCGCTAAAAACCTCATAGCCTTCGGGATCGGTATGGCGTAGCAGCGCTTCGGCCATTTGCGAGCGGGCAGCGTTGGCTACGCAGAGGAACAACACACGAATCTTTTGGCTCATGGCGATGGGTGTCAGGTAAATACGGTTTGGCGAATATATTGATATCCATATATCTTGTAAACCGTATATTCAGCCTAACCCAAGCCGACCCAGATCAATAACGAGCGCAGCGGGACTGGCTAGACTCGCCACTCACCCAAGGAATCCAGTATGGCCAACGCCCTAGAATCCTCCGATCCTCAAACCCGCTCGCCGCTCGGTCTGTTCGAGCGTTACCTGACGCTCTGGGTATTTCTCTGCATTATCGGCGGCACCCTGCTCGGCCTGTTCGCCCCCGAAGCAGCGCAAGCGGTGGGCGCTCTGGAAGTTGCTCAGGTGAATATCCCGGTGGGGCTGCTGATCTGGGTGATGATCATCCCCATGCTGATGAAGATCGACTTTCGCGCGATTGGTGAGGTCTACCAGCAGCGCGCCGGCCTGGGCGTGACGCTGAGCATCAACTGGCTGATCAAACCCTTCACCATGGCCTTTATGGCCTGGCTGTTTCTGCGTCATGTATTCGCCGACTGGCTGCCAGCCGAGCAGATCGACAGCTACGTGGCCGGGCTGATTCTGCTTGGCGCCGCGCCCTGCACCGCAATGGTGTTCGTCTGGAGCAACCTGTGTAAGGGCAACGCCAACTTCACCCTGACCCAGGTGGCGATCAACGATCTGGTAATGGTGTTCGCCTTCGCCCCCATCGTCGCCCTGCTGCTGGGCGTGTCATCGATTCCGGTGCCCTGGGACACCCTGCTGCTGTCGGTGGTGATGTATATCGTTATCCCCCTGGCCATCGCCCAATTGATCCGCGCGCGTCTGCTGCGCCGGGGTGATGCTGCGCTGCAAGCGGTGCTGGCGCGTATCGGCCTGTTCTCCATCCTCGCCCTGCTCGCCACCCTGGTGCTGCTGTTCTCCTTCCAGGGTCAGACCATCATTGCCCAGCCTCTGATCATCGCCATGCTGGCCGTGCCAATTCTGCTGCAGACGCTGTTTATCGCAGCCCTCGGATACTGGATGTGCCGGCAACTCAAGGTGCGCCACGATATCGCTGGGCCGGCGGCAATGATCGGCGCGTCGAACTTCTTCGAGTTGGCCGTAGCCGTGGCCATCGCGCTGTACGGCTTCAACTCCGGTGCGGCGCTGGCCACGGTGGTCGGTGTGCTGATCGAGGTGCCGGTGATGCTCTGGCTGGTGCGCATGGTCAATAACAGCAAGGGCTGGTACGAGCGCACGCAGAGCTGATGCCTCACCCTCGACGGTTAATAGCCATTCACTTGCAAGCAAGCAGATAACCATACAGAGCGGTATATGTGACGAGTCGACAGCCTATACCCGGCAGGCTAGCGTCAATACAGGGTGTCGCTGACGCATGCGCACCCGCCACACTGCCTGAGCCACCCGGCGTTGCCGGTCGCTGTAGCCTGAGGTACGCCGCATGTCTTCTCGCCTTGGCAACGCGCTTGCGTTTGTTTCCTTGTGTTTTTTCAGCCTGACGCTGCATGCCGAAGCTAAGTGGGAGTCGCTGGACTTCATCACCGAAGAATTCCCACCCTACAACTACACCGAAAGCGGCATCGCCCGTGGCATTACCGTGGACATCCTGCTGGAAGCGGCCGCCAGCGCCGGCCTGCCCATCGCGCGCCGGGATATTCGTTCACTGCCCTGGGCGCGCGGTTATCAGATGGCGCGCAAAGGTCCGGGGGTGATGCTGTTTTCCATGACCCGCACCGAGGAGCGTGGCCCGCAGTTCAAGTGGGTCGGACCGATCATGCCCAGCCGCATCGTGTTATTAGCGCGCAAGGATCGCCAGTTACAGATCAAGCAACCGGCAGATCTCAGCGCACACCGCATCGGTGTGATTCGAGATGATGTCGGCCATCACCTGCTGAATAGCCTTGGCATCAACGACAACCAGCTGCAGATCTCGGCCAGCGCGATTCAGCTGGCCAACCTGCTGCATAACAGCCGTATCGACCTATGGGCCTACGACGAAACCACCGCCTACTGGTTTATCCGCAACCTGGACATGCACAGCCACGACTTCACCCCGGTGCATGTGCTCAAGGAAAGCGCCATGTATTACGCCTTCAGCCTGGACACCGACGCGGTGCAGCTCACCCGGCTGCAGAACAGCCTGAATGCGCTCAAGCAACAGCCGCGCTACCTGGAAATACTCGACAGCTACAGATAACCGCGCCTTGCATAATCTTGCGCTTTTCCGCGCGCGGGGGCTGGCACGCGGGCATGCCCGGCGTAGCATGGAGCGACGGAGGATTTATGTCGCAACTTGAGCACCTACAGGTTTTCCAGAGCATGCACAGCTCGCCCAACACCCGCCTGCACCGCAGCGCCGAGTTGGGCGACGGGCTGGCGGCTGCCGTGTGGAGCAACCGTCATGATGCCCGCGATTACGAAGCCCCCAGCCATCACACGCTGTCCTGCTACCTGGCCGGCGGCACCGGCACCTTCCGCCGCGAGAGCCCACACAGCAAAGGCGCGCCAGACAAGCTGTGCATCCTTCCGGCCGGCCATCAGTCGGAGTGGGTGATCAACGGTGAAATCCATCTGGCCCATCTGTATATCAGCCAGGAGCAATTCGCCCTGGCGGCCGTGAACCTGTTAGACCGCGAACCACGGGAACTGGAACTGCGCGAAGGCACCTTTCTCGATGACCCGCAGCAAGCCCAGCGCTTTCGTCAGCTCAGCCAGCTGGATTGGCAGGAACCGGCCGAACGCCTGCTCAGCAGCAGCCTGGCACACGGCCTGATCAACCACGCGTTGCTGTCCCAAGTGGGACGCCGCGAGGGGCTGCGTTTGACTGGCGGCCTGGCACCCAGCCAGCGACGGCGAGTGCGCGAGTTTATCCAGGCCAACCTCAGTGAAGCGCTCAGCCTGGGTCAGCTGGCCAGTTTGTGTGCGCTCTCCGAATACCACTTCGCCAGGATGTTCCAACTCAGCTTCGGCCTGCCGCCGCATCGCTATGTGCTGGCGCAACGCCTGCGCCATGGTCAGCACCTGTTGCAACACAGCACGCTGCCACTGGCTGAAGTGGCCCTGGCCTGCGGCTTTGCCAGTGCCAGCCATTTCAACAACCGTTTCCGCCAGGCCTTCAGCGCCACTCCGGGGCAATACCGAGCGGCCCTGCAACGCCCCTGAGCCCACGCCAAGCAGCATCAGCCCGCCGCATACCCGCCTATCAGGCAACGCAGCTTGCGCCCCCTGAGCCTGAAAACAGCCTGCTAATCCCACGCTGGCTGTGCAAGAATCATCGGCTGCCTTCGAGAAAGCTGCCCATGCCACGATTCGTCCACTCGCCCGCCCGGTGCCTCTGATGGCCCTCGACATCCTGCATCTACGCCAGGAAGACTGGCGCGCAGAATTCGGCGATGGCGACTTGCTGCGCGGTCAGGCCTATGCCGCCCAAGGCCGCAGCCGTTTGCTCAGCCTCAAAGACAGCACCCTGTTGGCCAGCTGCCGTGGCTCCGGTGCGCAAACCTATCAACAGCGCATCACCCTGCACCATTACGGCCAGGGCTGGGGCGTAACCGGCCATTGCAGCTGCCCGGTGGGCTTCAACTGCAAACACGTGGCCAGCGCCCTACTCACCCTGCAAACCCAGCAGGAACAAGGCGTCGACCTCTCGCCACTGATCGTCAGCAGCCCACAGGCCCGCGAAGAGTGCCTGGAAAACCTGCAGCCCAGCCCGGTACTGAGCCTCGGCAGCCTGGTGCGCGTGCACTTTGATGCGCGCAAGGGCCGTATGCAGGAACAAACCCAGCACCGTGCCGCATTGGCCTTCAATTACCAGGGCCACCTGGCATCTGGCAAACAGGGCAAGGACTTGCTGATCAAGCAGAGCGCCCAGCACAGCCTGCGCATCGTGCGTGACATCAGCGCTGAAACCCAACTGCGCAAACGCCTGGAACAAACCGGCCTGCAAGTGGCGCTGCGGCAGAGCGAAGCGCTGCCGGAAAGCGCCGGCGAAGCTTACGAGCAACCCAGTGAGACTGCCTGGTTGCAGTTTATTCGTGAGCATCTGCCAGCGCTGCGCGCAGAGGGCTGGCAGATCCGCATGCAGCCGGACTTCCAGTTCAACCTGGCACAGGTCGATGACTGGTACGCCGAAGTCGAAGAAGACCCCGAGCAAACCTGGTTCGATCTGGAACTGGGTATCGAGGTCGAAGGCCAGCGCATCAGCCTGTTGCCGATACTGCTGCAGGCCATCCGCCAAAAACCCTGGTTGCTCAACGGCGAAGCGCTGAACAAACGCGATGACGACGAAGTGGTGCTGGTTAGCCTGCCGCATAACCACAAACGCGCCGCTCTGCCGCTGGCCCGCCTCAAACCGCTGCTCGCGACCCTGGGCGAGCTGTTTGTTCGCGAACCGAGTGAGTCCAACCAGCGCCTGCGCCTGTCGCGCCTGGATGCCGCGCGCCTCAATCACCTGCAAGAAGGCCCGGCAATCAGTTGGCAAGGTGGCGACCAGTTGCGTGAGTTCGCCCAACGCCTGCAACAACTGGACAGCAATACCTTGCAAGCGCCCGCCGGCTTGCTCGCGGAACTGCGACCCTACCAACTGCAAGGCCTAGCCTGGATGCAGGGCCTGGCCGAGCTGGATGTCGGCGGTTTGCTGGCCGATGACATGGGCCTGGGTAAAACCCTGCAGACCCTTGGCCATATCCTCTGCGAGTTCAACGCCGGGCGTTTGCAGCAGCCGGCGCTGATCGTCATGCCCACCAGCCTGATTCCCAACTGGCAGGATGAAGCCGCGCGCTTCACCCCGCAGCTCAAGGTGTTGGCGTTGCACGGGCCGAAGCGCCGCGCGCTGTTCAAGCAGATCGACGAGCACCAGATCATCCTGACCACCTACGCCCTGCTGCCGCGCGACCTCAAGGCATTGAGCGCCTACCGCTATCGCCTGCTGATTCTCGATGAAGCGCAGAACATCAAGAACCCACGCAGCAAGGCCGCCGTCGCTGCAGGGCAACTGCAGGCCGGGCAACGTCTGTGCCTGACAGGCACGCCGCTGGAAAATCACCTAGGCGAGCTGTGGTCGCTGTTCAACTTTCTGATGCCCGGCTGGCTGGGTGACAGCAAAAGCTTTACCCGCGACTACCGCACGCCGATTGAGAAGAACGCCAACCAGCAGCGTTTGGCGCACCTCACCGGGCGGATCAAACCGTTCATCCTGCGCCGCACCAAGGAGCAGGTGGCCAGCGAACTGCCGCCGAAAACCGAAATCACCCACTGGGTCGAACTCAGCGCGGCCCAGCGTGACCGTTACGAAACCCTGCGCCTGGCCATGGATCAGAAGGTCCGCGCGGAAATCGCCCGCCAGGGTTTGGCGCGCAGCCAGATCGTGATTCTCGAAGCACTGCTGCGTCTGCGTCAGGCCTGCTGCGACCTGCGATTACTCAGCGAGGAAGGCGACAGCAACTTGACCAGTGCGGATTCCGGCAAACTCAGCGGCCTTCTGGAGATGCTTGAAGAGTTGTTCGCCGAAGGTCGGCGGGTGCTGCTGTTCTCGCAGTTCACCTCAATGCTGGCGCTGATCGAAGCTGAGTTGAAGGTGCGCAACATTCCCTACGCCAAGCTCACCGGCAGCACCCAGGATCGCCGCACCCCGGTGCAGCAGTTCCAGGCTGGCGAACTGCCGATCTTCCTGATCAGCCTGAAAGCCGGCGGCGCGGGGCTTAACCTGACCGCTGCCGACACGGTGATCCACTTCGACCCTTGGTGGAACCCCGCCGCCGAAGCACAAGCCAGCGACCGCGCCTATCGCATCGGTCAGGACAAGCCGGTGTTCGTCTACAAGATGATAGCTCGGGGTAGCGTGGAAGAGAAAATCCAGCAGCTGCAGCAGGCCAAAGCCAACCTGGCCCGCGGCGTGCTGGAAGGTGGCAGCCAGAGCCAGCTGCAGCTCAGTGAAGACGACGTGCAGGCACTGTTTGCACCGTTAAACGACTGATCAGCCTGAAGCCTCAGTCATCGCTCTGCGCATAATCACGCTCTGCCGCTTCATCCGCAGGATTGGCCTTTTTCCGCACCCCGCCAGCCTGCACTGCGGGGAAGCGCGAGGAGGCGAAACGCACCACAAAAATCGCTATCGCCAGCAACAGAATTGCCCCGGAGACCATCACCACGCCCATGTCGGGTTTGTGGTTGTGCGAAATGTCGGAAATCATCAGGCGGGTCAGCGCGGTAATCGCCACATAAATCATGAAGCGGATCGGCATGTGGTTGGTCTTGAAATAGATCCCGACCATTGCTGCCAATTCCAGATAGATGAACAGCAGCAGAATGTCATCGACCGTGATATGGCCCTTCTCCAGCATGCCGAGAAAGGCCATCACCGCCGCCCAGGCGGTGATAGCGCCGATGGCGAACAGCGCCAGGTAGTGGAACGCCTCCATCAACAGATTGCCCAGCGACTCCGCCAAGCCATGCATGCGCTCGCGGGCGCGTTCAGCCAGATTGTCCTTCACGATCCTTGCTCTCCTAAAATCGACGGCCCGCTCCAACGCGGAATGTACCTGCACCATGCAGAAACAAGACCAGCTCTCAGGAGATGGCGCTCACGTGGGCCAAGACACGTCCCAGGGCGCATCAGAGCGCCGCGGCTGGAATGGCGCTGCTGGACTCAGGCCAGGCGAAACAATGCTTACCCGCTTCCTTGGCCCGATACATGGCAGTATCCGCCGCCGCCACCAGGCGACGCCGGTCTTCACCATGCTGAGGAAACTGCGCCATGCCGATGCTCACGCCCACTCGCACATGCGGCAACTCTTCCAGCAGCGGCGTTTCCAGTGCAGTAATCATGCGGGCGGCCAGGCACTCGATAGCCGCCACATCCCCCTCGGCCACCACGGCAAATTCATCGCCACCCAACCGTGCCAACACCTCGCCCTCGCGCAGTACCGTCCGCCAGCGCTGGGCAATGGCCTTGAGCACACGGTCGCCGGTGGCGTGACCATGTTCATCGTTGACCGGTTTGAAGCCATCGAGGTCCAGGTAGATCAGCGCCAGCGGTCGCTCGGCACGCCGCGCCAAGGCCAGGGCCTGATCGAGGCTATCGTTAAAGGCGCGACGATTTGGCAGCTGGGTCAGGGCGTCATGCTGCGATTCAAAGGCCAGACGTTTTAGCAGCTCCTCACGCTCGCGCAGGTCACGGCGCAGGTCGAGGTAGGTCAGGCCGAGCAGTCCAAGCATCAGCAACGCCACCGCACTGCCGCCCCAGATGGCGACTTGCGAGCGAACATCGGTGCTTTCATGCAGCGCTTCAAGCTCATCACTGACGTTGCCCTCCAGGCTGCTAATCCGCTCACGCAGCTCATCCATGTAGCGCCGGCCCTGATTGTCCATCACGCGCTGGCGGGCAGCTTCAGCGCCAGCCAAACGACGCAGTGCAATGGTTTCGCTTAGCTCGGTCATTTTCAACTCGGCGAGCTGCTCAATCCGCGCGATGTCGTCGGCGTACATCTCCATCAACGGTATCGCGCGTAACGCCTGAAACTGGGCGTGCAAGTGCTGCACCGCCACGTTATAGGGTTGTAAAAATGAATCTTCGCCCGTCAGCAGAAAGCCGCGCTGCCCAGTTTCGGCATCCTTGAGCAAGGACAGGGTTTCACTGAGCTGATAAAGCGAGGTGTGTAGCACCTCGACACGCTGCCCGTCGATCAAGTGGGCACGGCTACCCCAGATAGCACCGACAATGACGAATAGACTGAGATAGGCAACAGCCAACAGGGCCAGCAATTTGCGCTCGACTCGACCCGCAGACAGCAACATGGTGCACCTCAGAGAGAGCCGATGGCGTGCCGAATACTGTTGTTGGCCACTGCGACCAGCAATAGTTTACAGCGACAATGTACAAGTATTTCGCCAAAACCGTATAAGTTACGTATAGGTTTCTAACCACACGAGGACATCAGCATGCCAAGCTTATTCACCCGCACCCGGTTGTTTAGCGCACTGCTTGCAGCCCAGACCCTGATCCTGGGCTACACCCTGCCCCTGAGTGCCAATGCGGCGCCGGTGGCCAAACAGCAGAATCAGGTCGCCGGCTTCTACCGCATGACCCTGGGCGAATTCGAAGTGACGGCGCTGTACGACGGCTACGTTGACCTCGATAGCAAAATCCTCACCGGCGCCAGCGCCGAAGATATTCAGAGCCTGCTGGCGCGCATGTTCGTTGACTCCAGTAAGGGTGTGCAAACCGCCGTCAACGCTTACCTGATCAATACAGGCAGCCACTTGGTGCTGGTCGACACGGGAGCGGCGCAATGCTTCGGGCCAACCCTGGGCGTGGTGCAGAGCAACCTTAAAGCTTCCGGCTATAGCCCGGAACAGGTGGATACTGTGCTGCTCACCCACCTGCACCCCGACCATGCCTGCGGCCTGCTGAACAGCGACGGCCAGGTCGCCTACCCGAATGCCAGCGTCTACGTGCCCCAGGCCGAAGCAGATTTCTGGCTTAGCGCTGAGGCGGCTGCCAAGGCCCCTGAGCCCATGCGCGGCATGTTCAAGATGGCCAAGCAGTCCGTGGCACCCTACGACGCTCAGCAGCGTCTCAAGCTTTACGCCCCGGACAGCGCACTGATCCCAGGCGTCAGCCTGGTGCCGAGCAACGGCCACACCCCCGGTCATAGCTCCTACCTGTTCACCTCACAGAACCAGAGCCTGCTGGTCTGGGGCGATATTGTGCACAGCCACGCGGTGCAGTTCGCCAAGCCGGAAGTAGTGATCGAGTTCGACATCGACAGCACCCAGGCCCAGGCTACGCGCCAGCAGATATTCGCCAACGCCAGCCGCGACAAACTCTGGGTGGCTGGCGCACACATGCCCTTCCCAGGGCTGGGCCATGTGCGCAAAGAAGGTGCAGGCTACGCCTGGGTACCGGCCGAGTTCGGCCCGCTGCGCAGCGACCGCTGAACGGCTGTGACGCACAGAATCGGCTATGGTGTTAGCCGGCATGGCAATTGCTGCTGGTCAAATGCCGGCGAGTTCTTTATGCTCGCAAATACTGTACAGATAAACAGTTAACTGCAACCTATCAGCGTGAAGGCGTAGAGGTGATGAATGGCCGTCGAAGTGGTGTACCGCAGCAGCCGGGATTTGGAGCGTTTGTTCATGGATAAAGCCGAAGCCGATCGTCATGACAAAATGCTCGAACTGGCCGAGCTGCTCACCGAAGTGCTGCAAAAAGCCGTGCCATCGCTGAATGAAACCCAGGGTGAAGAGCTGGGGATTTATATGGCGAAGAACCGCGACATCTTCGCCAAGGCATTCAAGAACCAGCCTGATGCCTTGAGTGAACTGAGCGAACCGGCTGCCGAGTAACGCCGGCGGCAGTCAACAAAACCCCAGTCCATGACTGGGGTTTTGCGTTTTTATCAGTGCCACATTCAGCCATACAACAAGCGCTCGGCAATCGCATCGGCGACCCTTGCCGGTGAGCGCTTATCGGCCTGGGCATGGCCGAATATCTCGGTCAGCCGCCGGCTGATCTGCGTCAAATGCGCGGTGATTGCCGGCAGAGGCTCCCCCTGATGCTTCAGCGCCACGTAGATCAAGCCGCCCGCATTGATCACATAATCCGGCGCATACAAAATCCCCCGCGCCTGCAGGCTGTCGGAAATATCAGCACTGGCCAATTGGTTATTCGCCGCGCCCGCCACTGCCGAGCAACGCAGTTGCCCGACGCTTGTGCTGTTCAGCACACCCCCTAACCCGCATGGCGCCAGGATGTCGCACGGCGTGGCGAGCAAGGCTTCGCTGGCCACCGGCCGTGCGCCCAGCTGTTCAACTGCCAGCTGAACGCGGCCGTGATCCAAGTCGCTGACCAACAATTCGGCCCCCGCAGCATGCAGCTGCTCGGCCAGCGCAAAGCCAACATTGCCCAGCCCCTGAATCGCTACCCGCAAACCTTCCAGGTTGTCACTGCCCAGGCGCGCCAGGGCAGTTGCGCGGATACCGGCAAACACGCCCAGCGCCGTATGCGGTGAAGGGTCTCCTTCGGCCGTGGTGCTGGTGACATGCGGGGTGTGCTGAGCGATGCAGTCCATGTCAACGCTGGAAGTACCGCTGTCCATCGCGGTGATGTAGTGGCCGTTAAGGGTGTCGATAAAGCGCCCGAAGGCTTCAAACAACGCGCCACGATTGTCGACATGCGCAGGACGGATGATCACCGCTTTGCCACCGCCCTGCGCCAAGCCGGCCAGCGCGGCCTTGTAACTCATGCCCTTGGCCAGCCGCAGGGCATCGTCCACGGCACTCTGTTCATCGGCATAGGGCAGGTATCGACAACCGCCCAGCGCAGGGCCGAGGCGGCTGTTGTGAATGGCAATGATGGCCTTAAGGCCTGTGGCCGGGTCATCGGCAAAATGCAGCGACTCCAGCCGAGCGCTTTCCATCAGGGTAAACATGCTGTTGCTCCCCTACTGCGTTGCTCATCAGTATAGGCAGCACGGCTGATCACACCCCGCCGGTGATCAGTTCACCAGCAGGGCGACAATCTGTTCGCTGTAGCGGTTCACGACAAAGGGCAGCGAGCGCTCGCGGTATTCCAGCAGCGGCTGTTCAATGTAATTCCAGATCACCTGCACCTGGCCCCACTTTTTACGTTGCTCGGCACTGCCGGCCAGGATTGGCTGCAGCTGCTCAAGCCGCTGGCGAAAGGCCTTGGCCAGCACGTCCACAGGCTCAAAGCGTTCCTGTGCGCTGTCGTACACCGCCGAGCCGGAGTCAAAACTGGCCGCTTCACGCACATACTCAGCAGCAATTTGCTGCATCAGGATGGCCTGACGCAGATCCAACGTCGGTGATGCGGCCGGCGCTAACGCCTGCTGCCGCCGATTGAGTTGCAGCAGGTCATGGGCGCTCTGCGACAGCGTATCGAGGGCATAAAAATCAATCGCTTCGTAGTTCAACCGGGCATTGTTCAACAACACCATCTGAAAATGCTGCGCCTTTTGCTGCAACGGCGCTGGCAACGCCTCAGGGTGCGCAGTTAACAAACCGGCGAAATGCTGAACTTCTGCCTCCAGGCGTGCCTGCACGTCAGGTGACCCTTGCTCCAAACGCAATAAGTGAAACAGCGTTAGCAGCCGGTAGGTTGACAACTCTTGAGCCAGGAGCGGCGCTTGCGAAGCCTGTGCCGCGCTCAGCACAGGGCTCATCAGTATCAGCACGATCAGGGTGTAACGGCGAAGGGTTGCAGGCATGCTTGGCGTCCTTGTTCAACAACACAGCAGCCACACTGGCACAGCCCTGAAACAACAATGTACTGGACGAAGGTTAGGCGCTTGACTACAAAGCCAGAGACCCTGGGAGAATGTGATGACCCCACGCGCTGCCTGCCTTGCCTGCCTGGAACAAACACCACCTGCGCTGTTTGAGGCTGCGCTGTGGATTGCCGTGGAACACCAGCCCACGCTGCAACCGACCGACGTGCTGCAACGGCTCAACGGTTTGCAGCAGCAGGTCAGTCAGGGGTTGCCTAACCTGCCGCTGCAGGAGCTGGCGCAACCGCTGCTGCGTCGGCTGAGTGAACTGGACTTCCATGAGGACGACGAACGCCCGCTACGGCCAAGGGCCGCGTTGCTGGATCAGCTGTTGTTGCGCCGCCGCGGCCAGCCGCTCACTCTGGCCCTACTGGCACTGGAGCTGGCCAGGCGCCTGGGAATTCCATTACAGGGGGTCAATTTTCCCGGGCATTTCCTGCTACGCGTACCGGGCGCCGACCATCTACTCGACCCTTGCAGCGGCCGGCGGCTGTACACCCGCGAGTGCCGCGAGCTGCTGCAACGCCATCTGGGGCCGACTGCCGAATTAAACGCCAGCCAACTGCAGCCGTGCGACGCGCGCAGCATGTTGCAGCGCCTGTCGCGCAACCTGCGGCAACTGCATCAACTGGACGATGATCCGCTGGCCGCGCTGCGCGATGCCGAGCGCGTGCTGCTGCTCGGCACGCCGACATTGCAGGACCACCTGGCCCGCGCCGAGATTTATCAACAGCTCGACTGCCCACAGGGCGAGCGTTTCGATCTGCAGTGCGCTCTGCTGCTCAGCGATAACCCGGCGCAGCACCTGCAACTCAGCCAACGCCTACGCCTGCTCAGCGCCAGCCCAGCGCTGCACTAGAAGAAGCCCAACGCCTTGGCCTTGGCCACCGCCTGGGTGCGCCGCGCCACACCCAGCTTGCCGTTGATTCGGCGTGCATGGGTTTTCACCGTGTGCAGGGATATAAACAGCTGCTCGGCCACTTCCTGATTGGATAGCCCCTGAGCGATCAACCCGAGCACCGCCAACTCACGGCTGCTCAGCGCATTGCTGCTGGCGACGGTCACAGCAGACGGCATACCCTCCACGGGGATCTTCACGCGGAACCACGGACGTCGATAGCCCAGGCGCTGCTGCAGTGCCTGGCCGGTGTGCCGAGCCTGTTCGGCACCCGTCTTATCGTCACAGGCCGCACAGGCATCGGCATAGCTCAGCCATAAGTCGCTGACCAGGGCCTGCCTGCCCTGCTCGGCCACCTTCGCCAACAACTGCCGCAGAGGCTCGCGCACATCCTCACCCTGCATGCGGTCCAATTGCAGCAATAACGCTTGAAACCGCGGAATCAGCTCGGGAAAGTTCGGCGTCGGCAACACCGCTTTAACCCGCTGCTCATAACTCAATACCCGAGTCGCCGCGACACGCGCCCGCGCATAGTGGCCCTGGGCAATCCACAGATGACTGCTGGCCAACAACAGGGTGCCGCGGTACAGGGTTTCGCTCACACGCTGACGCTGCATCTGCCGTTCGGCCTGCCCAAGGTGAGCAAAGGCTGTGGCCATATCACCCTGCCCCATCGCCAACTCGGCCAGGCCGAGGTAGCCATGAAACGCGCTTGGATCGCCACAGACAAGGGCATTTTCAAGTCCGCGCTGCAGCGCTGCCTCTGCTTCATCTGCACGCCCCTGGCGCAGTTGCAGACGCCCCAGACGCAACTCAAGCCGCGCCAGCACCGGTGTGTTGCGCAAAGCGGTCGGTGCGGTTGCAGTCAGCACCCGCTGCAGCAGCGTTTCGGCGCGGGCAAACTCACCACGCGTTTCCAGCAACAGGGCGTGGTCAAGTTCCAGCAGGGCTTCAAACACTGGGTTGCCATGCAGGCGCGCCTGCTTCAACGCTTCAAAACTGAGTTTCTGTGCCACCTCAAGCTGACCTTCGCCAATGGCCACCAAGGTCAATGCCGAACGACATAGCAACGACTGCGCCCACGCACTTTGCGGCAGCCCTTGCAGGGCATCATGCAGGTGGGCGCGAGCATCCACGGCACAGACTCGGCCGTAGGCGATGATGCCCTGAATAGCTTGCCAGTGAGCGAACAGCTCACGGGTTCGCGCGCCATCGCTGCGCGGCTGAAAGCGTGCCAGTTGATTGATACAGGTCTGCGCTTCATCCAGACGGCCAACCAGTAGCAACACCCAGGCGTTGAGCAGAATCAGCCGTGGCGTGCTGCACAGCAGGCTGTCCGGCAGTTCGCTGCGCCAGCGCAGAATCAGCGCCAGGTCCTGCCCCTGCAGCACCTGCTCCTCGGTAAAACGCTCAAGAAAACTGCCGGCCACGTCCGGTTGCCCGGCCAGCAAGGCGTGCTGTACCGCTGCGCGAATATCACCATGACTGGCAAACCATTGACTGGCATGCACATGCAACGCGCTGCACGGCAGATTCATGGCCTGCCGCTGCAGCAGCCGAGCCAGCGGTGGGAACAACACATACCAGCCCTTGGCTGTGTCCAGCTCCTGAATAAATACGCCACGTTCAATCAGCGCACGCAACCACTGCGCGCCTTCGCCGACACCAAACAAGTGGTCACAGAGCGCCGGATTGAAGCGCGGCAACTGGGCCAGTTGCTCAAGTATGCGCAACAGCTCATCGGGCAGCGTTTGCAGCACCTCACGCTCGACATACTCAACCAGCAGTTGGTCATGTTCGCCGTCCTGCGGTGCGCTCAGCGCGGCCGGCTCGGCTTGAGCCGCCAACAGCAGTAGGCGCAAGGCCGCCGGCCAGCCTTGGGTCAGTGCATGCAAGTCGTGCGCCCAGGCGTTTCGGCCAGGGTCCAGCTGTTGCAGCCAGGCCAGCACATCAGACTCGTTGAAGGCCAGCTCACTGCTACCCAATTCGAGCAGCTCGCCCTCCAGCAGCAGGCGGGAAAGGTTACAGCCCGGCCGCCGCCGGCTGCCCAGCCACCAACAAATGCCAGGGGGAGTGACCATCAGCAGCTGATTGAGGTACGCATCGAGGGCGAGATTCGGCTGCGCCGGGTAGTCATTGAGCATGATCCACAGCGGCCGCGACTCCTGCGCCAAGGTCTCCAGCACCTCGCCACTGCTGAGGTCTGCGGGGTAATTGAGGAGTTTGCCGAGCTGCTGCGCCAGCTGTTCGACATGCCAGCCTTCACCTGCACAGCTCAGCCAGAGCAGGTGATGCGTGGCCGGGCACTCACGGGCGCAATCTGCCAGCAGTACGGTTTTACCAAAACCGGCCGGGCCGACCAGCAAGCGCAGGCGGCAGTCGTGCGACAAAAGCCGCTGCTGCAGGGATAGCCGAGCGATATGCCCAGGTGGCGGGCGCTGTACGCCGCCACACGCGGACGCTGTGGCGCTTTGCGGGAAAGGCGCTAATGCGTTCATGACGGCTCGTTTTATTGTTCTTACAGGAACCGGATCGTTGCAGGCTAAACCTCAACACCTATCGCTCACAGCTCTATCACGAGAGGTGATGGCTAACGATAAAAAAGGCGGCCCGAAGGCCGCCCAATCACGGAGTGTTTCGTGCAGCGTGCTGGCCTAACGAACGCCGGAGCTGCGCAAGGCGGCTGGCGTGTAGTCGGCAGCGGTGGCTTTGAAACCAAAGTTATAAGCCGACTTCTCTTCGTTTTTCATGCCCAGAGCTAAGTAGCGACCGGCCATCAGGTCATACAGCGCTTCAAGGGTGTAGCCCGGCACTTGATGGTTGTAGTAGTGCTGCGCATGCCCTTCGGCAACACGCCAGAGCTGACCACGGCCATCGTAATGATCAACCAGTGCGATCTGCCAACTGTCCTCGTCGATGTACATATGGCGCTTGGCATAAATGTGCCGCTCGCCGCTCTTCAACGTGGCAACCACTTCCCAGACGCGGTGCAGCTCGTAGCGCGTCAGATCCTGGTTGATGTGCCCAGCCTTGATCACGTCGTCGTACGACAGCGCCGGCGAATCAAGCTTGTAACTGTTATAGGGAATGTACATTTCCTTTTTGCCAACCAGTTGCCAGTCATACCGATCCGGCGCGCCAGAGAACAAATCGAAGTTATCGGCCGTGCGCATGCCGTCAGCAGCAGTACCTGGACCGTCGTAAGCCACCTGCGGTGCGCGGCGTACGCGACGTTGACCGGCGTTGTAGATCCAGGCCAGACGCGGCTCTTTCACCTGATCAATGGTCTCGTGCACCAGCAGCACGTTACCCGCTAGACGTGAAGGCGCAGTCACCCGCTGCTTGAAATACAGCAGGATATTGCTGCCCTTGGCCGGATCAAGATCAGGCATGTCCGCCGGGAAGGCCACTTCGTCCTCGAACTTCACCAAGCTGTAAGAGCCATTGGTTTGCGGCGTGGCCTGAGTCACCACCCGGCGGGTGTTACCGCCACGGTAACGGGTGATGTGGTTCCAGATCACCTCAACCCCAGTCTTGGGAATGGGGAAGGCGTAATAACGGCTGGCGTTGAAGTTCTGCAGGCCGTTACCCCCGTCAACAGGCGTGGTATTGACCGCGCTGAGCTTGACGGCATCGGCAATCGCTGCCGGCACGGCAGTGGTTCGATGCGAGGGGTAAACCGGAATCTTGTAACTCTCGGGGTAGCGCTTGAACATGGCCAACTGGCCGGCTGACAGCTTGTCTTTGTACTGCTCGGCATTCGCGGCAGTAATGGTGAAGAGCGGCGTTTCACTGGCAAAGGGGTCAGCGAGAAACCCTTTGGCGTCGACCGCTGCCGCACTGGTAGACAGACCACCGTCCCAGGCCGGGATAGTGCCATCGGCATTCCCAGCCATTTCTCCGCCCAGCGGCGTCAAACTGGTCCCCAGCTGAGCGGCCTCTTGTTCCGAGACTGCGGCCATCACGCTGCTGGCTAACAGGGTCAGCAGCAGCGCCCCAGCTTGCAGGATTCTTGTATTTTTCATGGTGTACGGATCCTTTTGCACTGCGTTGATCAGAAGTTCACACCGAAGCTCAGGGCAACAAAGTCACGGTCGACGTTGGTGTTGTAATCCCCACCAAAGAAGTCGGTGTAACTGAGGCTGGCGTTGTAGGTGTTCTGGTAGTCAGCATTCAGGCCCAGGCTCACCGCCTTGCTGCCTTCACTGAAGTTGGGGCCATAGCCATCGACGTCATGCGACCAGGCAATGCTTGGCGAGAGATTGACCCCGGCGAAGACGTTGCTGTAATCGGCACTGGCGCGCAGACGGTATCCCCAAGAACTGCTGGTGAAGAAGCCGTCGTCATTGCACTGGTCGGTGTTGGCGACATTGAGCGCTGCAGTACAGGTCGCGTTAGCGGCCAGCTCACCCAGGCCATAGACAGGGTCGCGGCCGTAGCGCAGTTCGCCTACGTCGTCACCGATGCCGCTGACGTGGTTGTATCCAACTTCACCCACCAGGGTCAGCCGACTGGCGCCGAGTACACGGTCGATAAAGTGAGTGGCGGTAACCTGAGCCTGGGTCATGGGCTTGCGCACATACCCGGCAATTTCTTCGCCCGCGACATTGCGCGCATGACCGCTGGTGAAGACTGGCGAGTTGGGCAGCCCGAGCGAACCAAAGGTCAGATCTGTTGAATTGAGCGATATAGGCATATTCGGCCGGTAACTGACCTCACCCGACAATGCAGTGCCGTTTACGTTGGTCTGGAAGCTCACGCCATAGAGGCGGATATCCTCGGGATACTCAAGAAAGTATCGAGCATTCGGCGCTCCGGGGATGAGGTCAGCAGATGGCGTGGTGGTGCGGATAAAACTGCCGCTTGGGGAGCGGCTGTGATAGTTCATGGCATACAGGCCGAACTCGGTGTCATTCAGCGACTCGGCAAACCAACGCAGGGCGACTCCGAACTGTCCGCTGTCACGGGCATCCCGGTCACCCGCGCGCGGAATAAAAATAGGATTGCCAGGCGCACCGGTATTGTTAGAAACATCAGGCGCCACATCAGCCCCAAATACCGCCAGACGGTCGTTACAGCCATCGGCGGCCGTGTCGCTGGGTGCAAAGAACGTCCCGCAGTTATCGATAACAGTCTGGTCCCACTCCAGCTGATAGAACGCTTCCATGCTGACGGTGTCGGTCAAGCTCTGCGAGACATAGAGCATGTTGACCGGAATCAGCCCCTCCTTGATCTCCGCGCCAGGCCGGCGAAACGCTGCAGCATCCACGGGGTTGATCGAGTTGATCGAGTTGCCGATAAAGGTGCTCTCACCCCAGCTGACCACTTGCTTACCGACCCGCACACTGCCCGGCATGCTGCCCAGGTTGTAGTTGTGATAGATGAAGGCATCGAGAATTTCCGCGCCGGAGGCTTGTGCCGCCGTCTTGCGGTTGTGGTCGTCAATGTCATACAGCAGACGGCTTTCGTCCTTGGTCTCGAAGTCGTACCAATACTTGCCGCGAATAAACACGCCGGTATCGCCGTACTTCAATTCAAGATCGTGAATGCCTTTGAATATCTTCGAAAAGGTTTCGCCTTTCTTGAAGTTCAGGCGGCCGTCATCGTTGGTCTGAGAGGACGCCTTGCCGCCGTTACGTGTACCGATAAAGTCAGGATCGGCACCGCGCACGCTCCAACTGGCCCCCACCGAAAGTGAAGAGTCGAACTGCGCTTCGACATCACCAATATTGAATGTAATAGCCTGGACAGGCGCGACACAGCCAACAGCAATGGCAATCGCCAAAACTCTGGGCTGGAAGATGGCATGTCTTGTTCTTGTTCTCATGCGGCTCTCCTGGAAAGCGGGTTTCGTGTTGAGCCTCCACGCTACCCAGCCACCTTGAGTGGGATAAGCGCCCGAAAGAGGTATTTGCCCTGTCAGCCAAAAGAGTGAATACGCCCCTAAAAAGCTGCCCCGCCGCCGATCCATCGACCCGTTCAATGGCGCTTTATAGGGTGGATGAATGACAGTGACGGCCCGTTACGTATTGACCACTGCTGACGTTGCTGCCTGCACCTCCAGGCGCCGTGACTCCAACACAGCCCGCAAGCCCAACAAAAAACGTATCGATTTAAATACACCGTAATGAAAGCGACACAAACCGTTCAGCCCACGACACCAGAGCCTTTGCGCAGCGCGTGGCGAACGCGCCGATCAGGACCGTATTGAATTCAATACACACCAACAAAAACCCATACCAACTGAAAGCACTTAAGTTATTGTTTTTATTGATAAAAATAACAATGGCACCTACTTTGCTATGGTCTTTTCACCTTCCGCTCGTGCCCAGCACGCGCGTCCAGCACATCGCCCCCAGCAGAAAGGGCGAGTCACCACCCTTGAGGAGTACACATGAGCGAATTGCGTTTTACCGTTGAGCACGAATGGCTGCGTCAGGATGCCGATGGCCTGGTTACCGTGGGCATCACCGCCTATGCCCAGGAAGCCCTGGGTGACGTGGTATTCGTTCAGCTGCCGGAAGCCCAGAGCTACGCCGAGGGTGACGAAGTGGCGGTGCTGGAATCGGTAAAAGCTGCGAGCAATATCGCCATGCCGCTGGACGGTGAAGTGGTCGAGGTCAATGGCGAGCTAGAATCCAGCCCTGAGCTGGTCAACGAAGATCCCCTGGGCAAGGGTTGGTTCTTCCGTTTTCGTCCAGCCAATGCCAGCGCGGTAGCCGACCTGCTCGACCAGGCCGCCTACGAGCGCCTGCTCAACGCCAATGCTGACGCCTGAGAGATTGTGATGACCAAGCTGACCACCCAGAACGAATTTGTCGCCCGCCACATCGGCCCACGTGATGCCGATACCGCGGCCATGCTCGAACTGCTCGGCTACGCCAGCATCGACGCGCTGACCGATAACGTCATCCCCGAGAGCATCAAGGGCACCAGCGTGCTGGGCTCTCTGCCGGGCCTGTCGGAAGCCGACGCCCTGGCCAAGATCAAGACCATCGCGGCCAAGAACCAGCAGTTCAAAACTTATATCGGTCAGGGCTATCACGGCACCCACACGCCGAGCCCGATCCTGCGCAACCTGCTGGAAAACCCGGCCTGGTACACCGCTTACACCCCGTACCAACCAGAAATTTCCCAGGGCCGCCTGGAATCGTTGCTGAACTTCCAGACCCTGATCAGCGACCTCACCGGTATGCAGATCGCCAACGCCTCGCTGCTGGACGAAGCCACCGCCGCTGCCGAGGCCATGACCTTCTGTAAGCGCCTGTCGAAGAACAAGGCCAGCAACGCCTTCTTCGCCTCCCAGCATTGCCACCCACAGACCCTCGACGTGCTGCGCACCCGTGCCGAGCCGCTGGGCATCGAAGTGGTGATCGGCGACGAAGCTGCGATCACTGACGCCAGCGTCTACTTCGGTGCGCTGCTGCAATACCCAGCGAGCAATGGCGACATCTTCGATTACCGCGAGCTGGTCGAGCGTTTCCACGCCGCCAATGCGCTGGTGGCCGTCGCTGCCGACCTGCTGGCACTGACCCTGCTCACTGCACCGGGCGAATTCGGTGCCGACGTGGCCCTGGGCAGTGCGCAGCGCTTTGGTGTGCCGCTGGGCTTCGGTGGCCCACATGCCGCCTACTTCGCCACCCGCGATGCATTCAAGCGCGATATGCCGGGCCGTCTGGTCGGCATGTCGATCGACCGTTTCGGCAAGCCGGCCCTGCGCTTGGCCATGCAGACCCGCGAGCAACATATCCGCCGCGAGAAGGCCACCAGTAACATCTGTACCGCTCAGGTGCTGCTGGCCAACATCGCCAGCATGTACGCCGTGTACCACGGCCCGAAAGGCCTGGTGCAAATCGCTCAGCGCGTGCACCAGTTCACTGCGATCCTGGCCAAGGGCCTACGCGCTCTGGGCTACACGGTTGAGCAGGAGTTCTTCTTCGACACCCTGACCCTGGCCACCGGCGGCAAAACGGCAGCCCTGCATGCAGCCGCCCGTGCGGCCGGCATCAACCTGCGTGAAATCGATGGCGAGCGTCTGGGTCTGTCCCTGGATGAAACCACCGACCAGGCGGCCATCGAAGCGCTGCTGGCGGTATTCGCCGACGGCAAGGCTGTACCCGCCTTTGCTGAACTGGCTGCCGGGGTAATCGCTCAGCTGCCAAAAGGCCTGCTGCGCGAAAGCGAAATCCTCACTCACCCAGTATTTAATCGCTACCACAGCGAAACCGAGCTGATGCGCTACCTGCGCAAACTGGCCGATAAGGACCTGGCGCTGGACCGCAGCATGATTCCGCTGGGTTCCTGCACCATGAAGCTCAACGCTGCCAGCGAAATGATCCCGGTGACCTGGGCCGAGTTCGGCAACCTGCACCCCTTCGCCCCGGCCGAACAGAGCCAGGGTTACACCCAGCTGACCACCGAACTGGAAGCCATGCTCTGCGCGGCGACCGGTTACGACGGCATTTCCCTGCAGCCGAACGCCGGCTCCCAGGGCGAGTACGCAGGTCTCTTGGCCATTCGTGCTTACCACCTGAGCCGTGGCGATGATCAGCGCGATATCTGCCTGATCCCGCAATCGGCCCACGGCACCAACCCAGCCACCGCCAGCATGGTCGGTATGCGCGTGGTGGTGACCGCCTGCGACAGCAGCGGCAACGTCGACATCGCCGACCTCAAGGCCAAAGCCGAAGAGCACAAGGACCGTCTGGCAGCGCTGATGATCACCTACCCGTCGACCCACGGTGTGTTCGAGGAAGGTATCCGCGAAATCTGCGCGATCATTCATGACAACGGCGGCCAGGTGTACATCGACGGCGCCAATATGAACGCCATGGTCGGCCTGTGCGCCCCGGGCAAGTTCGGCGGCGACGTGTCCCACCTGAACCTGCACAAGACCTTCTGCATCCCGCACGGCGGTGGCGGCCCAGGTGTCGGCCCGATTGGCGTGAAAGAACACCTGACCCCATTCCTGCCCGGCCACGGCCATATGGCCCGTAAGGAAGGTGCCGTCAGCGCCGCGCCGTTTGGCAGCGCCAGCATCCTGCCGATCACCTGGATGTACATCAGCATGATGGGCGGCGAAGGCCTCAAGCGCGCTTCGCAGATGGCCATCCTCAACGCCAACTACATCGCCCGCCGCCTGGAAGAGCACTACCCCGTGCTGTATTCGGGCAGCAACGGTCTGGTGGCGCACGAGTGCATCCTCGACATCCGCCCGATCAAGGACAGCAGCGGCATCAGCGTTGACGATGTGGCCAAGCGCCTGATCGACTTCGGCTTCCACGCCCCGACCATGTCCTTCCCGGTCGCTGGCACCCTGATGATCGAGCCGACCGAGAGCGAATCCAAGGAAGAGCTGGACCGTTTCTGCGACGCCATGATTGCCATCCGCAACGAGATTCGTGCGGTGGAAGCTGGCCAGTTGGATGCCAACGACAACCCGCTGAAAAACGCCCCACACACCGCCCTGGAACTGGTCGGCGAGTGGACCCACGCTTACAGCCGCGAGCAAGCCGTGTACCCGGTGGCCAGCCTGATCGAAGCCAAATACTGGCCGCCGGTCGGTCGCGTGGACAACGTGTTCGGCGACCGCAACCTGATCTGTGCCTGCCCGTCCATCGAGGCGTATCAGGACGCGTGATAACAGCCCGCGGCCCGGAACACCTCCGGGCCGCGGGACTGCCTCCTCCCCAATTTTCAACTCACCTCTACCCGAGGCGGGTTAGCTGCACCTCATATAAAAACCAGAGGGCCTCACCATGTTCAGCAAGCACGACCAACTGCAAGGCTACGATGACGCCCTGCTCGCCGCGATCAACGCAGAAGAGCAGCGCCAGGAAGACCATATCGAGCTGATTGCCTCGGAAAACTACTGCAGCCAGCGCGTGATGCAGGCCCAGGGCAGCGGCCTGACTAACAAGTACGCCGAAGGCTATCCGGGCAAGCGCTATTACGGCGGTTGCAAGCATGTCGACAAGGTCGAGGCCCTGGCCATCGAGCGCGCCAAGCAGTTGTTCGGCGCGGACTACGCCAACGTGCAGCCGCACTCCGGTTCTTCCGCCAATAGCGCGGTGTACCTGGCGTTGCTGAATGCCGGCGATACCATTCTCGGCATGAGCCTTGCCCACGGCGGCCACCTGACCCACGGGGCCAAGGTGTCGTCCTCCGGCAAGCTGTACAACGCCGTGCAGTACGGCATCGACGAGCAAGGCCTGATTGATTACGCCGAGATCGAGCGCCTGGCCGTCGAACATAAGCCGAAGATGATCGTCGCCGGTTTCAGTGCCTATTCGCGCACCCTGGATTTCGCCCGTTTCCGCGCCATCGCCGATAAGGTCGGCGCGCTGCTGTTTGTCGATATGGCCCACGTTGCTGGCCTGGTGGCCGCCGGTCTGTATCCGAATCCGCTGCCGTTTGCCGATGTGGTCACCACCACCACCCATAAAACCCTGCGCGGCCCGCGCGGCGGCTTGATCCTGGCCAAGGCCAATGAAGAGATCGAGAAGAAGCTCAACTCCGCCGTGTTCCCCGGCAGCCAGGGCGGCCCGTTGATGCATGTGATCGCAGCCAAGGCGGTGTGCTTTAAGGAAGCACTGGAGCCAGGCTTCAAAACCTACCAGCAGCAGGTGATCGGCAACGCCCAGGCCATGGCCGAAGTGTTTGTCGCACGCGGCTATGACGTGGTCTCCGGCGGCACCGACAACCACCTGATGCTGGTCAGCCTGATCAAGCAGGGCCTCACCGGAAAGGCGGCAGACGCGGCTCTCGGTACGGCGCATATCACAGTGAACAAAAACGCCGTACCGAATGACCCGCAGTCGCCGTTTGTCACCTCTGGCATCCGCATCGGCACGCCGGCGGTGACCACCCGCGGTTTCAAGCAGAACGAGTGCCGCACCCTGGCCGGCTGGATCTGCGACATCCTCGACGACTTGGAAAACCCGGCCGTGATTGAGCGCGTCCGCGGTCAGGTTGCGGACTTATGTGCCAGCTTCCCGGTCTACGCTAACTAAGACAGCACGCAATTTTGCCACTCGCGGCGCGGTTACCCAGCGCACCGCATTACCGCCGCCCCACAAGGGCGGCAGCAAAACACGCAGTCGGAGCAAGCATGTCACTTAGCGTTTTTGACCTCTTCAAGATCGGCATCGGCCCGTCCAGCTCGCACACCGTCGGGCCGATGCTGGCCGCCCTGCGCTTTGCCGAAGGCCTGCGCCGCGATGAGCTGCTGGCCGCAACCGATGCAGTGAAAGTGGAGCTGTACGGTTCTCTCGGTGCCACCGGCAAGGGCCATGGCAGCGACAAAGCCGTGCTGCTCGGCCTGGAAGGCGAACAGCCGGACACGGTCGATACCAGCAGCGTCGACGCCCGTCTGGCAGCAATTCGCAGCAGCGGTGAACTCAAGCTGCTCGGCGAAAAGCCCATCCGTTTTGTCGAAAAACAGCACCTGGGGATGATCCGCAAGCCGCTGCCTTTTCACCCCAACGGCATGATTTTTCGCGCCTTCGACGCCGCTGGCTTGCAGATCCGCTCGCGCGAGTACTACTCGGTAGGCGGCGGTTTTGTCGTCGATGAACAAGCCGCCGGCGCCGACCGCATCGTCGAAGACAGCACCGTACTGCAGTACCCCTTTACCACCGGCAAACAGCTGCTGGCGCATTGCGCCGAACACAAGCTGTCGATCAGCCAGGTGATGCTGGCCAACGAGACTGCCTGGCGCCCGGAAGCCGAGACCCGCGCGCGCCTGCTGCATATCTGGCAGGTGATGCAGGATTGCGTCGAAGCCGGTTGCCGCAACGAAGGCATCATGCCCGGCGGCCTCAAGGTCAAACGCCGCGCCGCCGATCTGCACCGTCAGCTGTGCAAAAACCCCGAAGCCGCGCTGCGTGATGCCCTCAGCGTGCTCGACTGGGTCAACCTCTACGCCCTCGCGGTGAACGAGGAAAACGCCAGCGGCGGCCGCGTGGTCACTGCCCCCACCAATGGCGCGGCCGGTATCGTGCCGGCGGTGCTGCATTACTACAGCCGCTTTATCCCCAGTTCCAACGACGATGGCGTGGTGCGCTTTCTGCTCACCGCCGCCGCCATCGGCATTCTTTATAAAGAGAACGCCTCGATCTCCGGTGCCGAAGTCGGCTGCCAGGGCGAGGTCGGCGTGGCCTGTTCGATGGCTGCCGGCGCACTGTGCGAAGTGCTGGGCGGCAGCGTTAACCAGGTGGAGAACGCCGCCGAGATCGGCATGGAACACAACCTTGGCCTGACCTGCGATCCGATTGGCGGCTTAGTCCAGGTACCCTGCATCGAACGCAACGCCATGGGCTCGGTCAAGGCGATCAACGCCGCGCGCATGGCCCTGCGCGGCGACGGCCAGCACTTCGTTTCGCTGGATAAAGTGATCCGCACCATGCGCCAGACCGGTGCCGATATGAACAACAAGTACAAGGAAACCGCCCGCGGCGGCCTGGCCGTAAACATCATTGAATGCTGATTCGTAGGGTGCGCCGTGCGCACCACCCCCTCTAACGGTGCGCACGGCGCACCCTACCGGAGAGCTGTATGAGCACTGAAACCCTGGCAAAAACCCCACTACATGCCCTGCATCTCGAACTGGGCGCACGCATGGTGCCGTTCGCCGGCTACGACATGCCGGTGCAGTACCCGCTCGGGGTGATGAAGGAACACCTGCACACCCGCGAATCCGCCGGCCTGTTTGACGTCTCGCATATGGGTCAGATCATTCTGCGCGGCCCGCAGGCAGCGCAGGCCCTGGAGCGTCTGGTGCCGGTGGATATCATCGACCTGCCCGTGGGCATGCAGCGTTACGCCATGTTTACCGATGACCAGGGCGGCATCCTCGACGACCTGATGGTCGCCAACCTGGGCAACGACACTTTGTTCCTGGTGGTCAACGCAGCCTGCAAGCACCAGGACCTGATGCACCTGCAACTGCTGATCGCCAGCCAGTGCCAGATCGAAGCCTGTTTCGACCGCGCCCTGCTCGCCCTGCAAGGCCCGAAAGCCGTCGACGTACTGGCGCGCCTGACCCCAGAAGTGGCCAAGATGACCTTTATGCAATTCGCCCCGGTACGTCTGCTGGGTGTCGACTGCTACGTCAGCCGCTCCGGCTACACCGGCGAAGACGGCTTCGAAATCTCGGTGCCTGCAGCCCACGCCGAAACCCTGGCGCGCAGCCTGCTGGCCGAACCGGAAGTGGCCGCCATCGGCCTTGGCGCGCGCGACTCGCTGCGCCTGGAAGCTGGTCTGTGCCTGTATGGCCACGACATGAGCACCAGCACCACGCCGATCGAGGCCAGCCTGCTGTGGGCCATCTCCAAGCCACGTCGCGCCGATGGCGCCCGTGCTGGCGGCTTCCCAGGTGCCGAGCGAATCTTCGCCCAGCAACAAGAAGGCGTTGCTAGCAAGCGCGTCGGCCTGCTGCCGCAGGAACGTGTACCGGTACGTGAAGGCGCAGAAATTGTTGATGCCGACGGCACGGTGATCGGCACCGTATGCAGCGGTGGCTTCGGCCCGACTCTCGCCGCCCCAGTGGCCATGGGTTATCTGCAGAGCAGCCATATCGCCCTGGATACCGAGGTATGGGCCATGGTGCGCGGCAAGCGCGTAGCGATGAAAGTGGCCAAAACCCCGTTTGTGCCGCAGCGCTACTACCGCGGCTAAAGCGACCTTAGCGACAACCTATGCGGGCAGGACAAACAACCCTGCCCGCCAGCGTCGTTTTAATCGCGCAGCTGCCCAACCATGGCGGCTGCAACGCTGAGCACATCCTTGCCCAGCTGCATCGACCGCTCGCCATTCCAACCCGTCAGCAGATTGGGCCGATCATCGTGGTCTTTGAATGGCATCTCGATGGTGAAGGCCAAACAATCAAACTCCATACCCACCGCATTGCAGGCCAGGGTGGTATTGGCCTGGCCCGGTTCGTCGCGCGGATAGCCGAAGGTGGTCTGGAACTCGGCGCCGTTTTCGATCAACAACTGGCGGAACTGGTTTTCCAATCGCTCAAGGCGCGGGCTGTAGCCCGGATTACCTTCGCAACCAGCAGTAAACACGTGCGGGATTTCCTCATCGCCATGGATATCCAGAAACAGATCGACGCCCACCGCGCGCATCTGCTGCTGGACGAAATACACCTCAGGGCTGTCCGTCTCGCTGGCCGACTGCCAGGCGCGGTTGAGGTCGCGCCCGGCGACGTTGGTACGCAAATGGCCACGGAAGGCGCCATCCGGATTCATGTTCGGCACCAGGTACAGATCGGCCTTATCTAGCAGGGCATTCAGCTCGGCATCATCGCGCCGCTGCAGACGCTCAAGCAGCCCCTGCATAAACCACTCGGCCATATGCTCGCCGGGATGCTGTTGGGCGATTAGCCAGATCTTGCGCAGCGCCTGCGGATTACGGCTGATGCGCAGCAACTCGATAGGCCGGCCCTCGATGCTCTTACCCGTGGCAAACAGCTCGGCGCCCGCCAACCGCTGCGCATCCTCGATCAACTGGCTATGGCGCTCGCGGCTGTAGGGCTCGAAATAGGCGAACCAGATCTGCCCATGTTGCGGCTCGATGTCGAACTTCAGCGCGCCCTCCTCAAAGCGGCTGGGCACCCGAAACCAGTCGCGCTGATCGTAAGAGGCCACGGCGTGGTAACCGCTCCAGGCATTCTTGTAAGACGACTGTCCGGCATTGCCCAGGCTAAAGCCGTAAGGTTGACCAGGCTGCAAGCCCTCGACCTTGAAGTGGAACCACTGGAAATGTTCACTGTTGAGATCCGGACGAATCGCCAGCTGCACCTGCTGCGGGTTGCTGGCGTCGATAACCTCGATATTGCCGCTGTCGAAGTTGGAGCTGATCTGCATGGGGACCTCGATGGCTTGGGGCGCAAGAATGAACAAGAATCGCAGCTCTGGCGCAGCAGCGAAACGCTGCAGGCGACAAACTGATATGGATTCTGCAACTGCGAACGACACTCGCGCCTGCGACAGCCCTCGGACAACGCGCAACTTACTGGTAAGCCTGCAGTCTGGTGTTTAACCGCCTCAGGTTCGACTTAACCCCCAACGCCACCTTTAAGGGAGCAGCCATTCGCATGATCAAACCGCTGCCAAGCCATCGTTCACTGGTAATACTGCTCTGCGCAGGAATGCTGCTGGTCGGCTGCGCCAACCAGTCAGAGCAAAACCGTAACGCTCCGCCGCCCCAGACAACCGCTGCGGCCAGCGAAAATAGCGTCGACGAGGCCAACCTGCGCAGCCAGGCCAACCGGGGTGACCTAGACAGTCAGTTCCAGCTCGGCAGCCTGTACTTCGTCGGCAAACCGCACAAGGACCTCAAACAGGCTGAGTACTGGTGGAAACTCGCCGCCGACAAAGGCCACGCCATGGCTGCCGTGAGCCTGGCCTACCTGTACACCGGCCGCGACAATCCAGACTTCAACAAACCCCAACTGATGCTCAAGTACCTCAACCAATCAGCCGCTGGTGGCAACCCGATGGCTCAACACATCCTTGGCAACCTTTACCTCAAGGGCGCACAAGGCGTGCCGCGCGACCCGATCCAGGCCAAAGCGTTGTTCCAGAGCGCCTGCCAGCAACGCTATGCCGCCAGCTGTGAAGCACTCAACAAGGCCCCTTAACAACTTCGCATCAAGCCTCGGTAGCGGGCTCCGCCAGCTCGCTTGCCGGCTGCTCAGGCTGTTGCGGCTCAGTCTCATCAACCGGCTCGCCCAACCACTCATTGGTTGACTGCTGCACCTCGTCCACCTGCTTATTGAGCTCTTTCACCGTCTCATCAACCGCTTCGCGGGCGACATCCACCACGGCTTGTTCGGCCTTTTCAGCCAGCTTTTGCGCAGACTGCTCAGCCGCCTCACAACCGACCAGGCCGATCAGTACCAACCCCAGCACACCCATTTGCATCGACTTACGCATAACGTTCTCCAGAAGCAGCCGTGAGCGGTCTGATTGACGACCGCGATCCAGTGACCATGACCCGGATTGATCTAGCACAAACAGGGACTCACTGGTGCGGGCGCAAATGTAGGGAGGCACACGGATTTACTCAATTGCATAGAGTTTGCAAGGTGTTACCAGTCCGCTAGGCGCACACTGGCAATGCAGGGTGCTAGGCGTAATGCATCGTTCATTTCGCTGGCACAAAAGGACACTAGGCAATTACGCGCAGACGCGGTTAATAATGTTCCCTGTACACACCAGAAACACCAGGTCATGCAGACCCGCGAGCGTTCATCGTAACTAAAGGATTAAGTCGTGCTGTTACGCCATGCATTTTTCTTCGTCACGGCCTTGATAACTGCCGTCCCGGCTGCAGCCGAAACGGTGCACTTTGTAACCGAGGAATTCCCACCGTTCAGTTTTTCGCGCGGCGGTATTGCCAGCGGCGCGCTGCCCGAGATAGTTAATGCAACCTGTGGCCTCTTGCAGTGGCATTGCGAAATTGAAGTATTGCCTTGGCGGCGCGCCCTGCAACAAGCCGAAGACGGTGAAGTTGATGGTATTTTCACTGTGATTCAGTCGCCTGCACGACGTAAGGAATTTCTTATCACCCCCATGGTGGTGACCTCCGGCTACGACTTTTACACCCTGCGTTCAAATCACTTTCAATTCACTCAACCCGATGATTTGCGGGGGCGCCAGATCGGCGTATACGGACCGTCCGGAACTTCATTCGTCCTGCAGGAAAGCCTGAAAAACACCCCGGATGTCGACATTAAATTGGTGACCAACAACCATCGTCTGCTCCTGATGCTTAATGCTGGGCGCTTTGGTGAAAAGGGTTTGGTATTACTTAATCGCGATGTTGCTCGTCACTTGATCGAGCATGAATATCTCTACGCGCTGCGTAACGCCGGACATTTGACGTCAATTTCATACGGCATTGGTTTTTCCCGCAAGCGAGTCAGCCCAGTAAAGTTCCAGGCATTTAATCGCGGGCTGAATACACTGCGTAATAACGGCCAGCTTGCAACCATCGTGCAGCGTTACGGTCTACAACCTGCCAATTAAGCACGCTGGACATTTAACTTGGCTTCGCCATAATTGCCGGGCGCAGCCTAATTAGCCCTTTAACAAACCTGACAACTCGTTCAGGTAATCCACAATAAAAGGGCAAACAGGCGCGGCAATAGTCATCAACACTATTGGCCACGCTTATTAAATGCGCGAACTAAACCTGTTTGGCGGCCTCAAGTGCCCAGGCCCTATGCCTGGCATCCAGCCACTATTCTGTTCAAGACCATGGGTAACTACGTGACGAAAGACGAACTGCGCGCCGAACTCGAGCGCCAGGCGCAGCGTTACAAGGATGTATACGGCGGAGAAGTGATTACCTACGCCGCTCAACCGGACCCCGAGCGCAAGCCGTGGCGCAAGAAGGCTAACCTTCTCGACCAAGCGTTTGAAAAAGAACTGGTAAAAATCGAAAAAGAGCTCCAATCCAAGGCCGACGAAGCAGCTGGCTGACGCCCCGCCGCATCAGTCAGATAGCGTGGCCATCCCTAACTGGATGGCCACGCCTTCAGCGCCGTTTACCGCCCATCAGCGACCCCAACAAACCACGTACCAGCTGCCGACCAATCTGATTGGCCGCCTGGCGCATAGCGGTTTTCATCACTTGGCTGGCCAAACCGCCTAACAACTCGCCCGCAGCACCGGCCATACCGCCTCCGACCTCGCCTTTGCTCGCTGAACTCGGTTTATTGGACTCTGCCTGCTGCGCAGCTTGCTCTGCACGCGCCGTCAGCAACTCATAGGCGGACTCACGATCAATTGGCTTGTCATAGCGCCCCCGCAACGCGGACTGCTGGATCAACGCTGCTCGCTCGCTTTCACTCAATGGACCGATACGCGACTGCGGCGGCGCCACAGCAACACGCTGAACCATGGCCGGCGTGCCTTTAGCTTCCAGCGTACCAACCAGGGCCTCACCGATACCCAGCTCAGTAAGCACCGTCAGCGTGTCGATGGCCGGATTCGGACGGAAGCCATCGGCCACCGCGCGCAGCGATTTCTGCTCTTTCGCGGTAAACGCACGCAAGCCGTGTTGAATACGCAGGCCAAGCTGTGCCAGCACATCATCTGGCAAATCGCCCGGCGATTGGGTGACGAAATACACCCCGACGCCTTTTGAACGGATCAGTCGCACCACCTGTTCCAAGCGCTCCTGCAAGGCTTTTGGGGTATCGGCAAACAATAGGTGCGCTTCATCGAAAAACAGTGCCAAAAGCGGTTTATCGGCATCCCCGCGCTCCGGCAGCTGTTCAAATAACTCAGCCAACAGCCAGAGCAGGAAGGTCGCGTAGACCTTCGGCGCCTCATGCACCAGGCGGCTAGCGTCGAGCAGGTGAATACGCCCGCGACCATCGCGGTCTGGATGCAGAATGTCTTCCAGCTGCAGTGCCGGCTCACCAAAGAGTGCCTCGGCGCCCTGCTGTTCCAAACCGGCTAACTTGCGCAATAAGGCTTGCGATGAGGTGGCCGTAAACAAGGCGCTGTCTTCCCCCAACACCTCGGGGTGATTTTTCAAGTATGCCAGCAGCGCTTTGAGGTCTTTAAGATCAAGTAGCAACAACCCTTCACGGTCTGCCACCTTGAACGCGGAATAGAGTGCAGCCTGCTGGCTGTCGGTCAGTTCCAGCAGCGCGCCGAGCAATAAAGGCCCCATCTCACTCAGCGTGGTGCGCAGTGGATGGCCGCTCTTGCCATGCACATCCCACAGGGTTACCGGGTAGGCCATCGGCTGATGGTTGAGCCAAGGCATGCTGGCAATGCGCTCAGCCACTTTGCCTTGCGGTGCGCCAGCCGCCCCCAGACCGCAGAGATCACCCTTCACATCGGCGGCAAACACCGTGACGCCAGCATCGCTGAAGGTTTCGATCAAGCGTTGCAATGTCACGGTTTTACCGGTGCCCGTCGCGCCAGCAATCAGTCCGTGACGGTTCGCCAGACGCAACGCCTGCCCCACCGGCAGCCCCTCAAGATCGGCCCCCACAACAAACTGATCGGTTTGCACCATCTTGTTATCTCCATGGTTAAAGCTTTACTGCAATTAGGCCGACATAGTTAGCGTGCCCTGCAATAGCCACTGCCTAACATCAGCCCAAGACTGATGCCAGAACTCACCGGACGCAAGACGCCATGACCAACAACCTGAAGTTCAGCCACAAGATTCTGCTCGCCGCCTCGCTGGTGGTGATCGCCGCATTCTCGCTGTTCACGCTTTACAACGATTACCTGCAACGCAACGCGATCCGTGATGATTTGGAAAGCTACCTAAAGGAGATGGGGAATGTCACCGCCAGTAATATTTCCAACTGGCTGTCAGGGCGCATTCTGCTGGTAGAAAACGTTGCTCAATCGGTCGCCCGCGACTCTTCCGGCGACGCTCTGACCGGACTGCTGGAGCAGAAGGTACTGGCCTCCACTTTCGCCTTCACCTACCTGGGCAGCGCTGATGGCAGCTTCACCATGCGCCCGGACGAGGACATGCCGGATGGCTACGATCCGCGTCAACGCCCTTGGTACAAGGATGCGATGGCAGCAGGCGGCACTACCCTCACCGAACCCTACGTCGACGCCGCCACTAGCGAACTGATCATCACCATCGCAACGCCCGCCAAAGCGGCAGGAGTGGTAGGCGGCGACCTGAGCCTCAACACCCTGGTCGACATCATCAACTCGCTGGACTTTGCCGGCATGGGTTATGCCTTTCTGATCAGCGCGGATGGCAAGATTCTCGTGCACCCGGACAAGTCCTTGGTGATGAAGAACATCAGTGAGGTCTACCCGCAAGACACCCCGCGCATCAGCGGCGAGTTCAGCGAAGCGGAACTCAATGGCGAGACGCGCATTCTCACCTTCGCTCCGGTCAAGGGCCTGCCCTCGGTTAACTGGCATGTCGGCCTGTCCATTGATAAGGCCAAGGCCTACTCAATGCTCAGCGAATTCCGCGCCTCGGCGATCGTTGCCACCATCATCGCGGTGGTGCTGATCATGTTGCTGCTGAGCATGCTGATCAGCGTGCTGATGCAACCGTTGAATGTCATGGGTAAAGCCATGGAAGACATAGCCCAAGGCGAGGGTGACCTGACCAGACGCCTGAGCATTCAATCCAACGACGAATTTGGCCGCCTGGCCAGTGCCTTCAACCAGTTTGTTGAGCGTATCCACAGTTCAATCCGCGAGGTGTCATCCGCCACCAGCCAGGTCAATGAAGTGGCGAAACTGGTGGTCGGCGCCTCTAACTCGTCGATGATCAACTCCGACGAGCAGGCCAGCCGAACCAACAGTGTGGCCGCTGCGATTAATGAGCTGGGCGCCGCCGCGCAGGAAATTGCGCGTAACGCTGCCGATGCATCGAACCAAGCCTCCGATGCACGCCACCTGGCTGAAGACGGCCGCCAAGTGGTGGAACAAACCATCAAAGCGATGAACGAACTGTCCGGCAAAATCAGCGCATCTTGCGGCAATATCGAAACCCTCAACAGCAAGACGGTGAACATCGGGCAGATACTTGAGGTGATCAAAAGCATCTCCCAGCAAACCAACCTGCTGGCGCTCAACGCTGCTATCGAGGCAGCACGCGCTGGTGAAGCCGGCCGAGGCTTCGCAGTAGTGGCAGATGAAGTACGCAACCTTGCACACCGCACCCAGGAATCGGCGCAGGAAATCGAGAAGATGATCGAAGAGCTGCAAGTCGGCTCCCGCGAATCGGTCACCACCATGACTGAAAGCCAACGCTACAGCGAAGAAAGCGTGGAGATCGCTAACCAAGCCGGCGCCCGCCTAAGCAGCGTCACCGAACGCATCGGTGAAATTGATGGCATGAACCAGTCGGTGGCCACCGCAACCGAGGAGCAGACCTCGGTGATCGAATCGCTTAACGTCGACATCACCGAAATCAACACCCTCAACCAGGAAGGTGTGGAAAACCTCAACGCCACCTTGCGTGCCTGCGGCGATCTGGAGCAACAGGCTAGCCGCCTCAAGCAACTGGTCGACAGCTTCCGCATTTAACCCATGCGGAAAACATACGGGGCGCTCAGTGAGCGCCCCGTTTTTATTTCTGCTTTTCGTGGTTCGTTGGTGACTGTTCGTCTTGCTGCAACTGCCGCCATAACTCGGCGGCATCGGCAAATTCGCTACCGTCCTCAGGACTTAAAGCCTCAGGGTCATAGCGCTGCGTACACCCCTCACCAAGCACCGGTGGCGCGCTGGATGTGCCACGCGCGAGTGGATCAGTCATAACACCTCCAATGCATGGTACCAGCCTTCAACTCAGCGCCACACGGCCTTCGTCATGCTGGGCAAACTCTTTGACCGCACGCAACACATCGCTGCGGCTCACCTGGCCAATCAAACGGCCGTCTTCGACCACTGGCAGGCGCCGGCGCCGGCCGCGCAGAAAGCGCTCGGAGATTTCGATGATATCCGCCTCCGGCGAAATCACTTCCACCTCGGTGGTCATGTAGGCGCTGACATCACCGCCCGCCGACTCGTAGTAAGCGCCAGAAAGGATGCCGCGCAAGCAATCGCCCTCCGACAACAACCCCACCAGATGCCCTTGTCCGTCAACCACCGGCGCGCCAGAGATACGGTGCTCAAGCAAGCGGTTAATCGCGGTGAACAGGTTCATTTCAGGCCGGAAAGTCACCAGATTGCGGGTCATGTAATCTCGCACTTTGATTGACTTGAGCATCAGTAATACCCTCTATCTGCGCTGAACCGAACCCTACTGACGCCTCAGTCGAACACCACTGTTTTATTGTCGTGCACCAGCACTCGGTCTTCTAAGTGATAGCGTAGACCACGTGACAGCACCATCTTCTCGACATCTTTACCCAGACGCACCATCTCTTCGATGCTATCGCGGTGGCTGACGCGTACCACGTCCTGCTCAATGATCGGCCCGGCGTCCAGCTCCTCGGTCACATAGTGCGAGGTCGCACCAATCAGTTTGACCCCTCGCAGCGATGCCTGGTGATATGGCTTGGCCCCGACAAACGACGGCAGAAAGCTGTGATGGATATTGATGACGCGCTGGGAGAACTCGGCGCAAAGTGGCGCAGGCAAAATCTGCATATAGCGCGCCAACACAATTACGTCGGCGGCATGGGCTTTTACCAACCGCGCCACCTCATCAAATGCCGGTTGTTTATCCTGCGAATTAACTGGCACATGGAAATACGGAATGTCATGCCACTCCACCATGCTGCGCAGGTCATCGTGGTTGGAAATGACGCATGGAATATCGCAATCTAATTCGTCGCTGTGCCAGCGGTGCAGCAAATCGGCCAGGCAGTGCGATTCGCGACTGGCCATCAGCACCACACGTTTCTTAACCGCCGAATCGGTAACCCGCCACTCCATAGAAAACTCACGGGCAATCGGTGCAAAAGCCTGGCGAAAACCGTCCAGATCAAATGGCAGCGAGTCAGCGCGAATCTCGTGGCGCATAAAAAACCAGCCACTCTGATTATCCGAATGATGACTGGCTTCGGTAATCCAGCCGTTATAGGTGGCCAGAAAGTTACTCACCTTAGCCACAATTCCAACCCGATCAGGACAGGCAATGACCAATCGAAAAGTACGCATCAACGGCTCCGGGGCTCAAATAAAGTCGGCCATTCTAGTCTCAACATGGAAAAACTGCAGTACTCAGACAGCACATGCCAGAGCATGCAATGGGACAGGACAGTTGTCGCTGGCGAAATAGCGCAGTACTTACGCCCAAACAGTTAATAACTCGCTATATACAACAGGCCAAGCGGCCATCCAGTTACTTAACAATACAATTCATAAAAAATACCTATAAAGCGGTTTACTTGTTAAAAGTGCCTGACTACTATTGCTATCACTTAATCGCCAATCCCGAATACAGGTACCCATCATGTCGTTGATCAACGAATACCGCGCCACCGAAGAAGCAATCAAAGAACTGCAAGATCGCCTGAAAAATCTGTCGCAAGACGACAAACTGAAGAAAGAGCTGGAATTCGAAGGCAAACTGCGCGCACTGATGGGTGAATACCAGAAATCGCTGCGCGACATCATTGCCATGCTCGACCCAGAAGCCAAAGGCAGCAAAATCACCCGCGCAGCCAAAACAACTGGCACCAAACGCGCCCGTAAAGTTAAGCAGTACAAAAACCCGAATACCGGCGAAGTAATCGAAACCAAAGGCGGCAACCACAAGACGCTGAAAGAGTGGAAAGCCAAGTGGGGCGGTGACGTCGTTGAAGGCTGGGCAACCCTGCTGGGCTAAGCCTGCCGCTTAAGCGCCAAAAGCTTCACGCAAAAACGCCAGCGATGCTGGCGTTTTTTATGGGCATTGTTTCAGTCACGCCCACAGCATTTAGCCCTATCAACTACAGGGCATAACGCTGGCGTAACTGTTCTGCATGATCGCGCCACTCCAACAAAATAGCTTGTTGTGCCGAATCACTCTCTGGAAGAACGTCCGCAAGTGCTTGGTTGAACTGTTCAAGCGTATTCGGGGCACCGTATTCGGGCTGGGTCAGACGCTGCTGACAGAATGTTCGCCAACGTTGTTGCTCCTCCACACTCAACGTCGCGGTAAAGTTTCGCGCGCGGTATCGAAATAACAGCTCCGGCAAACGCCCATCATCAAATGGCCAAACTGCCTCGGCCAAACGCTGCGGTTCGGCACGCCTTACCTGCTCACACAGTCGGCGATCGCGATCGCCAATAAAGCCCTCATATAGCTGTTGCTCAGGGTCTTGATTGGCGGCGAACTGCTCTTCGGCATACACCTGCACCAGTTTTTCCTGCCACTGCCCAGGACTACTGCGTAATTGTTCAGCTTGTGCCTGATAGGCCGACACATCGAGCTGCAGACGCTGAATATCCTCGGCGCGCAAGACATTCATCGGAGCAACAACGGGACAACGGTTGATATGCAGCAACTTCAGCGGCACCGGCAACTCGCCGTCGACCAATTGATCGCGACGGGTGTACAGGCGTGTACGTAATGTTTCAGCTGACTCATTGAGCAGCGGCGAGATATCGGCCTGCAGATCACAAACAATCAACGCATTGCGATTACGCGGATGCCAAGCCAACGGTAAGACCACCGCCAGGTAATGCCGCGCACCGGCATAGCGCCCGGAGATATGCACCAACGGCTGCAACAGGCGTATTTGATCCTGCACACGCTGTTTACTGCGCAGTTGATACAGGTAGTCATAGAGCTTGCGCTGTTTGTTGCGCAGCAAGCGCGCCAGGGCGATGGTTGCTCGCACATCGGACAGCGCGTCGTGGGCCTGGCCATGCTCGATGCCGTTGGCAGCAGTCAGACGCTCCAGTTTGAGGGTCACCCGTCCCTCTTCTTCCGGCCAGACGATGCCTTCCGGGCGCAATGCATAAGCCGTACGCACCAGGTCGATCAGATCCCAGCGGCTATTACCGCCCTGCCACTCACGAGCGTAGGGATCGAAGAAGTTGCGATATAGGCTGTAACGCGTCACCTCATCATCGAAACGCAGGCTGTTGTAGCCCACCCCGCAGGTGCCCGGCTGCGACAACTCGGCATGCACACGGCTCATAAATTCGGCTTCATCCAGGCCATGCTGCGCCAGCTTGCTCGGGGTAATTCCGGTCACCAGGCAAGCTGCCGGATGCGGCAGGATGTCGTCGCTGGGCTGGCAGTAGATGTTCAGCGGCTCAGCAATTTCATTGAGGTCTTCATCAGTGCGAATCCCCGCGACCTGCAGCGGCCGGTCGCGCCGTGGGTCAATACCGGTGGTTTCGTAGTCGTACCAAAAGAGGCTGGAAGTCACAGTTATGTCCTGATGCTGAGGCGCAGGCAGTCTACCACCCCGTCAGCATCACGCAGACAAGCGCAGAACCTTGCGCCAGCGCACGCCGCACGTGGGGTCTGTGCCTTGTAGGCCCCCCTGGCGGAGACTAAAGTGGGAAACCCGATTAACCACTCTGTACAAGGACGCCCCATGAGTGAGATCAACCCCAGCAATCCCTACGCAGCACCTGCCAGCGCGCTGCAGGAAGCACCACGCGACAGCCAGGTGCCCAGCATCGAAGAAGCCCTGAGCCGTGGCTACGACTTCACCATCAGTGACCTGCTCAGCGAAGCCTGGCAACGGGTAAAAGGCACCAAGGGCATCATCATCGGTGGTTTTCTGGTGTTCTACGCCGTGCTGCTGACTGCATCCTTCCTGATTGGCGGATTCTTCGGCCTGCTGGGCGTGGTCAGCGACAGCCCAATGCTCGCGGTCGTGGCCGAACTGGTCATCGGCATTCTGGCTTCGGCCCTGGCTTATCCCTTTATGGCTGGGATCAATATGATCGGTATCCGTCGCGCCGCCGACCAACCGATCAGCTTCAATGACATTTTCAGTCACTTCGGCCGCACCGTGCCGCTAGTGATCACCGCGATTATCAGCATGCTGCTGATCTACCTCGGCATGTTCCTGTTGATCATTCCCGGCCTGTACCTGGCCATCGCTTATATGCTGGCCATTCCGCTGGTGGTGGAGCGCGGCCTGACGCCGTGGCAAGCACTGGAAGCATCGCGCAAGGCGATTACCCAGCACTGGTTCAAGGTGTTCGGCTTGTTCCTGCTGCTGGGCCTGATCACGCTTATCAGCGCTATTCCGCTCGGTATTGGTCTGGTCTGGACCATTCCGCTGTTTGTCATCGCCATGGGCGTGCTCTATCGCACCATCTTCGGTGTACTGCCTGCGCCGCAATAATCCTCACTAAATAACCCCGCTGCGCCGGTTCAGATCACTGAGCCGGTTGCTTCCCTGCCTGCTGCTGGCTAGCATCGGGCTTTCCTCGACGCAGTCTGCCGATGTCGCCCACGCCAACCCCTGCTTCAGTCGCCGCTCGCCCGCTGCTGGATACCCGCTATAAGGTGGAAACACCGGAAGGCATCGACCTGATCCTGCGCCCAGCCGGGGTAGTGCCGCGCGCGTTGGCATTTAGCATTGACCTGCTGATTCGCGGTGCGCTGCTCGGCGCAATGTTTGCCGTGCTGGCGTTGCTCGGGCAGTTCGGTATGGGCCTGGGCACCATCCTGCTGTTTCTCGTGACCTGGTGGTACATGGTGCTGTTTGAAGTGCTCAACCAGGGCCGCTCACCGGGCAAGCAGATGATGGGCCTACGGGTGATTCATGACGACGGCACGCCGATTGGCTGGGCCGCCTCGCTCACGCGCAACCTGCTGCGTTTTGTCGACATTCTGCCCTTTGGCTACACCTTGGGTATTCTCAGCTGCCTGAATCACCCGGCGTTCAAGCGCCTGGGCGATATCGCCGCCGGCACCCTGGTGGTGTATCGCGATAACGCCCCGGCCGCCCCCGAACTACCGCAAGCCGAAGCACTGCGTGCCCCCTTCAGCATGAGCTTGAGTGAACAGCGCGCCCTGCTCAGTTTTGCCGAACGCGCGCAGAGTCTGTCCACCGCACGACGCCAGGAGTTGGCAAGCATTCTTGCCGAGCCCTTGCAGGTACCTGCTGAGCAGGCCGAACAGCAGATCCACGGGATTGCCCGTGGCTTGTTGGGGCCGACATGAAACAGAGCCTGTTTGAACACCAGCACCAAGCCGAGTGGCAGGCCTTTAATGCGCAGCTAGAAGCCCTTGAGCGCGGCAAGGCCGATAGCCAGCAATGCAAGGCCTTTGCCGCCAACTACCGCAGCCTGTGCCAGCACCTAGCCCTGGCCCAGAGCCGGGGTTACAGCAGCCACCTGATCGAGCAGTTGCAGCTGCTGGCCATGCGCGGCCATCAGCAGTTTTATCGCCATCGCAGCCCACTGGGGGCGCAACTGCTCGGGTTTATCCTGGCTGGATTTCCACGCCTGGTGCGCGCCGAGTGGCGTTTTGTCGTGGCCGCCAGCCTGCTGTTCTTCGGCAGCCTGCTGCTGATGGGCACGCTGGTGTATCACTTCCCCGACCTAGTCTACGGGGTGATGGCACCTGACCAGGTCGGCGAGATGGAAAAGATGTACGACCCCGACGCCAGGCGCATCGGCCGCTTCAGCGAACGCGACTCCGGCGATGACTGGATGATGTTCGGCTACTACATCATGAACAACATCGGCATCGCCTTTCAGACCTTTGCCAGCGGCTTGCTGTTTGGCCTGGGCAGCTTGTTCTTCCTGCTGTTCAACGGCCTGATGATCGGCGCAGTGGCCGGCCATCTGACGCAAATTGGCTACGGTGAAACCTTCTGGTCGTTCGTCATCGGCCACGGTTCTTTCGAACTCACCGCCATTGCCCTGGCCGGCGCGGCCGGCCTGAAGCTCGGCTGGGCACTGCTGGTTCCCGGCCGACTGCCACGCGGCGAGGCGCTGCGCGTAGCCGCCGGCAGCAGCGTGCGGCTGGTCGGCGGGGTGATCGTATTTCTGCTGCTGGCGGCGTTTATCGAGGCCTACTGGTCATCCATGGACCTGGCCAGCCCTGCGATCAAATATGCAGTCGGCGCTGGTCTTTGGCTGCTGGTGCTGGCTTATCTGCTATTGGCTGGCCGAGGTGCGCATGCGCCTGACTGATGCCAGCGTCGCCATCCGCCCTCGTAGCGCCTGGGAAGCCGTCGACCTCGGCGTGTTACTAGCCAAACAGCATGCAGGCCTGTTGATGCTCAGTTGGGCCTTGGTCACCGTGCCGATTTTCGCCCTGCTGTGCCTGCTGCTGTGGGATTACCCGAGCATCGCCGTACTGATCTTCTGGTGGCTGAAACCGGCTTACGAACGCCTGCCTCTGTATATCCTCTCGCATGCCCTGTTCGGCGCTACGCCAAGCCTCAGGCAGGCGCTAAAAGCCCTGCCCGGCCTGCTCAAACCGCAACTGCTGGCCAGCCTGACCTGGCGCCGGCTAAGCCCCACACGCAGCTTCGACCTGCCGGTGATGCAGCTGGAAGGCCTGTCCGGCAAGGCGCGCAGCCAGCGCCTGATCGTCCTCGGCCAGCGCGATGCCGGCGGTGCCAGCTGGCTCACCATCGTCGGCGTGCACCTGGAAATGGCGCTGTGGTTCGGCATCATCAGCTTCGTCTACATGCTGCTGCCGGCGCAGATGGAGCTGGACTGGACCTGGGACAGCCTGATCAATGCGGCGTCTGGCGAGTGGCTATGGCTGGAACATCTGTCCAACCTGACCTACGTTCTGCTGCTGATCCTCTGGGAACCGATCTACGTCGCCTGCGGCTTCACCCTCTACCTGAATCGCCGCACTGCTCTGGAAGCCTGGGACATCGAACTGGTCTTCCGCCAGCTACGCCAGCGCCTGACGGGCGTGGCTTATGCCCTGCTGCTGGGCTGCGGCCTGCTGTTGATGCAGCTGCCAAACAGCGCCATGGCCTCCGATACCGCAACCGCAAGTAGCTGCCCGCTGCCGGCTGAAGACCCCATGGGGCCAGAAGCCGACCGCCTGCTCAAGCAGCCGCTGACCAGCGCCGAAGCGCAAAAAAGCATAGGCCAGCTGCTCGATCAGCCGCCCTTCGAGCACCGTGAAACCGTCACCCGTTGGCGCCTCGGCGAAGAGCCCAAGGAGCCGAGCGAGGAAGACGCCAAGGCCCTGATCGAACTGCTGGAAAAATTCTTCAAACTCACCGAGTTCTGGAAAAGCGTCGATGCAGTGGCGCTGTTCTTCGAGGTGCTGCTGTGGGCGGCGCTGTTCAGTCTGATCGCCTGGTTGCTGTGGCGCTACCGCGACTGGCTGAGCGCCTTTGCCGGACGCTTGCGTTTGCCGCAGGGGCGCACCTATCAGCCACCTGAGCAGCTATTTGGCCTGGAAGTGGCGCCACAAAGCCTGCCAGCGGATATCCCCGGTGAAGTGGAACGACTCTGGGATGAACAGCCACGCGCCGCCCTCGGCCTGCTTTACCGCGCCCTGCTCAGCCGCTTGTTGCACGAACAGCGCCTGCCGCTGAAAAGCTCGCACACCGAAGCAGAAGTGCTGCAACTGGTGCAGGCGCTGCAACAAAAAGACCTCAGCCACTTCAGCCAGGCCTTGACCCGCCACTGGCAGAACCTCGCCTACGGCCATCGACTGCCGCCCGCGGCACTTAAACAGGGCCTGTGCAATGCCTGGCGACGCCTGTTCGAACAAGGAGCGCAGGCATGAACCGGCGTCTCCAGTTCCTCCTCGGTGCCGGACTACTGCTGGTGCTCGGCCTGCTGGGCATCTACCTGCTGGGCAAACTCACACCCTATGAGGAGACTCTCGAGCACGGCCCCGCACCCGAGGCCCGAGCCAACCCTTATCTCGCAGCCGAGCATTTCCTGCGCAAACAGGGCCTGCAGGTACAACGCGCCGATGGCCTGGAGGTCATGAAGGACCTGCCGAGCGCCGGGCAAACCCTGCTGCTGCTCGGCGACCGCAACCGCATGACGCCCAAGCAGGCCGAACGCCTGCTGGCCTGGACGGCCAAAGGCGGCCACCTGCTGTTTGTCGCAGAGCGGCTGTGGGATGAAGAAGAAGGCAAAAGCGGCGATCTGCTGCTCGACAGCCTGGGCATCCAGCAATACGAAAGTGAAGAACTCGACGAGGACGCCAGCGAAGCAGCAGAAGAAGACGCCGCTTTAGAGGACAAGGCCGACGCGGAACCACAAGCCGAACCGGAGGCTGCGGCAGAGGTAACCAAGGGTTCAGACAATGCCTACCCAGAACTGACCCAGCTGTATCTGGAAAACGAAGAGGCGCCGGCCTACTTCAACTTCGACACCGACTTCCACCTCTACGACTCCGAAAATCGCGCCCACGCCTGGGCCAACAGCGACGCCGCCACCCACCTGCTGCAGCTCTACCATGGCGATGGCCTGATCAGCGTGGTCAGCGACAGCTGGATCTGGCAAAACCAGGGCATCGGCGAATACGACAACGCCTGGTTGCTCTGGTACATGACCCAAGACAGCCAGGTCACCCTGCTCTACCGCGCCGACCGCGATGACCTGTTCAGCCTGCTGCTTGAGCACTTCCCCCAGGCATTGGTTGCACTCGTGCTGTTGCTGGCATTCGGCCTGTGGCATCTGGGCATGCGCCAAGGCCCGCTGCTGTTGCCCGCCAGCCGCAATCGCCGCCAACTGCAGGAACACCTGCGCGGTAGCGCTGACTTCCTGCTGCGCCACAACGGCCAGCACAGCCTGCTGCAAGGCTTGCAACAAGACATCCAGCGCCGCGCGCGGCATCGTCACCCCGGTTTCGAACGCCTTGCCGTGGCCGAGCAGTGGCAGGTGCTGAGCCGCCTGACCCGCCAGCCTTCTAGCGTTATCAGCCAAGCCATGCGGCCGTTGCCCAAGCAGCGCCTGGCCGCCGCCGACTTCACCCGCCAGGTCGCCAACCTGCAAACCCTCAGGAATGCCCTATGACGAGCGAACACACACCCGAACAGCCGGACAGCGATATCGAATCAGCCCCCGTCGCCGCTGAAACCGTCGAAGCTGCGGCCAGCGAAACGCCTGTACCGGCCCCGGCACCAGCTGCCCCGGCAGCCGCAGCAGCCAATCCGAATGCGCAGCGCCAGCGCGCTAGTCAGTTGGCTCAGGCACTGCGTGGTGAACTGCAGAAAGCCCTGATCGGCCAGACGGCGGTGATTGATGACGTGCTCAGCGCCCTGATCGCCGGCGGCCATGTGCTGGTCGAAGGCGTTCCCGGCCTCGGCAAGACCCTGCTGGTGCGTGCCCTGGCGCGCTGCTTTGGCGGCGAGTTCGCGCGCATCCAGTTCACCCCGGACCTGATGCCCAGCGACGTCACCGGCCACGCTGTGTACGACTTGCAAAGCGAGCAGTTCAAACTGCGCAAGGGCCCAGTATTCACCAACCTGCTGCTGGCGGATGAAATCAACCGCGCCCCGGCCAAGACCCAGGCGGCGTTGCTGGAAGTCATGCAGGAACGTCAGGTCACCCTGGAAGGCCGCGCCCTGAATGTGCCGCTGCCGTTTATGGTGCTGGCCACGCAGAACCCGATTGAGCAGGAAGGCACCTACCCGCTGCCGGAAGCCGAGCTCGACCGCTTTATGCTCAAGCTGCGCATGGATTACCCCGAGCAGAGCGAAGAGCTGAACATGGTTCGCCAGGTGGCGCGCTCAAGCAAAGCCGACATGCTCGAAATAACCCCGCTGCGCACCCTGCTGCAGGCCCGCGATGTACTGGCGTTGCAGAAAATTGCCAGCGACCTGCCGATTGATGAGCAGGTGCTCGACTACGCTGTGCGCATCGCCCGCGCCACCCGCACCTGGCCTGGCCTGGCCATCGGCGCCGGGCCGCGCGCCTCGATTGCCCTGGTACGCTGCGGCCGCGCCCGAGCGCTGCTGCGCGGCGGCGATTTCGTGCTGCCAGATGACATCAAGGGCTGCGCCCTGGCCGTACTGCGCCACCGCGTGCGGCTGTCACCAGAGCTGGATATCGAAGGCCTGTCGGTGGATCAAGTGCTGCAACAGCTGCTCGACCAGGTTCCGGCACCGCGCCTATGACCCGCACTTGGCAAAAGCCCGCATTGAAAGGCGCTCTCGCATGAAGCCCTCACGCGCGCTGCTGGCGCTGCTCGCCGGTCTGTTCGTGCTCGGCATTGCCCTGGGTATCTGCAGCGCCCTGGGCATTGCCTTGCCGCGCAGCTTCACCCCGATTTACTGGGGCCTGCTGCTGATGCTGCTCGGTCTGACGCTGATCGACGCCCTGCTGCTGCGCCAAGTGCCTTCGCCGCGCATCGAGCGCCAGCTACCTGGCAACCTGCCGCTGGGTCGCTGGAGCGAAGTGCGGCTGAATCTGCACCACAGTTACCCCCGTGCGCTGCAGATGGAAGTGTTCGACCATCTGCCCGGCGATATGGCCTTCGAGCACCTGCCGCTTAAGGTCGATCTGCACCCCGGCGAGCAAACTCAGGTCAGTTACCGCGTGCGCCCGCTGCTGCGTGGGCATTTCCATTTCCCGCAGTGCGAAGTCAGCCTGCCCAGCCCCATGGGTCTGTGGCGCGCTCGCCGTTATCTGCCGGTGGCCGGTGAAACCCGCGTCTACCCGGATTTCGCCCGGCTTTACGGCGCGCAACTGATGGCGGTGGATGACTGGCTCAGCCAGCTGGGCGTACGCCAGCAGCAACGCCGCGGCCTGGGGCAGGAATTTCACCAGCTGCGCGAATTCCGCGACGGCGACACCCTGCGGCAGATCGACTGGAAGGCCACCGCGCGCAAACGCACACCAATTGCCCGCGAGTATCAGGACGAGCGCGACCAGCAGATCGTCTTCCTACTCGACTGCGGCCGACGCATGCGCAGCCAGGACGGCGAGCTGTCGCATTTCGATCACGCTCTCAACGCCTCGCTGCTGCTGAGCTACGTGGCACTGCGCCAGGGCGATGCGGTCGGCCTGTCGACCTTTGCTGGCGAGCAGAACCGCTTCCTCGCCCCGGTCAAAGGCCAGGCGCAGCTGAATGTGCTGCTTAATGCCTTGTATGACCTGCGCAGCACCCAACAACCGGCAGACTTCACCGCCGCAGTGGAAAACCTGCTCAGCCGCCAGCGCCGCCGCGCCTTGGTGGTGCTGGTGACCAACCTGCGTGATGAGGATGATCAGGCCCTTCTCGGCGCGGTCAAACGCCTGAGCCGCCAGCATCGCGTGCTGGTCGCCAGCCTGCGTGAGGAAGTGCTGGATACCCTGCGCCACACCCCGGTGCAGGACCTCTCCAGCGCTCTGGATTACTGCGGCACACTTGACTACCTGAATGCCCGCGCTGGCCTGCACGAACGCCTGATTGCCAACAAGGTGCCGGTGCTGGATGCGCGGCCGAGCGAACTGGGACCGCAGCTGGTGAGCAGTTATCTAGCCTGGAAAAAAGCCGGCGTTCTCTAGCACTGGCCACGCCAACGCCGACCTAGGTTGGCGTTGAGCGCCCCGCCCCAACCTACGGCTATAGCCACGTCACGTGCTGCTCCAGCGGAAAGCGCAGACGCGGGTTGTACACGCCCTTCTCGTCCTGCTTGCCCACCGCCAGCAGCATGATCGGCAAGGCCTGGCGCGGGATGCTAAGAGTCTTGCGCAAGCGCACTTCATCAAAGCCTTCCATCGGGCACGTGGCATAGCCATGGCTCTGGAAGGCCAGCATCAGGTTCTGCGCCGCCAGCGCCGTGGATTTCACCGCCCAGATGCGCATCTGCGCCTGGCTGTTGGGCGCGCGCATCAACGGTTTGCGCCAGGCTGCCACCCGCAGCAGCTGACGTTTGAACAGCCCAAACAGACCGAATGGGCCCTGGTTGTACTGAAAGGGTGCGGTCTTGTTGTAGAAGCTGCGAATCCGCGCAGGTACTTCCGGCTCCGGCCAATAGTCGATGATGTTCTGGCAAGCCTGCTTCCAGGTGTCCGGCCGCGCCAGCACGGCAATAATCAGTGGAGCCTTGGCCGCATTCTGACTCATGCACACCGGGTGCAAACGGGCCAGCAACGCCGGATCGCGAATCACCTGGAAACTCCAGGGCTGCAGGTTGCAGGAGTTGGGCGCGAGCACCGCCAGTTCTAGGCAATCACGCACCACATCATCAGGCACCGCTTCGGCGGTAAAGCGGCGTACCGCGCGGCGACTTTCGATCAGCTCACGCAGTGCGGCGGGGGTCGCGGGAGAAATGGCGGTATCAGCGGGAAACAGGCTCATCAGGGGCATCCTCGGCAGGTTGCCCGATTAAGCCGCGATGCCCAGCCACGAACAAGCCGTATACCGGCTTAGTCCGCAGCCTTGGCGCAAATGGCCTTAACCCAGCGCCTTTTCGATCGCCTGGATCAGGCTCGGGTCATCCGGCGTGGTGCGCGGGGAGAAACGTGCCAGCACACGGCCGTCGTGACCGACGAGGAACTTCTCGAAATTCCAGGTGATATCACCTGGAAACTCGGCGCCCTCGCCTGCCAGCAGACGATACAGCGGATGGCGGTCCGGCCCATTCACCTCAAGCTTGCTGCCCAACGGGAAGGTCACGCCGTAGTTGAGGCTGCAAAACGCGCGAATGGCGTCCTCGCTGTCGGGCTCCTGCTCGGCAAACTGATTGCACGGCAACCCGAGCACGCTGAAGCCCTGTCCTTTGTATTGCTGATAGAGCTTTTCGAGGCCCGCGTACTGCGGTGTCAGGCCACATTTGGAAGCCACATTGACCACCAACACCACCTGCCCCTTGAAGGGTGCCAGCGGCAGCTCTTGGCCATCCAGTGCACGCAGGTTGAGGTCGTGAAAGGCACTCATGGTCTAACTCCTTGAGAACACAAAGGTTACGTGTAGCGGACAAAAAATGGCCGGGAGCTATTTTTAACGTCGCACCGCGACGGCCCGCAGGGTGAGCCGCAAAGGATGGTGGCTCATAAGAAAGGCGCCTATCTGAAGGCGCCTTTCTTCTGTTGCAGCTTAGCAGTCAAGCCAACGGTTGATACGACCATAAGTCGACTCGTGGCGACCACATAAGGCTAAACCATCAATGATGATGACCGCCTTCGCCATGGATATGGCCATGCGCAACTTCTTCTTCGCTGGCATCGCGCACGCTGACAACCTTGACCTTGAAGTGCAGGCGCTGGCCAGCAAGTGGGTGGTTGCCGTCAACGATCACGTCGTCGCCTTCCAGCTCACGGATAGTAACGATCTGCATGCCACCGTCCGGACCGGAAGCATGAAACTGCATACCGACTTCCAGCTCATCCACACCTTCAAACATCGAGCGATTGAGGGTGGCTACCAGCTCGGCGCTGTATTCGCCGTAGGCATCTTCTGGCTCAACGGCCACGTCCAGCTCATCGCCAGCTTGCTTGCCCAGCAGGGCTTTTTCCAGACCGCCGATGATGTTGCCGGCACCGTGCAGATAGGCCAGCGGCGCGCCGCCTGCGGAACTGTCGATCACCTCACCGGCATCGTTAGTCAGGGTATAGTCGATGGAGACGGCCTTATTGGCGGCGATCAGCATGGGGCGAGACCTTTTGCTTGGAAATAAAGAGCGGGCAAGTTTACCCAAGGGCACGCGCGAAAGCGAACCGGACACAGACGGACGGCCACGCGCGGCCTCAGTGCGCGTGCTTGATTTTCGTCAGGATGAGCACGGCCATTGGGTGGCAGTATTGTCCTGCGGCCATACTCAGCACCTGCGCCACCAGCCGCCCTGGCAGAATCGCGCGTGGGTGCTGGATGCTCATCAACGCCAGGCGCAAGTGGGAGGACCTTTCCTCTGCGGCTGGTGCGCAGCTGAAAATAGCGCAAGCGAGGCGACGACAGAACGCCTGAACCACGATTTGAACAAGGAGCGGTAAATGCCCGCACGCAATATTCTGGTGATCAACTGCGGCAGCTCATCGATCAAGTTTGCCCTGATCAACGAAGACCAAGATGCCTTTATCCTCAGCGGCCTGGCCGAACGCCTGGGCAGCCCGGATGCACAAGTCCACTGGCAACAAGGCGATAGCAAAGACAGCCTGATACTGCCCCATGCCGATCACCGCGCCGCCCTCGCCCAGGTATTGCCCTTGGTGCAGGCCGCCGCTGGCGGCCAACTGCACGGAATCGGCCACCGCGTGGTGCATGGCGGCGAGCATTTCACTGCTGCCTGTCGATTGGATGCACTGAGCCTTGCGGCGATTCGCACTACCGCTCCGCTAGCACCGCTGCATAACCCGGCCAACCTGCTGGGCATCGAAGCGGCGATCAAGCTGTTCCCCGACCTGACTCAGGTTGCAGTGTTCGACACGGCCTTTCACCAGACCCTGCCCGAACACGCCTACCGCTACGCCCTGCCCGAGCACCTGTACCGCGAACACGGCGTACGCCGCTATGGCTTCCACGGCACCAGCCACCGTTTTGTCAGCCAGCGCGCCGCAGAAATGGCCGGGCTGCCGGTCAATGCCAGCAGCTGGCTGGTGGCACACCTGGGCAACGGCTGCTCGACCTGCGCCATCGTCGATGGGCAAAGCCGCGACACCAGCATGGGCCTGACGCCGCTGGAAGGCGTAGTGATGGGCACCCGCAGCGGCGATGTCGACCCCAACCTGCACAGCCACCTGGCGCGCACCCTGGGCTGGAGCCTGGAGCAGATTGAAGCCATGCTCAATAAAGACAGCGGCCTGCAGGGCCTGTCTGGTTTATCCAACGACATGCGCACCCTGGAGCAAGCCCGCGAGCAGGGCCATGCCGGCGCCACCCTAGCCATCGAGGTATTCTGCTACCGCCTGGCCAAATCCCTGGCAGCCATGAGCTGCGCACTGCCACAACTCGACGGTCTGGTCTTCACCGGCGGTATTGGCGAGAACTCGGCGCTAATCCGCAGCAAAACCGTCGCTCACCTGAAATTGCTCAACCTAGCCCTCAACGAACCGGCCAACGCTCGCACCGCGCGCGGCGCGGCCGGACCGATCCAGGCGTCCGGCCACCCGCGCGTGATGGTCGTACCGACCAATGAAGAACGACAGATTGCCCTCGACACCCTGGCGCTACTTGAAGCCTGATCGTCACCTGACTACTACGGAGCGCGAATGCACACTTTCTTTATTGCCCCCACCGGTTTCGGTGTCGGCCTTACCTCGATCAGCCTGGGCCTGGTCGGCGCCCTGGAGCGTGCCGGCCTCAAGGTCGGCTTTTTCAAACCCATCGCCCAGCCGCATCAGGGCGATATGGGCCCGGAGCGTTCCAGCGAGCTGATCGCCCGTACCCACGGCCTGCACTCGCCAAAACCGCTGGCCCTGTCGCATGTCGAGCGCATGCTCGGTGACGGCCAGCTGGATGAACTGCTGGAAGAAATCATCAGCCTCTATCAGCAGGCCGCTGCAGACAAAGACGTGGTGATCGTCGAAGGCATGGTGCCGACGCGCCAGGCCAGCTACGCCGCGCGGGTCAATTTCCACCTGGCCAAAAGCCTGGATGCCGAGGTGATTCTGGTTTCCGCACCGGAACAGGAAAGCCTCAGCGAATTGAGCGACCGAGTGGAAATTCAGGCCCAACTGTTTGGCGGGCCGAAAGACGAGAAAGTGCTCGGGGTGATCCTAAACAAGGTACGCAGTGACGATGGCATCGAAGCCTTCGCCAATCGCCTGAAAGAACTCTCGCCACTTCTCAAGGGCGATGACTTCCGCCTGCTCGGCTGCATCCCCTGGCTGGAAGAACTGAACGCCCCGCGTACCCGCGACATCGCCGATCTGCTCGGCGCGCGGGTGCTGAATGCCGGCGATTACGAGCAACGGCGCATGCTGAAGATCGTGCTCTGCGCCCGCGCGGTGGCCAACACCGTGCAACTGCTCAAGCCTGGCACCTTGGTAGTGACGCCAGGGGACCGCGACGACATCATCCTCGCGGCCAGCCTGGCTGCGATGAACGGCATGCCGCTGGCCGGTTTGCTGCTGTGCAGCGACTTTGCGCCTGACCCACGCATCATGGAACTGTGCCGAGGCGCGTTGCAGGGCGGCTTGCCGGTGATGACGGTGAGCACCGGCTCCTACGACACCGCGACCAACCTCAACCGGTTGAACAAAGAAATCCCGGTCGATGACAAGGAGCGTGCAGAAAAAGTCGCCGACTTCGTCGCCAGCCATATCGACCATGAATGGCTATTCGCCCGCTGCGGTACGCCACGCGAGCTGCGCATGTCGCCGCCGGCGTTCCGCTATCAGCTGGTACAACGCGCCAAGGCGGCGAACAAGCGCATCGTTCTACCCGAAGGCAGCGAGCCACGCACCGTACAGGCCGCGGCCATCTGCCAGGCACGCGGCATCGCCCGTTGCGTGCTGCTGGCCAAACCGGATGACGTCCATGCCGTAGCCCGCGCCCATGGCATCGAGCTGCCGGAAGGACTGGAAATCCTCGATCCGGACCTGATTCGCGAACGCTACGTGGCGCCGATGGTCGAGCTACGCAAAGGCAAAGGGCTGAACGCGCCGATGGCCGCCGCGCAGCTGGAGGACACCGTGGTACTGGGCACCATGATGCTCGCCCTGGATGAAGTCGACGGCCTGGTTTCCGGGGCGATCAATACCACCGCCAACACCATCCGCCCCGCCTTGCAGCTGATCAAGACTGCACCGGGCTATAAGCTGGTGTCGTCGGTGTTCTTTATGCTGCTGCCCGACCAGGTGCTGGTCTACGGTGATTGCGCGGTAAACCCTGACCCGACAGCGGTGGAGCTGGCGGAAATCGCCCTGCAAAGCGCGGCCTCGGCCAACGCTTTCGGCATCATTCCTCGGGTGGCGATGCTCAGTTACTCAACCGGTGACTCCGGCAGCGGCGAAGAAGTAGAAAAAGTCCGCGAGGCCACCCGCCTGGCCAAGGCCATCAACCCACAACTGCTGCTCGACGGCCCGCTGCAATATGACGCGGCGGCGATTGAAAGTGTCGGCCGGCAGAAGGCCCCTGGCAGCCCGGTCGCCGGCCGCGCCACGGTGTTTATCTTCCCCGACCTGAACACCGGTAACACCACCTACAAGGCAGTACAACGCAGCGCCGATTGCGTCAGCGTCGGCCCGATGTTGCAGGGTCTGCGCAAACCGGTGAACGATCTGTCTCGCGGCGCACTGGTCGACGATATCGTCTTCACCATCGCCCTGACCGCGATCCAGGCCGCCAACCTGCCGCAGTGATGCACAGCCAGGGCTGCTCAACGGCGGCCCTGGCCAGGCAAAAGTGCTAAACATCCGCGAATCGCTGCGATAACCCATATTTCGAGGGGTTGCAGTTCGGTGCACAGACGTTAACCTGTGCGCCGACCGATCTGCGGTGCAAAACCGCAGGCGTAGATAAGTGTCGGGGATCAAGCGGCTTGAGCGCCACAGCAGTGGCCCGCAACCAGCCTGGCCCCATTTTCTGGAGGCACCTGCCCCAATGCTGCATTTCCTGCCTGCTCCACTGCGCGGCCTGCTCGCCGGCCTGATGTTGGCACTCAATACCCTGTTCTGGTGTTGGCCGCTGTTTATCCTGGCACTGGTGAAATTGCTAGTCCCCATACCTGAGGTACACCGCATCCTGCGCTTTATGATGCACGCGAGTGCCGAAGCCTGGATTTCCATCAACAAGTTCTGGATGAACCTGGTCGGCCGTACGCATTGGGATGTGGCCGGGCTGAGTGGTTTCGATAAACAGCACTCATACTTAGTGACCAGCAACCACCAGAGCTGGGTGGATATTCTGGTGCTGCAATACCAGCTCAATCGGCGTGTTCCGTTTCTCAAGTTCTTCCTCAAGCAGGAGCTGATCTGGGTGCCGGTGATTGGCTTGTGCTGGTGGGCGCTAGAATTTCCATTCATGAAGCGCTTCAGCAAGGAGTACCTGGCCAAGCACCCGGAAAAACGCGGCCAGGACCTGGCCACTACGCGTAAGGCCTGCGAGCGCTACAAGACCAACCCGGTGTCGGTGTTCAATTTCCTCGAAGGCACGCGCCTGTCGCCGGCTAAGCACGCGCAACAGCAGTCACCGTTCAAGCACCTGCTCAAACCCAAGGCCGGCGGTATTGCCTTTGTGCTGGACGCCATGGGTGAGCAGCTGCATAGCCTGGTCAATGTCACCATCCATTACCCACAGGGCAACCCCGGTTTCTGGGACCTGTTGTGCGGACGGATTGATCAGGTAGTCGTGCGCTTCGATCAGCTGCAGATTCCCAAGGAATTTATTGGCGGCAACTATGATCAGGACGAAGCCTACCGCTTGCAGTTCCAGCAATGGGTCAACCAGCTGTGGCTGGACAAGGATGCGCAGCTCGACGAGCTGAAGAAGCGTTATCCCGCGCGCTAAGCCGCTATCGCTGAATCCTCAAGCCCGCCTAGCCAGCGGGCTTTTCGTTACGCAACGGCAAATTGTGCCAATCCAGCTGCGCGGGGAAGGTTTTGATCTGCTCCGCGTTTAGCCCCGGCGCGACTAGAAAGCCCTGCATGATTGCGCAGTTGTGCGCTGCCAGCCAATCACGCTGAGCCATGGTTTCCACACCCTCGGCGATCACCTCCAATCCCAGGTTGCGGCCCAGGTCAATGATGGTGCTGACCACCGCAGCATCACGCGGCGAGTCGAGCATATTGGAGATAAACAGGCGATCGATCTTCAGCGTATCCAGCTCGAAATGACGCAAGTAAGCCAGTGACGAATAACCGGTGCCGAAATCATCGATGGCGATCCTCACCCCGAGCTTACGCAACTGACGCAGCTGTTCCTGGCTGGTTTCCAGATCCTGCATCAACGCGCTTTCGGTAACTTCCACTTCCAGCTGCCGAGGGTTCAACTGGTGCTCTTCAAGCACCCGACGCAGGTCATCGACCAACTGCGGCATGCCGAACTGCACCGGGCTGACATTCAGGCTGAGCACCAGCTCGTTGCCGAACTGCTGGCTCAGCTGTTGGCATTTTTCGATCCCGGCCTTGAAGATCCAGCCGCCCAGGCGATTGATCAGACGAGTCTCCTCCAGCAGCGGAATAAACACCCCCGGCGCCACGGTGCCGGCAACCCGATGCTGCCAACGCAGCAAAGCTTCGAAGCCACGCAGGCGTCCGCTCTCCAGGTAGATCTGCGGCTGGTAGACCAGGACGAAATCATCATTCTCGATGGCGTTGCGCAGGCTTTCCTCAAGCATCAACCGTGAGCGCGCGCGGCCGTTCATTTCCTGCGAGAAGAAGCGGTACTGCTGACGACCGGTGCGCTTGGCCTCGTACATGGCCATGTCAGCGGCGCGCAGCAAGCCTTCCACGGTTTGCCCACACTCGGGGAAACAGGCAATGCCGACACTGGCGCCCAGAGTCACCTCGATGCCGTCGAGGTTATGCCGCACCGAAACCTGCTCGATCAGTTTTTCGGCGATGCGCGCGGCGTCTTCCGGATGTTCCAAACTGTCGAGCAGGGCAGTGAACTCATCGCCGCCAATCCGCGCCAGGCTGTCATAGGGGCGCAGGCTGGCCTTTAGCTGTTCACCGACGAGTTTGAGCAAACGGTCGCCCACGTCGTGGCCGAGGGAGTCATTGATCCGTTTGAAGCCATCCAGATCGAGATACAGCACCGCCATACGCTGGCCGCTGCGTTCGATCCGCGATAACGCCGATTCCAGCGCCTGATAGAAGCCACGCCGGTTGAGCAGGCCAGTCAGGGCATCAGTAATCGCCTGTGACTCCAGTTGCTGATGCAGATGGCGCACAACCGACATATCCAGCGCCATCACCACCATGGCGTGCTGCAGGCGCGGCAAGGGTGAACAGGACAGCGCCACCGGCACCTGCCCGCCGTTCAGCGTGCGCAGGTTAGCGTCATGCAGGCGATAGGCCTCACCGCGCCGCCACTGCAGGTAAAATTCGGACAACCGCCAGTCGCTGGTGACTTGCGGGCTGACCAGATAGGAGAGCATTTCACTGCCTTCCAGATCGCTTATCGAGCCCTCAAGCATGCGTGCCATGGCCGGGTTGGCGAAATTGATCCGACCATCCTCGCCCACCACCATGATGCCTTCGGCGGCGTTGTCCAGCACCGAGGCGTTAAACGCCCGCGCGGTATCCAGTTGCTGGGTCAGTTGCAGCAGCTCGCTGCGGTTGCGCTCATGTTCGAGCAGGGCGTGAATCTTATGGCGCAAAACGCTGGAATCGAAGGGCTTGAGCATGAAATCTACTGCGCCGGTGGCGTAGCCCTTGATCACCGAATCCTGAGTCTGCGCGATGGCTGAGACGAAGATAATCGGGGTGTAGCGCGTACGCGGATTACCACGCATCAGCCGCGCCACCTCAAAGCCGTCCATGTGCGGCATCTGCACATCCAGCAGCACCAGGCCAACGTCCTCTTCGAGCATGCACTGCAGGGCGCTCTCGCCCGAGTCAACACAACGCAGTTGCCAGTCGCCCTCCTCCAGCAGAGCTTGCATGGCCACCAGGTTTTCCTGACGGTCATCCACCACCAGCAGAATCTGCGTGCTGGGCACGCTCTTCAGCTGTACATGTGCCATAAATCCTCCCTTGTCCCTGGCGAGCGTCTTGCGACTCCTGTTGCGGTTGAGGTTAGCAGGCCGCAGCAAAACTATTGCGGTGGTGCAGTAGATGCTGCAAATGAGCCGTTTTGCGGACCGCTGTTGGCCAGCCAACGCACCAGTAAATCCAGCAAGGCCTCGCGACTGACCGGTTTGGCCAGGTAGTCATCCGCGCCTGCGGTGATGCATTTCTCCCGGTCACCTTTCATCGCATGGGCGGTCAGGGCGATGATTGGAATGCTGCACCCATGCTCGGTCTTGAGTAAGCGGGTGGCGGTATAGCCGTCCATGGTCGGCATGGCCATGTCCATCAGGATCAGGTCAAACGGCTCGCGCTGATAACAGTTGATGGCCTCCTGCCCGTCCTTGGCTGAGCTGACAATCAGCCCGACCTCATCAAGCAGGGCCGTCAGGGCGTAAACATTGCGCACGTCATCATCGACCAGCAGCACGCGCCGGCCCTCCAGCGGATTCTCGGCGCGTGGCGCTCCCAGCCGCGTGGGGTTGCGCACGCTGCCAAGGAAGCCTTGCACGGCCTCACTGAGGTCCTGCATGTCCTCACCATGCTTGTGCACCACCACCGCGCTGTAACGACGCAAGCGCTGCAAGGCCTGGCGGGTGACATCCACCCCGGTATTGATCACAACACGCGTGCCATTCAGCGGGCGCTGCCGGTTAAGGGTTTCCAGCAGTTCAAAGCCATCCTGATCAGGCAGATCAAGGTCGATCACCAACGCACTAAAAACTCCGCTGGCATAAGCTCGCTGCGCTTCATCAGCTCGCGCGCAGGCTTGCACGTCAAAGCCCAGCTGCTGCAGATGCTCGCGGTAATGTTCGCGCTCAACCTCAACATCCTCGACCAATAGCAAGCGCTGGGCAGGCGACGGGGCAAGCTGTTGCAAGTCGACAAACACCTGCTCCAGATCAGCCCGCTGAATCGGCTTGACCAGATAGCGCGTGCCGTCATCATTCCAGTCCACCGGTTGCGGCACGCAGGAGATGATGTGCACCGGCGTGATGCGGTGGCTGGCCTGGCTGCGCAGGCGGCGAAACAGCTGCCAGCCGCTGATATCCGGCAGCAGAATATCCAGGATCACCGCGCTGAAGCACTCGCTCTGCAGCAAGTTGAGGGCTTGCACCCCAGAGCGGCAATGCACACTGGCAAAGCCGTGGGCGTGTGCCTCCTCGGCCAGTACCGCCGCAAAATTCACGTCGTCTTCAACAATCAGTACCGCTGGGCCTTCACCACTGCGCTGCGGCGCGTCCACGACCGACTCCGCCTGAGTCTGCGCCACCACCCGCACGGGCAGTAGCACGGTGAAGCAGGAGCCCTCGCCTAAGGTGCTTTGCAGGTTGATCTCGCCGTCCATCGCCAGCACCAGCTGGCGGGTGATGGCAAGCCCCAAACCCGTGCCACCGAAGCGCCGACTGGTAGAGCCGTCGATCTGCTGAAAAGCCTGAAAAATCTGCTCATGCTGCTCGGCAGGGATACCGATCCCGCTGTCGCGAACGCTGAAATTGAGCAGCTCATACCCCTCCTCCGGCTCACCACTGGCGCAGGACACCGTCAGGCTCACCTCGCCGTGCTCGGTAAACTTCAACGCGTTGGACAGCAAGTTACGCAGGATCTGCTGCAGGCGAATGCGGTCTGCGTGAATCACCCGCGGCACCCCGGCTTCCAGCTGGGTATGCAGGCGCAATCCTTTGATCTCCGCCATCGGCCGTAAGCTGGCATCCAGCTCAACGAGAATATCCTGCATGCTCAGCAGTTCGAGCTTGAGCTGCATGCGCCCGGACTCGACCTTGGCCAGGTCCAGCACATCGTTGATCAATTGCAGCAGGTCACTGCCGGCACGGTGCACGATATCGGCATGTTTGGCCTGCTTCTCGGTCAGGTTGCCGGCACTGTTCAGGCGTAGCTGATCGCTGAGGATCAGGATGCTGTTGAGCGGCGTGCGCAGCTCATGGGACATGTTGGCAAGAAATTCCGACTTGTAGCGGTTGGCCAAAATCAGTTGCTCAGCCTGATCACGCAGGCGCTGCTCGGCGGCCTTGCGCTCACTGATGTCAATGATCACGGCCTGCACCAAGGCATCTTCACTGCCTCGGATTGGTGATAAGCCGACCTCCAGCGGAATCTGTCGGCCATCACGGTGCAGGCCAAACAGCTCGCGGTTATTACCCATGCGCCGCGGTTCCGGGTTGCGCTGATAGTCCTGGCGCATCGGCACATGGCTGCTACGCAAAGCCGTGGGCAGCAGGATCTCCACCGGTTGTGCCAGCAAGGCCTCACGGTCATACCCGAACAACTGCTCGGTCTGCCGATTGACCATGGCGATGCAGCCGTTCTCGTCGATCAGCACAATGGCGTTGGGAGAGGCCTCGACCACCAGGCGAAAGCGCTCTTCGGCGCCTTTACGGGCGCGCAGGTCAATCAGGTTGATCAGGTAATTGACCCCGCCTGAATCGCCCAACACGCTCAGACTGAGTGCCACCGGGACTTCTTCCCCAAGGTCGCGGCGCGCCTGGTACTCGTTGGACAACTCCGCGCTGTCACGATCAATCGCCAGCGAACTGAGCTGCTCGATACTGGGCAAAAAGCGCTTGACCCGCTCACCGACCAACCCTTCGGGCGTTGAGTCGAGTAAGTCGGCGGCGCTGCGGTTGGCCATTTCGATCCGCCCCTGGGCGTTGCACAGCAAGGTGGCCACGGGCAGGCGCTCGATCAACAGACGGAAGCGCTCTTCACGCTCACGCAGCTGGTCGGTCGCCAAGTGGTTGGCGTGCAACTCACGTTCGCGCAGGTACAGGTAGCCGCCAACCAGCAAGGCCAGCAAGGCGGCAGCCACCAGCCCCAGCCATAGGCTGGCATGCCCCTCTAGGTTGACCTGCGCAGCGTCATAGACAGCCGTGCTGCTAACTTCCAGCAGCCAATTACGCCCGTATAAGGGTAGCTCGATGGCATGACGGAACGAGGCGTCCGCGTCGGCGCCTTCTATACCGCCGCTGAGCAACAGCATGTCGGGAGCCTGCTGATCCCTCAAGGTGATGGCAAAACGGCTGGACTGGGCGCCCAGAATCCCTTCCATCAAATCATGGCTGCGAAAGACGGCGTGGAGCATGCCGAGCGCAGCAGCCCGCCGCTCTTCAGGGGTACTCAGCGGCCTGCCAGGCTGGTACACCGGCAGGTACAACAGTACGCCGGCCTGCACATTTTCTTCGGTTTCCTGCAGCAGGGTGACCGGCGCGCTCAGGGTTGCAACGCCACTGTCCATGGCTTGATCAACCGCCGCTCGGCGCACGGCCTCACTGAGCATGTCAAACCCCAGAACCCGTCGATTGCGCCAGTCCAAGGGACTGATGTAATCAATTAATAGGTAGTGTTCACGCTGCCCTGGCGGGAACACACGAAAGTTCTCACGCCCAGCCGCATGCTCCGTGGCGAGGAACGCTTCAAGCTGCTCATGAGCCAGGTAACGGGACCACGCCAGCCCCTGAATACCGGGGTATCGATCCTGCAACTGCAGCTGATCAATCGCGCGCTCCCATTCTTCACGCGATACATAGTCACTGCCCGTCATCAAGCCCGACGTACCGCGCAGCACCATTTCATAAGCCTGCATGCGACTGATGACGCGCTGGCTGATGTCCAGCGCTTCCACCTCAAACTGTTGCTGGCGCTGTTGATGGTCACGCTGGTTCCAGGCATGCCATTGCCAGAGCGACACGCTGCCGAGGCTGACCAGCACAAACAGAGTGGCCCACAACGGTAGCCAGGGTTTACGGGCGAGAAATATGAGTCGATCGTCCATGCGCTCTCCAGTCTTCGTCCATGTCGGCGCAGTTTGGGCACTGCGGCAGCAGGGTTGAAATGAACCACTGCCAGCAGTCTAGTCACGATTTGAACGGCTGACCGAGCCTGAATCGCAGGCATAAAAAAGCCGCGCACTCGACTGAGTGCACGGCTTTTTTACAGCTTGCAGTTACAGCGGACGCAGGTTGATTTCTACCCGGCGGTTCTGTGCGCGACCGGCTTCATTGGCATTGCTGGCTATTGGCTGATTAGGGCCGGCGCCATAAGACGATAACCGCGAAGCCGCAACACCATTGGCGCTCAGGTAAGAGGCGACGCTTTGCGCACGACGGTTGGAGAGGTTCTGGTTCAACTCCAACGAGCCGGTACTGTCGGTATGGCCGACGATATCCACACCGTTCTTATCAAACTCCTTGAACACCTTAACCAGAGAATTGAGGGTTGGATAAAAGCTGCTGGAAATGTCCGCCGAGTTGCTGGCAAACGTGATGTTGCCCGGCATGATCAGTTTCAGGTCATCGCCATTGCGCTGCACTTGCACGCCAGTGCCCTGCAGGGTCTGGCGCAGCTTGGCTTCCTGGGTGTCGACGTAATAGCCGTAGCCACCACCAGCCGCACCACCCACTGCTGCACCGATCAAGGCACCTTTGCCGCGATCCTTTTTGCTCGATGTGGCCGCGCCAATCACCGCGCCAGTGACTGCGCCAACACCACCGTAGATGCCCGCTTTGCCTGCCTCACGCTCACCGGTATAGGGGTTGGTGGTACAGCCGGCGAGTACGCCAAGACCGAGGGTCACAACAGCCAGATTTCGCCAAAGTTTCATGCGTACTTCCTTTGAATATCGGATCGGGACAAGCTTACCGTCGGGTTTCGAGCCCAATACCTGGCTAAAGTTCACTGCCAGGGATCATTGCGCCGACCAGCAACCGGCTAAGCACGAACAAATGGATTCTCACGCATCTCATCACCGAGGCGCGTATCAGCGCCGTGCCCCGTAACCACGGTGGCGTCTTCATCCAAGCTGTACAGGCGCTGCTTGATCGAGCGCTCAATGGTCGGGTAATCGCCGCCCCACAAATCAGTGCGCCCGATGCCACGCTTGAACAGGGTATCGCCAGCGATCAGCAGCTTGTCCTGGGGGAACCAGAAACTCATCGAACCTGGCGTATGCCCCGGCGTGTGCAGCGCTACGCCACAACCGCAGGCCAGCTCTTCGTCATCACTCAACCACTGATCCGGGGCCGGCACCGGGGTGTAAGGCACGCCGAACATGCGGCACTGCATTTCCAGATTGTCCCAGAGGAACTGATCCTCTTTATGCAAATGCAACGTCGCGCCGGTTTTCTCCTTCATCTGCCCAGAGGCGAGGAAGTGATCCAGATGGGCGTGGGTATGAATGATGCTCACCACCTTCAACCCGTGCGCCTCCAGACGCGCCATGATCAGATCAGGATTGCCGCCCGGATCGACCACGATGGCCTTCTTGGTCACAGGGTCACCGATGATCGTGCAGTTGCACTGCAAAGGCCCGACGGGGAAGGTTTCGCGGATCAGGGTCGGGGTTGCGGCAGAACTCATGGTTATTCCTCAGCGCGGTAATCGCTGGGCAGTTTACCCGTCCATTTCTTGAACGCACGGCGAAAATTCGACGGGTCGCTGAAGCCCAGCAGGTAGGCGATTTCATATAGCGGCAGGTGGGTGGTGGTGAGGTATTGCAGGGCCAGGCTCTTGCGTACTTCATCAAGCACTTGCTGGTAACTGGTGCCCATGCTGGACAGGTGTCGGCGCAGGCTACGGCCACTGGTGTGCAGGGCCTCGGCAGCACTGGCCAGGTCAGGAAAATCGCCGGGCCGCGCCAGCAGTAAGCGGCGCACACGGGTCAGCAGGCCGTCCTGTACATCCAGGCTTGCAAGCAGGGCTTCGCATTGCTGCTCGCACATCTGCACCGTGGCCGGGTTGGCCAGGGCCATCGGCCGGTCCAGGTAGGTGATCGGCATGCTCAGGCGATGATAGGGCTGCTCAAACGCCACCGCGACGCCAAACAGCCGCTCGTAGCGCTCGGCGTAATGCGGCGCAGCATGGGCAAAGCCCACCTCGACCTCCTGCAAGCGCTCGCCCACCAGAAAGCGCGCGATGGTATAGAGGCTGGTCAGCAAACCTTCTGCGGCGAAGCGGCTGAGCGGGCCCAGCGGCATGGTTTCACTGGCGCGCAATTCAATCCGCGTGCCCAGCTCGACCATTTCTAGTTCGTAGGTCAGGCCAAGCACCCGGTAGTACTTGAGGGCAAACTGCATGGCCTTGCCGAGGTTGGCGCTGGAGAGCACCGCATAGCCGAGAATGCCGTGGGTCGAGACATTTAGCCGCTGCCCGAGCAGCAGGCCCAACGCAGGCTCATCACACAAGCGCAAAGCGCTGCTGGTGAGCTGGGTGAAATCAATAAAGGACAAACGCCCCTGCGGGTTGCCCAACACTTCGGCGCGCACCCGCGCCTCGGCAAACAGCTGCGCGCGCGGTACACCCAGCTCCTCGACCAGGTCGAGCAAGGCGGCGGCGTAGGCAACGGGAACCAGTTCAGCGGAGAAATTCAATGATGGCTTCATGGGCTTCTTATTATCTGGCCAGATATGACCACTGGCAGCGACGATAACCTTGTTCGACAAAAGCCGACAAGGGCACCCCGCCCCACCGTGCCACGTCAGTCGCCTGCGTCGGTTGAGCGAAGGCTTTGGCCATACTCAGGACTTAATCGGCCGATCACCACAACCGAAGGTTTGGCGCACGCGGGCCGCGAAAGCCCTCAACGCCCTTTAAGCGCTCTAGCTCCGAGGCTTGGCATCACGATCACGCCGCCAACAAACCATTACGTTTGGTACACACGTGCAATATTGGCCATATATGACCGAAAGATTGGCTGTTGTGAACCTTTGCCGAAGCACGGGGCGAATCCATAGTTAGACCACGCTTCAGTCACAGACTCAGGGAGTCAGCATGGTCAGCACTACCCCGGCAGGTTTGCAGATTCGTCCACGGCATATGGATTTCGATTTCCCCAACCCGCTGCCGCGCCACTGGCACAGCGGTGATGCCTTCAAAAGCCATCTGTTCGACGCCATGTCGGTGTTGTTCCCCGACGGCGAGCGCTTCTTTATCGACTCGGTGCGGCACTTCCGCGACCAGATCGATGACCCGGTGCTGAAAGAGCAGATCCGTGGCTTTATCGGCCAGGAAGGCCACCACAGCCGCGAGCATCTGGAATACAGCAATCGTTTGCGCGACCTGGGTTACAACATCACCCGTATCGAAAAGCGCGCGCAGGCACGTATTCGCTATACCCAGAAGAAGTTCTCGCCGCAAAGGCAACTGGCCGCCACGGCTGCGCTGGAGCACATCACCGCGATCATGGCCGATGGCCTGCTCAAGGACCCGAAACACCTGGAAGGCGCCCACCCCACCATGGTGCGCCTGTGGCGCTGGCACGCGCTGGAGGAAACCGAGCACAAGGCGGTGGCCTTCGACGTGTACAACCAAGTTTGCGGCAGCCATAAACTGCTGCGCCGGGCGATGATCATGGGCACCTTCTTCTTCGTGCTCGATACCACTCGCGGGCTGGCGCATATGCTCAAACAGGACGGCCTGCTGTGGAACTGGCGCGTGTGGCGCGACGGCATTCAGTGGATGTGGGGCAAGGAAGGCGTGTTCCGCCCGCTGATCAGCACCTACCGCGATTTCTTCAAACCTAACTTCCACCCCTGGGAGCACAACAACCTGGAGTTGCTCTACCAGACCCGCAGTGAGTTCGATCTGCCTGTACAAAGCCAGGCGGCCTGAGCCAAACGCTGAAGTACAACGACAAGGGAGCCAGATGGCTCCCTTTTTTATTCTTCTTTATTTACCGATTACGACAGCGCTGCCGCCGCAGTCGGACTCTGCTTTATCAGCCCTGGAGAAAGCGCAGGGCATCAGCCGCGCTTTGCTGAGGGATTTCCTCCATCGGAATATGCCCAACGCCCGGATAGGTTTTTACCTGAATTCCCGGCAGGTCACGTTGCCAGAGCGGCACATGCTTGGGCGAAATCCAGCGATCACGCTCGCCCCACAGCAGCAGCGTCGGCGCCTGAATCTGTGCGACCCGTGCCGAAGTGCCGTGCAGCTCTTCTCTATTGACCTTGAGCAGCACGCGAAAGATATCCATCATCGCGCGGCGGTTGCCGGGGCGACGGCTGAGGTCGTTGTAACGATCCACCACACCCGCTTTGATCCGCGCAGGCTCGCCGTACACTTCTTTGATGCCTTGGGCGATCAGCGCACGCGGCATCCACATCGGCATTGCGACAGTGGCGCCAGGCAAGGCGGCGGCGGCAATCATCCACGGCACACGTTTCATGTGATAACCGGCGGGGTCGATCAGCACCAGTTTGTGCACGCGCTGCGGCTGTACCAGCGCGAAATTCCAGGCGATGTAACCACCCAGCGAGTTGCCCACAAGCGAGGCTTTTGTGACGCCAAGGTAGTCGAGCAGCAAGCCGAAGACCTTGATCATGCGCTCAGCAGAATAGACCCCATCGCGCGCCGGCCCGGTGAGGCCAAAGCCCGGCACGTCGAAGCGAATAACCCGATAATCCGCCGCAAAAGCGGGCACCCAGTCATCCCAGGTGTGCAACGAAGCCACCACGCCGTGGATCAGCACGAGTACGGGCTTGTCGCGGCTGCCTTCGTCACGGTAATGCACATTGAAGCCATCAAGCTCGATATAGCGCGAACCGTTGGCCGCATTGCCGTAACGTGCCTTGAGCTGCTCAAGTGGCAAGGCACCGAAGCCCAAACGGGCAAAGCCGGCCGACAGCGGTGGCGTCAGCGGAAGACTGGAAGCAGACATGCAGGCACCTCGTGATTGTTGTTATGAGCGTGTATCAAACCACGCTCACCGCTGGCTGACGCCTAACCTAGGTTGAGCGTGGCAAGGGGCACAGCGAGGCGATCAACAAATCACTGAGAATGCGTTTGGCCTGCTCGATTTCATCGCGGCGGGCGGCACGACCGAGTAACTCCAATGACGCTGCTTCCATGGCCCAGATGAGCGCGCGATAGGTCAACGGCTCGGCAGCCGGGGTGTCGCCATGCAGACGCTCAGCAAGCAGGCGCGCCATTTCGCTGTGCGCCCGCTGCCGGTGAGCCGCCAGCGGTGAATCGGCGCGCAGGGCTTCTTCCTGCATCAAGCGGATGATCGGGCCAACGGCTAGGTGATAGTCAAAATAACGCCCGACCATGCCTTGCAACCAGGCTTGCGGGCTACCGGCGATGCTCTGCATTTCACGAAAGCGTGTGAGCAGCAAGGCCACGGCCGTTTGATAGATGCCTTCGAGCACCTGCATCTTGTTTTCGAAGTATTTGTAGAAGGTGCGCCGCGAAACGTTCGCCGCCAGCAACAGGTCATTGACCGTGGTCTCGGCCACGCCTTTGCGGGCAAAGACGGCAATCGCCGCCAGCTGGATATTGGTCCGTTGCAGATGGCCTATCAGCGGCCCTTCACCGTCCTGCTCTTGTTGCTGAGCAACGGCACCGTAGCCGCCGAGGTCTTCAAACACCGCACGAACGGCTCCCAACTCTGCTAACGCCTGCTGCATCTGCACATGTCCCAACCAAGGCGCGGGTGACGCGCGGCGCGTAGCTGAGTACGCTGGCGGTATTGGCAATACGCAACAGCGTCAAAGCCCCCGACCACGCTCTGTCCGCAGGATTATGCTTGTGCCGCACACGCTAACACCCCGCCACCTCCTTGCGCTGGCCATCCTTTTGCTGGTTTTGCTCAGCCCCGTCCAAGCGGCGCAGTTGTTCTACCTCGGGCAAAAAATCCCCGACATTCACAAGCCGTGGAACAGCACCGATTACCAGCAGTTACTGGAGGCGTTGAACAAGGTCGACAGCACCCAGCTCAATGCCCTGCCCCGGCGCAGCGGCGAATTCACCGGACCGATTTATGAGCGCATGGTCAGCGAGGAAAACTTCCGCCCGCAGCTCAATATTTATTCGCCATTGGAGCTACGGCAGAACGAAGCCCGCGAGGTTTTATTCCGCCTGAAAGAGCTGATGCGCCTGTACTTTGATTTTCGCGCGGTGCAACAGCCCTATGCCGCGGAGGCATTGGGGCTGATGAGTTACTCGATGCGCCAGCAGGCCGTGTTGTTCACCCTGACCACGGAGTTTTGGATGACACTCTCCACTGCTGAGCAAAGCAACCCGTTACGCCTGCAAGGCCTGCATGAAACCAAGACCGCCGCTGCGATGCTGACGTCCAGCGCACTCGACTACCTTGGGCTGACCAAACAATTCGGTCGCGACGAATTGCTGCTTTACAGCGCCGAGCTGAGTAAACAGTTGCCCGAACTTTTTGTGCATTTGAGTGGCGATGTGCGCGCGCTGCTGCTCGCGCGCATCAGCCAGTTGGCTGAGCAGCATCCCAACAGTGATGTACAAATCACCATGGCCGAATTGCTGCCGGTGCTGACCAGTATTGAAGAGGATATACAAGGCAAACTGGCCGCTGCGGAGGCGCAACCACGCAGGGCAGCCACACCCAGCCTGGACTTGAGCGTGCCGCAGGAGTCAGCGCAGCAGCCCTAAGCCCTTGGCCCGCGCCACTGCTTGAGTGCGGCGCTCCACGCCCAGTTTGCTATTGATGTGGCGGGCGTGGGTCTTCACCGTGTGCAGGGAGATAAACAGGCTGTCGCTAATTTCCTGATTGGAACACCCCTGAGCAATCAGCTGTAACACCGCCAACTCACGCGCACTCAGGGCATCAACCACGCTGGCGTAGTCGTCCTGCACCAGCAGCGGCTCAACCTGCGGCAACAGTTGCTGCAAGGCCTCGATCAGTGGGCTCGACTCCTGCAGCAGCAATTGCTGACGCAGCCACTCCGGTTGTTTGACCAGTAACCCCTGGAACGGCAACAACCCGCCACCGGCAGCCGTTTGCAAGGCGCTGCGCATTTGTTGCTGAGCTTCACGCTCACGCCCAGCGTCGCGCAAGAGTTCGGTTAACTGCACCTGCGCAATAGCGCCCAACAACTGGCCACCGGCGTTTTGTGCCAGTTGGCTCAGCCCGCGCAGGCGTCGCTCCGCCAGTTCATCCTCACCACGCATGCGTTCAAGGGTGGCCAGGTGCAATTGAATATGCAGCGGTAGCTGCGGATGAAATTCCGGCGCAGCCGCTGCCTGTTCGCCGCCATAGGCTTGCAACAAGCGATCAAGCCAGACACCGGCCAATTCCGTCTGGCCCTGACGCAGCCACAACTCGCACTTGATCAGGGTGATCATTGCCAGGTAGTAAATGGGCGGAATGTCCCAGATGTGCATCAAGCGCTCAGCCTCAGCCAAATGGGCAAAAGCTTCGGACAAGTTGCCGGCGCGCCCCTCAAGGTGGGCCAGCACACAGTAACCAATCAGCACGCTGATATCACGGCAGGCGCGCGCTTCATTAATACCGGCGTGCAAGCGCTGCCGGGCGTGCTCCGGCTGCAAACGCAAACTCAACAGATAGCCTTCATATAACGTCAGGCGACCGCGCGCGGCGTAATGCCGCTGTGAAGAGAGGCCCACCAGCCGTTGCTGACCTTGGCGCACCTCATCCAGCGCGCGCATCACCTCACCGCGCGCCTGCAACACCCGCGCACGGTCGTAATGAGCCAAGGCTTCAAACAGCGGGTTACCCACGCGCTGAGCCAGCTCCAACGCTTCGCGATTCAAACCGCGCGCACGCCACAGATCACCATCAGCGATGGCCAGATTGGCAAGGCTGGACAGGCACATCAAGCGCTGGCCGTAGCGGTCGAGCGGCAAACAACTGAGCGCCTCCGTGCAATACGCCTGAGCGTTGACGCTGTCGCCACGACCACGGGCAATCACCCCACTCAATGCCAGCCATTGCGCGAGCAAACCTTCCTGCTCGCTGCGGCTGCTGGCCGGTAGAAACCGTTGCAACTGCGCCAGCAACTCTTCGGCGGCATCCAACTGGCAAGCCAAAGCCAAGGCCCAACCGTAGAGCAGGATCAGCCGTGGCGTGCTGGTGAGCAGGCTGTCGGGCAAGTCCATTTTCCAGCGCAGCAGAGTCGCCACATTTTGCTCGGCCAGCAATTGCTCTTCCGAGAGGTTCTGCACCAAGTTGGCGGCCACATCCGGCTGACCGGCGCGCAAGGCTTGCTCAATCGCCTCGTCCAGCATCCCGGCGCTGCTAAACCAGCGGCACGCACGCAAATGCAGCCCAGTGCTTGGCTGCGGGCGACTGCGCAATAAATCCGAAAAGAGGTGGTGATAACGAAACCACTTACCTTGCTCGTCCAGCGGCACAAGAAAGACCTGATGGGCCTGTAAGTGACGCAGAATGGCCGAGCTGTCATGACCATCGCGCAAGGCATCGCACAGTTCGGCGCAGAAGCGATCCTGGCTGGCGGTTTCATAGAGAAATGCCTGAACGTCGGCGGGCTGGCGCTCGATAACCTCTTCAAGCAAATAGTCGTGGATCAGGCCATTGGCCCCCTGAGCAATGCTGCTTAAGGCACTGGCATCTTGCGCCTCGCGCGCGGCCAGCGACCACAAGCGTAAACCGGCCACCCAGCCTTCACTGCGCAGTAACAACACAGATTGCTCATCGACTGACAGCTCGGCCCCTTGCAGGTTAAGCAGCGCCGCGCTTTCCGCATCGGTCAGGCGCAAATCATGTTCATGCAACTCAAGCAATTGACGCGACAGGCGCAAGCGCGCCAAGTGCCAATCCGGGCGCTGTCGACTGGTCACCAGCATCAGCAGTCCGGGCGGCAAATGGTTAAGGAGGAATTGTAAACAGCGGTCGAGCACCGCTCCTTGCGCCAAGTGGTAATCATCTATCACCAGCAGTAACGGCTGGCGCGGATCCAGGCGCGTGGCCAGTTCATCTAGCAACGTGTCGAGCCATTCTTCGAACGCAAACGGCTGATGGCGCTGGCGCAAGCGCAGTAAACCGAGGGCGTCTTGCCCAACGCCGGGGTAAAACTGCTGCAGCCCGGTAAGCAAACGCTCAAGAAACCGCCCCGGATCGCTGTCGCGGGCACTCAGGCCAAGCCACAAGCTCTGCCAGTGGGCCGGCAGATGCTCGCAAAACTCGATGGCCAGCGAGCTTTTACCGAAGCCCGCTGGCGCACTGACCAGTAGCAGACGCCCGGTCAAGCCCTCCAGCAGGCGCTCACACAAGCGCGGGCGCGGAATGTAACTGGCGGGCAGCGGCGGCCTGAAGAAGTGCCCGCCTAGCGCGTTGGCCGCCAAATCTAAAACAGATGTTGGAGACAAATCAGTCATTAGCCCGTTTCATGTAGTTACCCGTCATTGGCACTACCTACTTGCGCAGCCTAGCGCCTTAAGCCTGGCTTTTGAAGCCCTGAGATCGCTTGGCAAATTACACGCAGTAATTGCGTGACGCTTTATTCAACAAAACACAGCCATAAAAAAACCGGCCTTTACAGGCCGGTTTTTTATGCAGCATCAAGCAGGTTTAGCGAACGCCCGCCTGGCGCAGGGCCGCTGGGGTGTAATCACTTTCCTTGGCAGGGTAGTCGAACTCGTAAGCACTTTTCTCTTCGTTCTTCATACCCATAGCCAGGTAACGACCAGACAGCAGGTCATACAAGGTCTCAACGCTGTACCACGGTACTTGCTTGTCGTAGTAGTACTGAGCATGAGCCTCAGCTACACGCCACAGGGTACCGCGACCGTCGTAATGGTCGATTTGCGCTGCTTGCCAGGTATCTTCGTCAAGGAAGAAGTCACGCTTGGCATAGATGTGACGCTCGCCAGCTTTCAGGGTTGCAGTTACGTGCCATACACGATGCAGCTCGTAACGGGTCAGGTCCTGGTTGATGTGGCCAGCTTTGATGATCTCGTCATACTTCAGCTTCGGCGAGTCCAAACGGTAGCTGTTGTAAGGAATGTAGATTTCCTTCTTACCGTTGAGTTTCCACTCATAACGGTCTGGAGCACCGTTGAACATGTCGAAGTTGTCTGAAGTACGCAGACCATCAGCTGCAGTACCTGGGCCGTCATACGACACCTGCGGAGCACGGCGCACACGACGCTGACCGGCGTTGTACAGCCACGCCAGACGCGGCTCTTTCACCTGATCGAGCGTCTCGTGTACCAACAGTACGTTACCAGCCAGACGCGAAGGCGCAGTCACCCGCTGCTTGAAGTAGAACAGTACGTTGCTTTCCTTGCTCGCATCGAAGTCGGTCAGCGCATCACGGAAGGTGAACTCATCCTGGAAGTAGACCAGCGAGTAGGAACCATTCGGCTGCGGAGTCGCCTGGGTTACCACGCGACGCAAGCTACCGCCACGATAACGGGTGATGTGGTTCCAGATCACTTCCAGGCCGTTCTGCGGAATCGGGAAGGGGTTGGCGGTCTGGAAGTTCTCCAGGCCGTTACCACCCTGCACCATTTTGGTGTTAACCGCGTTCTGCTTGGTCGCCTCCAGCACGGCAGCCGGCAGATTGGCCGAGCGCTGGGTCGGGAAGACCGGCATCCTGTAGCTTTCCGGGTAGCGCTTGAACATGGCCAACTGGCCAGGGGTCAGCTTGTCCTTGTATTGGTCGACGTTCTGCGCGGTGATGGTGAACAGCGGCTGCTCGTTGGCGAACGGATCGGCCAAAAAGCCACGCGGATCGACCGCACCGGCGTTGGCCGGCAGGCCGCCAGTCCAGGCTGGGATCGACCCATCGGCATTGCCTGCCATCTCGGCGCCTACCGGAGTCAGGGTGTTGCCCAACTTCGCAGCCTCGTCAGGCGACACTGCCGCCATCACGCTGGTCGCCAGCAGAGACAGGGTCAGCACGCCGGATTGCAACAGGTTTTTTTTCACGTTCATCTGCATAGTGTCCTTATTCCTCGTTCGCATTTAGAAGCTCACGCCGAAGCTGACGGCCAGGAAGTCGCGGTCGACCAAAGTGTTGTAGTCGCCGCCGAAGAAGTTGGTGTAGGAGAGGCTGGTGGTGTAGGTGTTCTGGTATTCGGCATCGAGTCCGATGCTGATGGCCTTGGCGCCTTCGTTGAACACCGGCCCATAGCCGTCCACGTCATGGGACCAGGCTACATTCGGCTTGAGGTTGATACCGGCGAACACGTTGTTGTAGTCGAGGATGCCACGCGCCCGGTAGCCCCAGGAGCCGGAGGTGTAGAAGCCATGCCGGCCGTTCATGGCGATGGCGCTCGCATCGTTGTAACCGCCGTAGATCGCATCGCGGCCATAACGTACCTTGTCCAGGCTTTCCAGGCCACCGATGCGGGTGTAGCCGATCTCGCCGACCAGGGTCATCCGCTCGGCGCCGAGTACCTGATCGATGAAGTGGGTGAAGGTGGTCTGCAACTGGGTGACTTCCTTGCGGTTGTAACCTCGGTGCGCCTGCCCGGCCTGGGCCAGCGCCGCCGATACGTTGCCGACGGCCAGCGCACCGCCGATGCCGCTGGCCAACCAGCCGGTAGTGTCGACTGTATTGATCTGCAGCGGCATGTTCGGCCGGTAGCTGATCTCGCCCTGCCACGCGGTGCCGGTGGGCAGGGTGGTCGAGAAGCTGGCGCCATACAGGCGGATGTCTTCCGGGTAGTCCAGGAAGTAGCTGCCGGTTCCCAGCAGGCCCAGGGAAACGAATGGCGTCTGGAAAGCCGCCGGAAGACGTCCCGCGGTAGTCGCGATGGCGGCAATGGATGCCGCATCGGCATTGATGTAGCTCACGTTCGGCGTGCGGCTATGGTAGTTGAGCGCATACAGGCCGTATTCGGCCTCGTCGCCCAGCCAGCGCAGGGCCACGCCCCACTGGCCGCTGTCGCGCGCATCGTTGTCTCCGGCACGGCGCAGCATGACACCCTCGGAGCTGCCGGCGGCTCCCACGGCGCCCAGGGCGCCGGCCAGTCCCGCGGGATAGCTCTGCACATGGTAGTTGCTGGCACAACCATCCTGCAGCACGTCGACGGCGAAGAAGGTACCGCAGTTGTCGACGACCGTCTGGTCCCACTCCAACTGGTAGAAGGCCTCGGCAGACAACCGGTCGGTCAGACTCTGAGCCACATAGAGCATATTGACCGGGATCAGGCCTTCCTTGACCTCGGCACCTGGGCGGCGGAAGGCGGCGACGTCGACCGGGTTGATCGCGTTGATGCCGTTGATGATGAAGGTGCTCTCACCCCAGCTCACCACCTGCTTGCCCAGACGTACCGATCCAGGCTGGTCACCGATCGCGTAGTTGTGGTAGATGAAGGCGTCGAGAATCTCGGCCCCCGATGACTGTGCTCCCTCCTTGCGGTTGCTATCGCTGATGTCCTTGAAAAGGCGGCTTTCGTCCTTCAGTTCGAAGTCATACCAGTACTTGCCGCGCACGAATACGCCGGTGTCGCCGTATTTAAGTTCAAGATCGTGGATACCCTTGAAGATCTTCGAGAAGGTCTCGCCGCGCTTGAAGTTCAGGCGGCCGTCGTCACCGGTCTGGGTGAAGCCGGTACCGCCATTGGACGAACCGATCAGGTCACGATCCCGTTTGGCGGTCGACCAGCTCGCCCCCACCGACAGCGACGAATCGAACTGCCCTTCGATCTCACCGATATTGAAAGTGACGCCGAATGCCGGAGCGGCAAGGGTGGAAGCGAGGCTGACGGCCAGCGGCAGTTTTGCCAGGCGCCAGTAGGGTTTTGTTTTTGTTGTCATCGACGCTACTCCATGTGTTTTTTGTTATGGATGCTTTGACTATAGCCAGCGGGTACTACTGCGTGATCCCTCTAAAGTGTGATTTGCAGCCCTCAGGCACTCTGGCTCGCAGGTTTCGGCGTGTTTGGCGCTCCCGACCGAACCAAGAATGGGTTGTTAAGAGCAATTAGCAAGCCAAACGCTTGTTTGACTGAGCAGTCACTTAAAAACAATCTTCTACCTACACTAACCCGCCTGCTACTCATAACCTACCGCGTTGAACCTGCACCTTCGCCACCACAGGTAAAGCCTTGCTGGGCGGGCCTTACAGCCTTATTACAGTGACGCTGCACTGCGGACGAGCACGCTGCTACATCCGCCGCACACCGGTTCAGACAGTCGACAAAAACGCGCTCCCGGCGGCCTGCCACTGAGCGATATCCAGGCGAATGCGTTTCTTATCCAGCTTGCCGACGCTGGTCTTGGGAACTTCGGTAACAAGTGCAATTTGCGACGGTATCGCCCACTTGTTGATGCTGCCCTGATCGACAAAAGGCTTGAGGTGTTCTTTGAGGCCTTTGGCATCCAGGCTTTGCCCGTCACGCAGCACCAGCAGAGCAAACGGGCGCTCGCCCCACTGCGGATCGGCCACGCCAACCACTGCCACTTCACGAACCGCCGGGTGACGGCTGATAAGGTCTTCCAGCTCCAGAGAGGAAATCCACTCGCCACCGGTTTTGATCACATCCTTGATGCGGTCGCGAATTTCGATAAAGCCCATGTCATCAATAGCGGCCACATCGCCGGTGTGCAGCCAGCCGTGCTCCCACAGCTCTTCACTCTTTTGCGGCTCGCGGAAGTAACCCTGGGTCAGCCAAGGCGCACGCAGTACCAATTCACCCTGGGCTTCGCCATCGTTGGGCAGCAACTGGCCTTCGCTGTTCATGATTGCCGCTTCCACCAAAGGCACGGGCACGCCGGCTTTGATGCGGTAGGCCGTGCGCTCGTCTTCGCTGCCCGCCAGCAACTCTTCATTGATATAGGCGCAGGAGATCAGCGGACAAGTTTCCGACATGCCATAGGCGGCCGTGAGTTGAATACCGGTGGCCTTAGCGGCTTCGTAAAGGGCGCGATTGAGGGCGCTGCCACCGATGATCATGCGCAGACCGCCAAAATCATGGCCTTTGGCGCTCGGGGTGTTCATCAGCATTTGCAGGATGGTGGGCACGCAGTGCGAGAAGGTGACCTTCTCCTGCTGGATCAGCTTCATCAGCAACTCCGGCTCATAGCGACCCGGGTATACCTGCTTGACGCCGAGCATGGTCGCCACATACGGCACGCCCCAGGCATGCACGTGGAACATCGGGGTGATGGGCATGTACACATCGGCATTGCCCATCAGACGGATGCTGTCCAGTGCGCTGACGGTCGAGGCCATGGCCATGGTGTGCAGCACCAGTTGACGGTGAGTGAAGTACACACCCTTGGGGTTGCCGGTGGTGCCGGTGGTGTAGAAGGTGGTGGCCACGGAGTTTTCGTCGAAATCGGCGAATTCATAGGCCGGGCTGGCAGCAGCCAACAGCATTTCATATTCACCGACCAGGCCACCCAGCTCGGCTGTTTTATCGGCGGTGTCGGTGAGCAGAATAGTTTTTTCGACCGTAGTCAGTTGCCCTTCGATACTCTGATAGAGCGGGACGAACTCACTGTTGACCAACACAAACTTATCGTCGGCGTGGTTCATGGTGTAGAGAATCTGATCCGCCGAGAGACGGATGTTAATGGTATGCAGCACCGCGCCGATCATCGGGATGGCGAACATGCACTCTAGGTAACGGTGGCTGTCCCAGTCCATCACGGCCACGGTATCACCGGCCTTCACACCTGCTTCGGTGAGCACATTGGCCAAGCGGGCGATGCGCTCGTTGAGGGTGGCGTAGCTGTAACGCAGTTGGTCGCGGTAGACGATCTCGCGAGTTTTTTCGTAACGAATGCCAGACAAGAGCAGGCGCTTGATCAACAGCGGCGCAGGGTGAGCATTCTCAGCGGGAGCAATCAGACGGGTCTGCAGCATGGCGATACCTGTTTATGGTTTTTATCAGTGGCGCCAATCTAGAGCCCTCGCCGCCCGCTCAAATCAGCCCAAAGAATGATTTTGGGCGTGACTCTTTGGCCATTTCTGGTCACGCAGTAGAATCCCTGGCGGGTTCTACGGTTTTTGCCTCAGTCTTTAAGGAGTTCTCCGATGTCCGATATCGTCATTGTCAGCGGCGCACGCACGCCGATGGGTGGTTTTCAAGGCAGCCTGTCGAGCGTTGCAGCGGTTGATTTGGGTGCGGCTGCCATTCGTGCAGCGGTTGAGCGCGCCGGGGTTGCGCCTGCCGATGTGCAGGAAGTGATCATGGGCTGCGTGCTGCCCGCCGGCCTCAAGCAAGGCCCGGCGCGTCAGGCGTCGCTGAATGCCGGCCTGCCATCGGCCACGGGCTGCACCACCATCAACAAGCTCTGCGGTTCGGGCATGAAAGCGGTGATGATGGCCTTTGATTCGCTCAAGGCCGGCAGCAACAACGTGATGATCGCCGGCGGCATGGAGAGCATGTCCAACGCGCCCTACGTGATGACCAAAGCCCGCGCCGGCTTGCGCATGGGCCATGGCGAGATCAAAGACCACATGTTCCTCGACGGCCTGGAAGATGCGCGCACCGGCCGCCTGATGGGCTCTTTCGCCCAGGAAACTGCTGACCAGTACGGCATCACCCGTGAGCAGATGGATGCCTACGCCATCGAGTCGCTGAAACGCGCTCAGGCCGCCATCGCCAGCGGTGCGTTGGATGCGGAAATCGTTCCGATCACCGTCAGCGGCCGCAAGGGTGATGTCGTGATCAAGGATGACGAGCAGCCGCTGAACGCCAATCTGGAGAAAATCCCCGGCCTGAAACCTGCCTTCCGCAAGGACGGCAGCATCACCGCGGCCAACGCCAGCTCGATCTCCGACGGGGCCTCGGCGCTGCTGTTGATGACCGCTGAAGAAGCCGCCAAGCGTGGCCTCAAGCCGCTGGCGAAGATTGTCGCCCACGCCACCCAGAGCCAGGACCCAAGCGAGTTCACCATAGCGCCGATTGGCTCGATCAGTAACCTGCTGAAGAAAACCGGTTGGGACAAGGCCGACGTTGACCTGTACGAGATCAACGAAGCCTTCGCCATGGTCACCATGCTGGCTATTCGTGAACACGGCTTGGATCACGCCAAGGTCAACGTCTACGGCGGCGCTTGCGCCCAGGGCCACCCGGTAGGTTCCACCGGCTCGCGGATCATCCTGACCCTGATCAACGCGCTGAAAAATACCGGCGGCAAACGCGGCATCGCCTCGCTGTGCATCGGTGGCGGCGAAGCCACTGCTGTAGCGGTTGAGCTGATCTAAAAGGATCGATGCATGGCCGCAATGGCCATGTTCAAGCTGCGGTAACGGGCCAGCCTTGCGCTGGCCCGTTGCGTTTTAGATGCCGATCTTGTCCAGCGACTTGCCGACTTTGCGCCAGAAGCTGCGCTGCATGCGCTCGGTTTCGCCGCTGGCGGCAATCTGCTCGAAGGGCTGGATTTCACGGGTGGTGCCGATTTCTGTTGCAGCCACTTCGCGGGACACCAGCTGCAGTGGACCATCGCCCTGACTGGGCGCCTGCTCATTGACCGGCGGCGGGTTGAGTTCGTCATAGCGCAGGTAGTAGATGCCACCTGCTTCGGCATCCAGGGTAAAGCTGCTGATCAGGGTGAAGTCCAGCGGGCCGTCGGCGAAGAAGGTCCAGTGCGTGCCAAACAACGGCCGGCGCATCTCCAGCTGGTAACTGGCGATATCAAACTCCAGCACCATATAGGCATTGCTCGGCAGGCTGCCTATACGGGCGTTGTTCAGAAACAGCGCCGGAGCTTCTAGCTCCTGATCCGCCCAGTCGCTCTGCGGACGGTAGAGGTAAACCAGCGCGTGGTTGTCATCGCTGAGCACATGCTCACGAAACGCTTCGCCCTCGGTGGCGCCAAAGAACGCCCCAGGGGTCGAGCAACCACTCAAGGCAACCACCAACAGCACCGCAAGCCAGGGCAGACCACGCATCGACAGCATCCTTATTCGAGTTATAGGCCGAGCATAGCGGCGCCCTGCCCGGCCCACACCAGACAAAAGTGCGGGCCGAAAAAGTGCGGGTTAGCGGCGACGATCGAGCAGGTTGACCAGCAACTGATCCAGCGCCCCCCAGATAGACTGCTGCAGCCGGCGCCACCAGGGCCGTGCACGCCAATCGGCCAGGGTGATTTCCTGGCTATCGGCAAAGTCCGCCTGAAAGCTCGCTGCCACGCTGGCGGTAAAGGCAGGATCGAGCGCTTCCAAGTTGGCGTCCAGATTGAAGCGCAGGTTCCAGTGGTCGAAATTGCACGAGCCGACGCTGACCCAGTCATCCACCAGCACCATCTTCAGGTGCAGAAAGCGCGGCTGGTACTCGAATATCTGCACCCCCGCTTTGAGCAGACTGGCGTAATAGCGCTGCCCGGCAAAGCGCACCGGCGGATGATCAGTGTGATGCCCAGCCAGCAGCAGGCGCACGTCTACACCCCGTTTGGCCGCTTGACGTAAAGTGCGGCGCACCCGCCACGTCGGCAGGAAATACGGTGTAGCCAACCAGATACGCTGCTTGGCGCCACGTAAGGCGCGCACCAGAGAGAGCAGGATATCGCGGTGCTGCGACGCATCGGCAAAGGCCACCCGACCCAAGCCCTGCCCCAGCGCTGGCAAAGCCGGCAGATTCTTCAGGCGTAACGGCATGCGCGGTCGCCAGGCGATCCACGCCTGAGACGCCTGCCACTGACGCTCGAACAACTGTTGCCAGTCGGCCACCAGCGGCCCGCTGATTTCCACCATGACTTCATGCCAACGGCTGCTGTCTTGTTCCGGCTGCCAGAATTCATCGGTCGCGCCCGTACCGCCGACAAAGGCAAATTGCCCATCGACCAGCAGCAGCTTGCGGTGATCACGGTGAAAGTTGCGCACGCCATGCTTCCAGCGCAGCGGGTTGTACCACTGCACCTGCACGCCGGCCGCCTGCAGAAGCTGACGATCCGCCATTTGCAGCCCCTGCGCGCCAAAGGCATCCAACAAACAGCGCACGGCAACACCACGCTGAGCCGCCGCGCAGAGCGACTCGAGCAGGGCTTTGCCACAGGCTCCGCTTTCCACCAGATAGAGTTCCAGTTCGACCTGTCGCTGCGCGGCGTCGATGCGCGCCAGCATCTGCACGAAAAACTGCGGCCCGTCGATCAGCAACGTCAGCGCGTTACCGCGTCGCCAAGGAAAGACGTTATGCGGCATGACGGTTCATGTTGCAGTTGATTCTGCGCATTGCGTCTCACGCATGGAAAATTGAGACGCCACCATAGCCGCCCAGCAGGGCCTTGCAAACCCTGCCGACGGAACGACCAGATAGCCATCTTGTTACGGCAGCGGCGCAGCCTGCGGTAACAACTGGCACCCCTGACGCGGGCCCAGCCACTGAGCACTCTGGGTGCTGCCCAGGCCGCGCGCGGTCACGCGCTTGTTGGCTTGGTCGTCGAAAAAGCCGGAGAGCGAAACATACTGCGCCACATACGCCTCGCAGTAGTCGGCCGGATTGTTCGCCACATAGCGGCACGAACAATATTCCTTGGCCGAGTAGGCGCCGATGATGCCGGGGAAGGCTTGCAGGTGTGCGCGGTTCTGCCAGGCAAGAGCGGCGAGCAACAGCACAATCAGCAACAACAGGCTGCTGAACGGACGACGACGAATCATGGCTGCACCTCATCGGCCAACGCGGCGAGAACCAACTTGAGGAAATGGTTGCGATCAAAGCTGCCATCGCGGTCATCGGCATAGCGCACGATCACCAGATTTTCGCTGGCGATCACATACAAGCCCTGCCCCCAGTGCCCGGACGCCACCAGGGTGTCCTCCGGCGCATCCGGCCACGGCCTGCTTGCACCGGCTACCGCCGCGTTCAGCCACCACTGGCCGCCTGGTACAGCTTCGCCGGGCTTGTCAGCTTGTGGCTGGTAGTTGGCAAAGGGCGTGCGGTTGAAGTCGACCCAGGCCTTTGGCAGTAACTGCTGCTCGCCCCAGCGACCATCGTGCTGCATCAGCAGGCCGACACGGGCCAGGTCACGGGCGCTCATATACACGTAGGAAGAACCAACAAAGGTGCCGGCGGCATCACGCTCCCATACGGCAGTGGTAATGCCGAGCGGATCGAACAATGCAGTCCAGGGATAATCGGCGTAAGCCGCTTCGCCTACGATGTTCTTCAACGCGGCGGCGAGCACGTTGGTATCGCCACTGGAATAGCGGAAGCGCTCGCCCGGCTCGGCATCGGCGCTGTGCGCGGCGGTGAACGCCGCCATATCACTGCGGCCGCGGGTGTAGAGCATTGCCACCACCGAGGATTTCAGCGGCGCATATTCATAGTCTTCCTGCCAATCCAGGCCCGAGGCCCAATTGAGCAAATGCCCGACCTTGATCTGCGGATGCGCCGCAAACGGCGGGTAGTAATCCGCCACCGGCGCATCCAGACGGAAGAGGCCCTGACCATAGGCCACACCCATGGTGGTGGCCAACAGGCTTTTGGCCATCGACCAGGTCAGGTGTGGCGTGGCGGCAGTGGTCGGCGCGGCGTAGCGCTCGTAAACCACCTGGCCATCGCGGATCACCAACAGGGCATCGGTACGTACGCCCTTGCGGGTGGCGTCATCGCGGGCCGGGAAGGCATAGTTTTCCAGCTCGCTGAGCGCGGCGCTGGGCGCGACCAACTGGCTGTACCAGTCGTTGCCAGGCCAATTCTCGGCGTGCGCCGTGGCGCAGCCTAGGGCGAAGATGCACGCCAGCATCAGCCGCCGCGCGGGAAAGGGAGTGAAGGACATGGAGCCGCCTCTGCTGGGATCGAAGGCGGCACCGTAGCATGGCGCTGATGACGACAAAAAGCGCCGAACACGCCGGTTTAGCCGGTGATTCGGCGCGAAAAGTCACTGTGCGAAAAGCTGTTTAAAGTCTCGCGAACGAGAGACCTGTTTTTAACGCTGCAGGGCCGATGCGCAGCAGACTTCAAGCTCGCGCTTATTTAGGCAAACGGAAATCTTCCGGCCCCATCAGATCCATGCCGCACTCCAGGTTCTCGATCCAGTAGAGAAAAGCATTGATCATTTCCGCGCCGACAAAAGGCCGGCCGTGCTGCGGCACGATCATCGCCACATCCATCTCTCGGACCATCGCCGCCCACAGGCGGCAGACCTTGTTACTGGCCATATAGCGTCGGTGAAAGCCAAGCATGTTCGGCACATGGTTGACGAAGTCGCTCACCGGGTGCGCGTCATCAACCATCGAGGCGCCCATATCGCCGGAAAACAGGATCTTGCTCACCGGGTCATACAGCTGGAAGTTGCCCACCGAGTGGAGAAAGTGCGCAGGCACCGCCTTGAGCGTGCATTTGCCCAGAGCAAACGACTGGCCGCGGTCCGGCAGCGCGATGATCCGGTCAAAGGTGTTGATGCCACGGCTGAGTGCCAGGTAGTTGGCCGTCAGATGCGGCAGAAAACGCGCCCAGAGCTTGGAGCAGATCACCCGTGCACGCGTGTGCAGCAGCCATTTGTCCAGCGAGGCGATGATGTCCGGGTCCTGGTGCGAGGCAAAGATGTAAGTCAGGTCCTGCACCGGGATATGCTTGGACAGCTCCAGCGATAACGACGTGTAAGTCAGATCGCCGCCCGGATCGAGCAGCAGGTACTGCTCGTTGTCGGTGATCAGAAACTGGTTGGACTGCACGCCCTCCCCGCTGACCAGATCATCGAACATCATGCATTGATGCTCGCCGTTATCGAACAGCACTATGGGCTCGCGTCGCATGGCAGGCTCTCTCCCGAAAGCCCGCGAGCTTACTGACGCAGCGGCTCAGCCTTACTGATCTGGATCAAGCCGGCACGCCATGCCGAGTTAAAGGTTGATGCCGAGCACAGCCTGCGCCTTCTGCAGACGTTTGCTGCGCGCGCTGCCGGCAATCGTCAGCAACCCCTTGTCGCGCTGCCAGAGCTGCGCCCAATGCGCATCACCAGCAGCAAAGGCGTTGTCCAAATCAGGGCGTAGGCTGTCGAACTGGGCAAACAGCCCAGCCAGCATCACGTGACTGCCCGCCGCACTTGGGCATTGCCGCGCCACTTCCGCGCAGCCGGCCAGCAAGCCGAGCAAGCGCAATTGCAGGGCCTGCGGCCAGGCCGACTCCTGGCCCACACCAAACAGCCAGGCAGTCAGCGCCGCCAGCACGTGGGTGTCTTCCAATGTGCGGAAGGGTTTTACGTAGTCATCCCAGCCATCGCCGGCCAGCCGTTCGCACTGCGCGCCCTGCAGATGCAGACGGCCATGGCTGACATCCGGCATCAACGGCAACGCTGGCAGCGTCTCGATCTGCACACCCGGCGCGCCATTGCGCACCACGCCTAGAGCCAGCTGCACCGGCGCGCCGCCAGCTTCCTCACGCGCAGCCACCAAGAGCCAGTCGGCGGCTTCGGCGGCGGTAACGAAATCCTTGCGGCCTTCAAGGGTCAGCGCGTCGATCCGCGTCGTCATATCAGCCGGGCGGGTGCTGCGGTTTTCGGTGACGCACAGCGCGCCCAAGGTCCAGGGCGCGGCCGGCCAGAGTGCGCGCAACGCGCCCTGATAGCCGGCGAGAAACGCCAGCCCTGGCGTAGCTGCCAGCCGACCACCGAGCAAGGCCAGCTGCAACGGGGCCGGGTGGCCGATGCGTTCCAGCAGGCTGGCGTACCACTCCTCCAGCCCCCCGACCGGCAGGCGCGCTTGCGGGCTCAACAGCTGTTGCCAGGGCATGCATTACTCCTTAATGGAATTATCGAAGTCACTGTCACACAAGCATCACCAAAGATTCACGGAGGTGACACCGCCGCTACCTAGCCTGAGCTTGCCCAACAAGATCGACCGGCTGCAAGGCAAAAAGCCGGCTAACGGAGATGACGGCATGACCCAGATGGCAATCACACGCGACCGCACTACCCCCGCTCGTCGCCTGCAGGCCGAGCGCTTACACGGCGCTGCCGCCCTGCGCGAAGCCCAGGCGCTGCGCTTTCGCGTATTCAGCGCCGAATTCGATGCCAAGCTCAAGGGTGCCGAACTGGGCCTGGACATGGATGACTACGACATTCACTGCCAACACATCGGCGTGCGTGATCTCAACAGCGGTGAGCTGGTGGCCACTACCCGCCTGCTCGACCACCGCGCTGCCGCCAGCCTGGGGCGCTTCTACAGTGAAGAAGAATTCAGCCTGCACGGCCTGCCACACCTCGAAGGCCCGGTACTGGAAATCGGCCGCACCTGCGTCGACGCGGCCTACCGCAACGGCGCGACCATCGCCGTGCTCTGGGGCGAGTTGGCAGAAGTGCTTAACGAAGGCGGTTACCGCTACCTGATGGGCTGCGCCAGCATCTCCATGCAGGACGGTGGCATCCAGGCCCAGGCGATCATGCAGCGCCTGCGCGAACGCTACCTGTGCACCGAGCATTTGCGCGCCGAACCGAAAACCCCGCTGCCGGCGCTGGATGTGCCGAGCAACGTGATCGCCGAAATGCCGCCGCTGCTCAAGGCTTATATGCGCCTGGGCGCGAAGATCTGTGGCGAGCCGTGCTGGGACCAGGATTTCCAAGTCGCTGACGTGTTTATCCTGCTCAAGCGTGACGAGCTGTGCCCGCGCTATGCACGGCACTTCAAAGCGGCTGTTTAACAGCAGGTCGGAGTAATCTTGCACAACTCGCCGGCACTCTGTAGACAGTGCCGGCGTTTGTGTTTTTGTCGCGAGAGTGTTCGATGAAGAAAGTGCGTTTATACCTGCGCCTGGCGCGCCTGCTGCTGGTGATCAGCCTCGGCACCCTGCTGGCCGGAGGCATTACTTTGCTTGAGCGCCTGGTGCGGCATGACCTGATGCCGACCCGTCAGCGCCTGACCCGCTGGTTTCTCGCGCGCCTGGCAGGAGCGCTGCCATTCCGCTTGCAGGTGCAGGGCGAGCTGCCGCGCCAGCCGATGCTGTGGGTCAGCAACCACGTGTCCTGGACCGATATTCCGCTGCTCGGCATGCTCACTCCGCTGTCCTTTCTGTCCAAGGCCGAGGTACGCACCTGGCCGGTGGCCGGTTGGCTGGCGCACAAGGCCGGCACCCTGTTTATCCGCCGCGGCTCGGGTGATAGCGGCCTGCTCAGCCAGCAGCTGGGCAACCACTTGCAACGCGGGCGCAACCTGCTGATCTTCCCCGAAGGCACCACCACTGATGGGCTGGGGCTGCGCACCTTCCACGGCCGCTTGCTGAGCAGCGCGATCGACAGCGGGGTTTACATACAGCCAGTGGCCATCCGTTACCTGCGTGATGGCAAACCCTGCAGCGTGGCGCCGTTTATCGGCGATGACGACATGCTCTCGCACCTGCTGCGCTTGCTCGGCAGCGAGTTGGGTGAAGTGCAGATCCAGCTGCTGACACCGATTGCCAGCCGTGAGCTGAACCGCAATGCCCTGGCTCGCGCGGCGCAGCAAGCGATCAGCCAGGCGCTGTTTGGCACAGCTGAACTACGCGAGGAAGAAAGCCGGGCCGCTTAATCAACCAGTCCACGCTCGCGCGCCACGAAGGCCTGCAATTCGGGATAGAACTGGCGAAAATCCTCCAGTAGCGGCTGATACAGCCGCTCCAGCTCGGCCGCACCGCCGGCCAGCAAGCCTGGCCGCGATAGTCGCCGATCAATCCCCGCGACCACCTGGTCCAGCACGGCAAAATCGCGGTAACTGCCAAGCCAGTCCTGCGCGGCCATGCGTGGCGCAATGTGCGCCAGACGCTCAGGCAAACGCGGCTCGGCGGCCAGCACCTGATACACCCGCCCGGTAAAGCGCGGCAATGGCTCGGCGGCATAGTCGCCCCAATTCAGCGCCAGGCAGTGATCGAAAAACACATCCAGCAAGATGCCGCTGTAGCGCCGCCGCTCAATGGCAAAACGCGCCCGTGCCTGCGCTTGCAGCGGGTGGCTGTCGGTGAACACATCGATGCGCCGATGCAGGTGGATCGCCGCTTCGATATCCGCCGGCCACTGCCCGGCCAGCGGCCCCTTGACGAAATCGCCATACAGACTGCCTAGAAGTTGTGCCGGCGCGTCGCCGCCGAGGTGTAAATGCGCGAGGTAGTTCATCCCATGAGCTTACACATCAGCAGGCGTGATGATGACTATCGCCACGAACGATCTGTATATCGTCAAAAGCCGATATAAAGTTCGCCCCATCGCGATACAGCGTTACGGCACACAGGGGATAACCTGCATGCAACTGGACATCGATGAAGTGATCAAGGCCCTGGCTCATCCTGTGCGGCGCGACATCCTGCATTGGCTGAAGGACCCGCAGGCGTATTTCGCCGACCAAGATCACCCGCTGGAAATCGGCGTGTGCGCCGGCAAGATCGACCAGCGCACCGGGCTGTCGCAATCAACAGTCTCTGCGCATCTGGCCACCCTGCAGCGCGCCGGCCTGATCAGCAGCAAGAAGGTCGGCCAGTGGAACTTCTTCAAACGCAATGAAGAAACCATCCAGGCGTTCCTCAGCCACATGAGCCAAGCGCTCTAAAACTAATTGTTCATTCACCCTTTTTTCAGGAGCTGACGGCATGCCTGCAGCGCTTCTCGTCCTCGCTTTATCCGCGTTTGCCATCGGCACCACGGAATTCGTCATCATGGGCCTGCTGCCAGAAGTGGCTGGCGACCTCGCCGTGTCGATTCCCGGTGCCGGCTGGCTGGTCACCGGTTACGCTCTCGGCGTGGCCATCGGTGCGCCCTTTATGGCCCTGGCCACCGCCAGTTGGCCGCGCAAAGCCTCACTGCTGACGCTGATGAGCATCTTTATCGCCGGCAACCTGTTCTGCGCCCTGGCCAGCGATTACCAGATGCTGATGCTCGCCCGGGTGATCACCTCCCTCTGCCATGGTGCCTTCTTCGGTATCGGCTCGGTGGTGGCCGCCAGCTTGGTGCCGGCCAATCGCCGCGCGTCAGCAGTCGCTTTGATGTTCACCGGCCTGACCCTGGCCAACGTGCTGGGCGTGCCACTGGGCACCGCCCTCGGTCAGTACGCCGGCTGGCGCTCGACCTTCTGGGCCGTGACCCTGATTGGCGTGATTGCCCTGATTGGCCTGTGGCGCGTATTACCGAGCAAAACCGATGAAACCAAGGCCGACTTCGCCAGTGAAGTGCGCGCCCTGCGCGGTGCCGGCTTATGGCTGGCGCTGAGCACCACGGTGTTGTTCTCTGCGGCGATGTTTGCCCTGTTCACCTACATCGCGCCGCTGCTTGGCGAAGTCACTGGCGTATCGCCCAACGGCGTAACCTGGACCCTGCTGTTGATCGGCCTTGGCTTGACCCTGGGCAACGTGCTCGGCGGGCGCCTGGCCGACCGCAGCCTGAAAGCCACCCTAATCGGCGTATTCGTCGCCATGGCGGTGATTTCCACCCTGTTCAGCTGGACCAGCCAGGCGCTGATCCCCGCCGAAATCACCCTGTTCCTCTGGGCCACCGCCGCCTTCGCGGCCGTGCCGGCCTTGCAGGTCAATGTGGTGGCCTTTGGCAGCGGCGCACCGAATCTGGTGTCGACCCTGAATATTGGCGCATTCAACCTCGGCAACGCCCTCGGCGCCTGGGTTGGCGGCCTGGTGATCGCCGAAGGATTCGGCCTGACCCGCGTACCCCTGGCCGCTGCCGCTCTGGCTGTACTGGCGCTGCTGGCCACCCTGCTGACTTTCAGTACCCGTAGCCCTGAACCGCAACTTGCACTCAACGAATAACCTGAGAGGACCGTCCCATGACCACACTTTTCGACCCGATCCAGATTGGCGATCTGCAACTCAACAACCGCATCATCATGGCGCCGCTGACCCGCTGCCGCGCCGATGAAGGCCGCGTGCCCAACGCGCTGATGGCCGAGTACTACGTGCAGCGCGCCAGTGCAGGCCTGATCATCAGTGAAGCCACGGCCGTGACCCCAATGGGCGTCGGCTACCCGGATACCCCCGGTATTTGGTCGGATGATCAGGTACGCGGCTGGAGCAATGTGACCAAGGCCGTGCACGCTGCAGGCGGCAAGATCGTCCTGCAACTGTGGCACGTTGGGCGCATTTCCGACCCGATCTACCTGAACGGTCAACTGCCGGTCGCACCGAGCGCCATCCAGCCGGCGGGTCACGTCAGCCTGGTGCGCCCGATGAAGGACTTCGTCACCCCGCGCGCCCTGGAAACTGAAGAAATCGCCGACATCGTCGAGGCCTATCGCCTGGGCGCGGAAAACGCCAAGGCCGCCGGCTTTGACGGCGTGGAAATCCACGGTGCCAACGGTTACCTGCTCGACCAGTTCCTGCAGAGCAGTACCAACCAGCGCACCGACCGCTACGGCGGCAGCCTGGAAAACCGCGCACGCCTGCTGCTGGAAGTCACTGATGCAGCGATTGAAGTCTGGGGCGCTGGCCGCGTAGGTGTCCATCTGGCACCGCGTGCCGACAGCCATGACATGGGCGACGCCAACCGCGCCGAGACCTTCACCTACGTCGCTCGTGAACTGGGCAAACGCGGCATCGCCTTTATCTGCGCCCGCGAGAAGGAAGCCGACGACAGCCTGTCGCCAAGCCTGAAACAAGCCTTCGGCGGCGTGTTTATCGCCAACGAGCGCTTCACCAAGGATCAAGCCAATACCTGGCTGGCTGAAGGCAAAGCCGATGCAGTGGCCTTTGGCATTCCGTTTATCGCCAACCCGGACCTGCCGGCGCGCCTGGCGCAGGATGCCGAGCTGAACACCCCGCACCCGGAAACCTTCTACGGCAAGGGCCCGGTCGGCTACCTCGACTACCCAACGCTGTAATTAAGGTGATCAAACCGGCATAAAAAAGCCCGCCAATTGGCGGGCTTTTCTTTGCAACAGTTTTAGAACTACTTCAGGTCTAGCGAGCTAGAGCGAGACAAGGCAGAAATGGCCGAGGGCGCGGAGTTTACTGGTTGTAAATGAGCAGTACTCGTTTCACTCGCCCTTCGGGCTGCGCTAAAGCGCGTTAGCGGCAAGCCGCTTTCCGAGGCCATTTCTAACGCCGTATCGCCGATGCGCAGCAGACCGATCCTTAGCGTGCGTCGATCTGCTGCTGCAGGTTCAGTACCTGCGCCTGCAGGGTGCTGATATTGCGGCTCATCTGCGCGCGGAACGCATCGAACTCGGCGGTGCTGCTGCCGGCAGAGCGGGTTTCCAGGTCGCTTTTCAACACCAGCAGGTCCTGCTCCACACGGGCAATCGCCTGGCTGGAATTACCCTGTTTCTTCAGCGCATCAATCTCGCTGCGCAGACCGGCAATTTTCTCGTCGAACTTGCTCTGCCCGGCCAGTGCGCTTTTCAGGGTGGCTTGCTCGCTTTTCAGCGCGGCCTGCTCGGCAGTGAGCTTCTTCAGAGTGGCTTCGAGCTTTTCGCCACCACCTTCCTGGCCTTTCAGCTGCGCGGCCAGTTGCTCAAGGCGCTTGCTCTGTTCCGTGTTCTGCCCACTGGCGCCCTGCTGTTGTTTGCTCAGCTCGGCCAGTTTGCTTTCCAGTTGCTTGACCTGCAGCTTCAGCGCTTCACTGCCGCTGGTGACCGAGGATTCGGTGGCCACCACCTTGCCGGAAATATCCTGAATACGACCGGCGGCTTCCTCGCTGATGCGCGCAAAGCTTTCCTGGGTCGCCACCAGTTGCTGCTCCATTAGGCTGATCTGCTGGAAACTCCACCAGCCGAGCCCGCCCAGGGCAATCATCAAGGCGCCAACCAGTGCCCAGAGCGGGCCAGTGCTGGCCGACTTCACCGGCGCAACGGCCGCCGCACGGCCATTGGCAGGGCTGCGCGCAGGCTCCGACTGCTCGGCGGCATAGTCATCGTGATCGCGGTGATCTGCCCGCAGGCTAGGCACGTGATCGAGTTCGTCGTTGGCATCGTTACGCATGGGTCAACCTTCAGTAGCAGAATGCCGCGCAGTATACCGATTCGCGCGCAGGGCTTCAGTGTCGCGCCATGCCAGTGCAAGGTGCACCGACGAAGGGCACGGCTCAGGCCATCGACCCGCTGTAAGCCGCGCAGTTCCGCAGAATGTGAGCTGGTACGCGCTTTGCAATTGTCTATTTGCGACGTTTTCGTAGCACCAGGGAGCAAAGGTGTTGCAGGCGCGATCCGCGCGCGGGAAACGCGGCGAGACCAGGCTGGTGGCATTCAGGATGGATGACACCCAGCCCACTTGTACTGACGGGGGAAAGGTCCATGGAGCTGAACAGAGAAGTACTGGATTGCATGATGAGCTTGCGCCGCAGGCTGCGCGAAGAATTGACGGTGGACATCCGCATGAGCCAGCCGGATGCGATCAACAGCATGCTCAGCGCCTGTCTCACCTCAAGCAGTGAGGAAACCCGGCAACTGGGGCAACTGCTGGCCCAATACAGCGACCGCCCCTTCGGCGAGCCAGCGAGCACACCACGCATGCAGGCCGGACACCCGCTACTGGTGGAAGAAAACGCACACCGCCCGTCTAGCGCCTCGGTGCGCATGTATCGCGGTCAGCGCGTTTACGCCTGAGATCTGTTTACCGGCAGTCAACTCGGGTGATGCGCCTGCCACCAGGCGCAGAACTCATCCAGTGCACTCCATAAACTGGCCTTGGGTTCGTACTCCAGATACTGCTGCGCGCGGCTGATATCCAGGGAGAAATCCTTAGCCATCACCGCCACACCCAGGCGGAACAGGGTCGGTTCAGGTCGCCCCGGCAGCAGCTTGCACACACCTTCATTCAAGGCCGCCGCGCCATAGGCCAGGCTATAAGGCAGGTGACGGGTGACCGGCGGCAGGTCGAGTTTGCGCAGCACATAATTGACCACATCCCACAGCGGCACTGGCGCGCCATTGCTGATGTTGTAGACCTGCCCCAGCGCCGGGCCGGCCGCCAGCAGGCAGCTCATCAGCGCTTCGTTGAGGTTGTGCACGCTGGTGAAATCAACCTTGTTCAGGCCGTTGCCGATGATCGACAACCGCCCCTTGCGTTGCATATTGATCAAGCGCGGAAAGATGCTGGTGTCACCCGCCCCAGTGACAAAACGCGGACGCAGTGCCAGCACCTCCAGGCCGAACTCCTGGGCGGCAAACACCTGCTGCTCAGCGAGAAACTTGGTTTTGCCGTAGTGATCGGAAAACCGCTTGGGCAGCTGTTCTTCACGCAGACCGACATGCGCCTGGCCATCGAAATACACCGACGGCGACGACAGATGCACCAAGCGCCGCACCTTCTGTTTCAAACAGGCGTCAACCACGTTTTCGGTGACCGTGACATTGGCCTGATAGAAATGCTCGTAACGCCCCCAGACGCCGACCGCGCCGGCGCAGTGCACCACCATTTCGACATCCCGGCACAGCTGCTGCACCAGTTCCGGGTCGGACAGATCGCCCTGGACAAACTCCGCGCCACGCGCACACAGATGCTCAACACCCTCGGCACGCCGACCGTTGACCCGCACACTCAGGCCCTGCTCCAAGGCAAATCGGGCGAAACGCCCGCCGATAAAGCCACTGGCCCCAGTTACCAGAATCTTCATTGCCGCCCCCCTTTGCCGTGATTGCAGGCCACTCTAGCAGCGCATGCAGGGTGCTGCCGTGGCATTGCAAGCCAGAACAACGACTGCACACACCCTGCGATAGGCACGCACACGCTGCGGTAACCGCTAAGCTGTGCCCCAACATCACAGCATTGGAGGACAACGGGATGGCCATGCACTGGATGATCTATGGCGCCAACGGCTACACCGGCCACTTGATCGCCGCCGAAGCCAAGCGCCAGGGACTCACGCCCATTCTGGCTGGACGCAACCCGGCCGCCGTACACGCACTGGGCAGCCTGCTGGGCCTGGAATGCCGGATATTCGATATCCACCAACTGGATCGTGCCAAGGAAGCCCTGGCGGATGTTGCCGTGGTTGCCCACTGCGCAGGGCCCTTTTCGGCCACCAGCGCACCGATGCTCGATGCCTGCCTGGCCAGCGCCACCCACTATGTCGACATCACCGGCGAGATCAGCGTGTTCGAAGCCGCTCACCAGCGCGATCAACAAGCCCGCGAACTGGGCTTGGTGGTATGCCCCGGCGTGGGCTTCGATGTGATCCCCAGCGATTGCCTCGCCGCTTGCCTGCACCAGGCCCTGCCCGATGCCACGCACCTGGCGCTGGGCTTCGACTCTGGCAGCGGGCTGTCGCCCGGTACGGCGAAAACCTCGGTGGAAGGTCTGAAGTTTGGCGGTAAGGTACGTCGCGCAGGCGTGATCACCGATGTACCGCTGGGCTATAAACGCCGTGCCATAAACTTCGGCCGTGGTGAAAAACCGGCGGTGACGATTCCCTGGGGCGATGTCTCCACCGCCTACCACTCCACCGGCATCGACAATATCGAGGTGTACCTGCCGACACCGACAGTGGCCGCGATTGTCATGCGCCTGATCGACCCGCTGCGCGGCCTGCTGGGCCTGGATGCGGTGCAAAACTGGCTCAAGCGGCTGATCGAAAAACGCGTCAGCGGCCCCGATGAAAGCAGCCGCGCACGTCAGCGCACCTGGCTCTGGGGCGAAGCGCGCAACGCCTCCGGCGTGGTGAAAACGGCGCGCCTGGAAACCGCCAACGGCTACGACGTCACCGTGCATGGCGCCTTGCTGGCCGTGCAGCACTTGCTGAACTACAGCGGCCCTGGCGGCTACTTCACCCCCACCAAGCTGCTTGGCGAGCGCTGCGTGGAACAGCTGCCGGGCTCGGGCAAAGTGGTTATTTCCTGAGGTCTACCAGGCTATGGCCTGCGGCCTGGGTGAGGTGGTGCGTCAGCTGATTAAGCAACTCACCACCATTGCGCCAATGGTGCCAGTACAGCGGCACATCGATTGGCCGATCACTGATCAATTCGACCAGCTCGCCACGGGCTATTTCACCCTGCACCTGCAGCTCCGGGATCAGCCCCCAGCCGAACCCGGCCTGAGCCAGACGGATAAATCCCTCAGATGACGGGCACAGATGGTGGGCAAACCCACCCTCCACGCCGAGGCCGGACAGGTAGCGATGCTGCAATAGATCATCCGGGCCGAATACGATGGCCGGCGCGTGGGCCAATGCCTGCGCGGTCACGCCTGTCGGGAAGTTCCGAGCAATAAATCCTGGGCTGGCCATAGCGCGGTATCGCATCGCCCCCAGCAACACGGCACGGGCACCGGCGACGGGACGCTCGCTGGCGCACACGCAGGCCGCCACGTCTCCGGCACGCATGCGCTTGAGGCCAACCTCCTGATCCTCCACTACCAGATCCAGCAGCAAACGCTGTTCGGTACAGAATGCGCCCACCGCGCCGGCCCACCAGGTGGCCAGGCTGTCGGCGTTCAGCGCAATGCGCAGGCGCTCCGGCAAACCGCCCTCATCCAGCCCCGGCACCTGCGCCTGAATATCGCGTTCCAGCAACCGCACTTGTTGCACATGGTTAAGCAAACGCCGACCGATTTCCGTCGGCGCCGGCGGCACCGCACGTACCAACACCGGCTGACCAACACGCGCCTCTAGCAACTTGATCCGCTGCGACACGGCCGATTGCGACAACCCCAGCACCTGCGCCGCCCGCTCGAAGCCGGCCTGTTCGACAACCGCAGCCAGGGCGGCGAGTAGTTTGTAATCCAACAAAATCAGATTTCCTAATGAGTGATCAGGATTATTGGTTTCTCTTATATACCCAGCCGCAGCAGACTGACCAGTATCCCACCCTGAACAAGGCAATCCGCATGGCCGGCGAAACCTCACTAACAACATTGCTCCGCAGCATGAGCCCACAGCTGAACGATGGAGCATACGTGTTCTGCAGTCTGAGCGATGCCGCGCAACTGGACGATGTGCAGCCGCTTGGCAGCTTTCAGGAAGCCGAAGGCCTCACGGTGATCCTGCCGCTCCAGCAAGCCGAACACCTGGGTTTGCCGTTCAGCTACGTAGCCGCCTGGCTGACGCTGCATGTGCATTCGGCTCTGGAAGCAGTCGGTTTGACGGCTGCCGTCGCCAGCGCACTGGCGCAAGCCGGGATTAGCTGCAACGTGATCGCCGGCTTCTACCACGACCACCTGTTCGTCGCCCACGCCGATGGACCGCGCGCACTGGCCGTTCTGCAACAGCTCAGTGCACAGGCGGAGTAACCGAGATGTGGCAAAGCTATAGCAACGGATTACTGATCGCCGCCGGGCTGATCATCGCCCTCGGCGCACAGAATGCCTTCGTGTTGGCGCAAAGCCTGCGCCGTGAGCATCACCTGCCGGTGGCGCTGCTCTGTGTGGTCTGCGATGCGTTGCTGGTGGCCGCCGGAGTCTTCGGCCTGGCCGCCGTGCTGGCGCAAAGTCCGCTGCTGCTGGGCATCGCTCGCTGGGGCGGCGCGGCTTTTTTGCTCTGGTATGGCGCCCAGGCGCTGGTTCGTGCCAGCCGCCCACAGGCACTGAATCAGGCCAGTGAAAGCGGCCCGCGCTCACGTAAGGCGGTACTACTGGCGGCACTGGCAGTGACCCTACTCAACCCGCATGTGTACCTCGACACGGTGCTACTGATCGGCTCACTCGGCGCACAACAACCGGTGCCTGGCGCCTATGCGCTGGGCGCGGTAAGCGCTTCTTTAATGTGGTTCTTCTGCCTGGCACTAGGCGCGGCCTGGCTTGCACCCTGGTTGGCGCGCCCAAGCACCTGGCGCTTTATTGACCTGGGCGTGGCCTTGATGATGTTCAGCATTGCCTGGCAGCTAATGAGCAACCCCGGCATGCTCTAAAACGGCCCTGATGCAACATGCCGAGGTGGTTTTCCACACAGTTGCCGCGTGTTTAAGGCGCAGTGCCGGTGCTATGATCAAGGGCTTGCGGCGCAAAGAGATAACTCACGCCGCTGAGATGGCCGCCCGTGATCGGCCTCGCGCACACCGCACCTGACCTGATTAGGAGATAGACAATGGCTTTCGAATTGCCGCCGCTGCCCTACGCACATGACGCCCTGCAGCCGCACATTTCCAAGGAAACCTTGGAATTCCACCACGACAAGCACCACAACACCTACGTCGTGAACCTGAACAACCTGGTCCCAGGCACCGAGTTCGAAGGCAAAACCCTGGAAGAAATCGTCAAGACTTCTTCGGGTGGCATATTCAACAACGCCGCTCAGGTCTGGAACCACACCTTCTACTGGAACTGCCTGGCGCCTAACGCCGGTGGCCAGCCAACTGGTGCCCTGGCTGACGCGATCAACGCCGCGTTCGGTTCCTTCGACAAGTTCAAGGAAGAGTTCAGCAAAGTGTCCATCGGCACCTTCGGTTCCGGCTGGGGCTGGCTGGTGAAAAAAGCTGACGGTTCCCTGGCTCTGGCCAGCACCATCGGCGCCGGCTGCCCGCTGACCAGCGGCGATACCCCGCTGCTGACCTGCGACGTTTGGGAACACGCCTACTACATCGACTACCGCAACCTGCGTCCGAAGTATGTTGAGGCGTTCTGGAACCTGGTCAACTGGGACTTCGTGGCGAAAAACTACGCCGCGTAACCTGCGTTACCCACAAAAAACCCGGCCTTGCGCCGGGTTTTTTGCTGTCGGGGCCAAGGTTTACAGCAGTTTGCGCGGAGCAAATGCCAGGTGCAGCGCCTCCACTTGCTGTACAGCCATAGACAGACGCTGATCGGCCACCACTGGCCCCAGGTATTCACACAGCCCGATATACAGCAGGTTGAGCAGTTGCCGCAGTTGCTCCAGCCCCAGGTTGGCCACGTCCAGCTCTGCACCCTGCTCAAGCCAGGCCCGCACGCGCAAACGCTGCTCATTACTGCCCAGCAGGTTGCTCAGATTGCCTGCGGCGAAACGCTGCAGACGTGGCAGCAGGCCAGCGTCCAGTCCGTTGAACAGCACCCGGCTTAACGCCTCGAAGGTATGCCGTGCATGCACGTCTGCCGTATTGCTCGGCGGTGCGCTCAGGCCCATGCGTTGCCGCCAGCTGAGCAGCTGCGGTTCCGGGTCCGGCAGCAACGCCGATAACGGCCCCGTGAGCGCCCCCACCAGCTCGCGGTAAAGCTTGGCACGCTCCAACTTGCGCTCGCAGGTCGCCGCCACCTCACCCAGAAACTCATTCAGTGCAAACGGCGGTTTGTCCGCGTATTTACTTTCCCACAGCGCCAGCACCGCCAGCAGTTCGTCTTCAGCAAAGTGGCCGGCCAGCCCGGTGTAGATCGCCCGTCGGCGAGTTGCCAGGCTCATGTCACACCCTCCTCGGCAGGTCGTTACTGTCGAAGGTCACAGCCAGGTTGAACTCGGGATAGCCCACTTCGGCATGCTCGGCATAATCCAAGCCACGCTGCTCATGCTGCGTAGAGGTGCGCAGACCGAGGGTTTTCGCCAATAACAGGTAAAGCATCAGCGCCAGCGGGAAGGCCCAGACAAACGCCACACCCGCGCCGAGCAACTGCACACCGACCCGCGACCAGTTGAACAGATCACCACTGAAGAACAGCCCGGCCGCCACGGTGCCCCAGACACCGGCAAAACCATGCACGGGGACCGCCCCCACAACATCATCCAGCTGCCAGCGCTCCAGCAGGCGCATGCCGAAGACCACCACACCACCGGCCACCAGTCCGGTCAGAAGGGCAAACAGCGGCGACATGGTTGCGCAACCGGCGGTGATGCCGACCAGGCCGCCGAGTGAGCCATTCACCGTAGTGGTCAGCAGCACCGGGCTGGAGGTGCTGCGCTGCGCCAGAAAGGCCCCCAACGCCCCAGCCGATGCTGCCAGATGAGTATTTAAGGCAATCAGGCCGAGGCTGACATTCATCTCCAGACTGCTGCCGGCGTTAAAGCCAAACCAGCCGACCCAGAGGATAAAACCGCCCAGCGCGACCAGGCTGAGGTTATGCCCGGGAATGCTGCGCGGTGTGCCGTCCGCAGCAAAACGCCCTAGACGCGGCCCAAGCACCAGAATACCGGCCAACGCACACCAGGCACCGATGCTGTGTACCACGGTCGAACCGGCGAAATCGATAAACCCCAGCGCCGCCAACCAGCCCTGGCCGCCATAGATGCCGCTCCATACCCAGCTGCCGAACACCGGGTAGATAAACCCGCTGATCACCACCGCACCAATCAGGTAGGCCGAATAGCGCGTACGCTCAGCCATCGCGCCGCTGGCGATGGTCGCCGCCGTGGCCGCAAACATCATCTGAAACAGCAGAAAGGTGAAATCCCACGGCTCGCCATCGTGCGGTGCAAAATGACTCATGCCGAACCAGCCAGTGATGTTGCTGCCGAACATCAAGCCAAAACCGAACAGCCAGAAGGTGATGCCCCCCACGCACCCATCCATGTAATTTTTCATCATCACATTGACGGCGTTCTTGGCCCTCGACATACCGCTTTCCAGCAAGGCAAAGCCGGCCTGCATGAAAAACACCAACACGCTGGCCAACACCAGCCAGGCGGTGTTGAGTGCCTCATCGCTGGCCGCTAGAGCCAGTGGCGAAACCGCAAATACCGCTATCCCTATCAGTCGAATTTTCATTGCAGCGTCCCCCATGAAGGTGAATACACGGGGCTTCGCAACTCTCATGCCAAGCAAGAAACCGCCAAACGGCGCTCAAGCCTCGGGCAACTCGCACCGACACAGTGCAGCAGGCCAATACAGCGGTCAGCAGCCGCGCCATCGCCGCGCAGATAATTTGTTCGACAAACTTTAGTAATGGCCCTTTGACTGCAAGCGCGACTTTGCCAATACTCACTAGCGTGTGACGCCGAAGGCCCGAACAAGGAACCGTCATTTGAAGCTGGAACTCAAAAACAGCTTGTCACTTAAGTTACTCCGCGTGGTGCTGCTCTCAGCGCTAATCGTTGGCGTGGTCTTGAGTCTTGCCCAGATTGTTTTCGACGTTTACAAAACACGTCAGGCAGTCGCCAATGACGCGCACCGTATTCTCGGCATGTTCCGTGACCCATCCACGCAGGCGGTCTACAGCCTGGACCGGGAAATGGGCATGCAGGTGATTGAAGGCCTGTTCCAGCACGAATCCGTGCGAATGGCGGCCATTGGTCACCCCAACGAGCCGATGCTGGCGGAGAAAGCCCGAGAGCAGGTCGACATCCCCACACGCTGGCTCACCGACCCGATTCTCGGCAAAGAACAGAACTTCACCACCCAGCTTGTCGGCCGCGGCCCCTACAGCGAGTATTACGGCGACCTCAGCATCACCCTCGATACCGCGCCCTACGGCGAAAGCTTTGTTACCAACTCCGTCATCATCTTTATCTCAGGCGTGCTGCGTGCGCTAGCCATGGGCTTGGTGCTGTATTTGGTCTATCACTGGCTGCTGACCAAACCGCTGTCGAAGATCATCGAGCACCTGACCAACATCAACCCGGACCGCCCCAGCGAGCACAAGCTACCGATGCTCAAGGGCAACGAGAAGAATGAACTGGGGCTTTGGATTAACACCGCCAACCAGCTGCTGTCTTCCATCGAACGCAACACCAATCTGCGCCGTGAAGCAGAAAATAGCCTGCTGCGCATGGCCCAGTATGACTTCCTCACCGGCCTCCCCAACCGCCAGCAGCTGCAACAGCAGCTTGACCAAATTCTGGGAGACGCCGGCCGCCTGCAGCGCCGCGTGGCCGTGCTGTGCGTAGGCCTAGATGACTTCAAAGGCATCAACGAACAGTTCAGTTACCAGACTGGCGATCAGCTGCTGCTGGCCCTGTCCGACCGCCTGCGCAGTCACAGTGGCCGCCTCGGCGCCCTGGCCCGTTTGGGGGGCGATCAGTTCGCGCTGGTACAGGCTGATATCGAGCAGCCTTACGAGGCGGCTGAGTTGGCGCAGAGCGTCCTCGACGACCTCGACAACCCCTTTATGCTCGATCAGCAGCAAGTGCGTCTGCGCGCCACCATCGGCATCACCCTGTTCCCGGAAGACGGCGACAGCACCGAGAAGCTGCTGCAGAAAGCCGAACAGACCATGACCCTGGCCAAGAGCCGCTCACGCAACCGTTACCAGTTCTATATCGCCAGCGTCGACAGTGAAATGCGCCGCCGCCGCGAGCTGGAAAAAGACCTGCGTGATGCCCTGGCACTGAATCAACTGCACCTGGTTTACCAACCGCAGGTCGACTACCGCGACCACAGCGTGGTCGGTGTCGAGGCGCTGCTGCGTTGGCAGCATCCGCAACACGGCTTTGTACCGCCGGACCTGTTTATCCCACTGGCCGAACAGAACGGCACCATCATCCCGATTGGCGAATGGATTCTCGACCAGACCTGCCGCCAGTTGCGCGAATGGCACGACCAAGGTTTCACCGAGCTGCGCATGGCGGTCAACCTGTCCACCGTGCAGCTGCACCACGCCGAGCTGCCACGTGTGGTCAACAACCTGATGCAGGTCTACCGCCTGCCGCTGCGCAGCTTGGAGCTGGAAGTCACCGAAACCGGCCTGATGGAAGACATCAACACCGCCGCCCAGCACCTGCTCAGCCTACGTCGCTCCGGGGCACTGATCGCCATCGATGACTTTGGTACTGGTTACTCCTCACTGAGTTACCTGAAGAGCCTGCCGCTGGACAAGATCAAGATCGACAAGAGCTTTGTGCAGGACCTGCTGGAAGACGAAGACGATGCCACCATCGTGCGCGCCATCATCCAGCTGGGTAAGAGCCTCGGCATGCAGGTCATCGCCGAGGGCGTGGAAACCGTGGAGCAGGAGGCCTATATCATCGCCCAGGGCTGTAACGAGGGGCAGGGTTACCTCTACAGCAAGCCGCTGCCGGCACGCGAACTGACGACCTACTTGAAACAAGCCCGGCGACTCAACAGTGCCGCCAATCCCGCGACTCTCTGACGCCAGACGCCTACGAAAAGCCCGCCAACAGGCGGGCTTTTTTATACGCGGCGCTTTTACCTAGAAGCGGTTGATTCCCAGCAACCAGGCCGCTGCCAGCGCGCCGGCCAGACACAGCACCACACCGCCAGCCGCCTGCCAGTAGAACTGACGCACCAGTTCATCCTCTCCAGCACAGGATAGGATAAACGGCTGCGCCTCACGCGGTTTCGCCAGGTGATGCTGCACCGGCTGAGTACTTTGCCGACGATGCCGGTCTTCGGCCTCCAGGCTCGCAGCTAGCTGCACGCGCTGCCACTCACGCTCATCCAGCTGGCCATTGCCGTCACTGTCAAAGCGCTGCAGCAGGCCGCCGAAGTCACCCTTCCACTCGCGAATTACTGCGCCTTGAGCGGCCGGCAGATCCAGGCCCTGACGGCCGCCACCGCTGCTGCGAAAATCACCAATGGCATACAGCGGCTGGCCGGCATGCAAACGCTCCTCGGTATAGCGATAGCGGTCATCATTGCTGAACAGCGCGCGCCAACCGGTTTTCGCCGCACCCAGCGGGTGACGCAAACTGCCTTTCCACACCTCACGAGTCAGCGGCCGCACCTGTGCACCGCGCGGGTCGATCAGGCAACTGCCGGTGCTGTCGTCGAGTCGCAGCAACGCCTCGCTGCTGCCGCTTTCCAAGGTGCGCCAACTGCGCTTTTTGCCGTTTGAGGTGTATTCCTCGATTTTGTAACGCCACCACAAGCAGGGCGTATTGGTCAGCGGACCGAGCAGTGGAGGCTCGGTGCTGTCATGCAGTACGCCATAGAATTCGACATATCCCTGAGCCGCAGAACGAATCTTCGATGTCGGCGTATCGAGCAGATGCCGCGCCTGGGAGAAACGCCGCAAAAACCACCACGCCCCGCCCGCGCTGACCGCCACGCTGCAGGCCAGCCCAACAAGCTGTCCTTGAATATCCACGGTTTAGCCAAACAGCGACTTGAGGTCGACGTCGGCTTTTTCGCCCTCACTGAACTCCAGCAGCGCGGCCTCCTTGAAAGCGAAAGCGCGAGCGACGATCACGTCGGGGAACTGCTCGATGCGCACGTTGTTCAGGTTAACCGCCTCGTTGTACAACTCGCGGCGGTCAGCAATACCGTTTTCCAGGCCGCTGATGCGCTGCTGCAGATGCTGGAAGCTCTCATTGGCTTTCAGCTCCGGGTAGTTCTCCGCCAAGGCGAACAGCTGACCGAGACCAGCGCGCAGGCCTGTCTCGGCCTTGCCCAGGGCATTCATATCGCCTTTTGCCTGGGCGCTGGAAACCGCTTGGCGTGCGGCAATCACCGCTTCCAGCGTGCCGCGTTCGTGCTGCATGTACTGCTTGCAGGTTTCCACCAACTTGGGCAATTCCTCGTGGCGCTGCTTGAGCATCACATCAATATTCGACCAAGCCTTGCTGACGCCATGCTTCAAACGCACCAGCGCGTTGTAGAGCATCACGGCATACGCCGCGAGCAGGACCAACAGCACAATGACGACAACACTGGTAAGGCTCATGCGGGACTCCTGAATGGTTCTTGAAGGCAGCTGTGCTGGCATTTTAGCCCTATCGAATTGCCCGATCGCAGACTTTGCCCACAGCTCGCGGTGAAAAAGCTGCATTGATCCTTTGCGCAAAATGAAAATCTTTCGCATTATGTTTCGGTTTTTGTACCCGCTTGCGTGGGTGCTTACTCTCACCAGCAAAGGATTCCGCCATGCTCCGTATGCCCCTGGCCTCTGCCAGCCTGCTCGCCATCGCCATCTCACTCGCCGGTTGCGGTGAAGACAAAGCGCCAGCCACCCAAGCTGCCGCACCTGCTGCCAGCAGCACCAGCGCCCCGGCAGCCGCCACCAGCCAAGTCGATGAAGCCGCCAGCAAAGCGGTGGTCAGCCACTACGCCAACCTGGCCCTGGCCGTATTCAGCGATGCCGCCAGCACTGGCAAGACCCTGCAAAGCGCCATCGATGCCCTGCTCGCCAACCCGAGTGACGACACCCTGAAAGCCGCCCGCGAAGCCTGGCTGGCAGCCCGTGTGCCTTACATGCAGACTGAAGTGTTCCGCTTCGGCAACGCCGTAGTCGACGATTGGGAAGGCCAGCTGAACGCCTGGCCGCTGGACGAAGGCCTGATCGACTACGTCGCCAAGGACTACCAACACGCCCTGGGCAACCCAGGCGCCAGCGCCAACATCATCGCCAACACCGAACTGCAGGTCGGTGAAGACAAGCTCGATGTCACCACCATCACCCCGGAACTGTTGGCCAGCCTGAATGAGCTGGGCGGCTCCGAAGCCAACGTCGCCACCGGCTACCACGCCATCGAATTCCTGCTCTGGGGCCAAGACCTGAACGGCAGCGGCCCAGGTGCCGGCGAGCGTCCAGCCAGCGATTTCGTCGTGGGTGAAGGCGCCACTGGCGGCAACAACGAGCGTCGCCGCGCCTTTATCAAAGCCGCCGCAGACCTGCTGGTCAGCGACCTCGACGCCATGGTTGTGCAGTGGCAAGCCGGCAAAACCGACAACTACCGCGCCACGCTGGAAGCCGACACGGCTGAAAATGGCCTGCGCAAGATGCTTTTCGGTATGGGCAGCCTGTCCCTCGGCGAGCTGGCCGGCGAGCGCATGAAGGTCGCGCTGGAAGCTAACTCCACCGAAGACGAGCACGACTGCTTCAGCGACAACACCCACAACTCGCACTTCTACAACGGCAAAGGTATTCGCAACGTCTACCTGGGCGAATACAAGAAAGTCGACGGCACCACCCTGACCGGCCCAAGCCTGTCGTCGCTGGTGGCCAAGGTTGACGCCGCCGCTGACAGCACCCTGAAAACCGACCTCGAAGCCACCGAAGGCAAGCTGCAGGCTCTGGTCGACAGCGCCAACAACGGCAAGCACTTCGATCAGCTGATCGCTGCCGACAACGCCGAAGGCCAGCAGATCGTTCGTGATGCCATCGCCGCGCTGGTCAAACAGACCGGCGCAATCGAGCAGGCCGCTGGCAAGCTGGGTATCAGTGATCTCAATCCGGATACAGCTGACCACAGCTTCTAAGCGCGTAGGACTTGCTGCGCGTTGGCGATACTGCGTTGAAAACAGCCTTGTCTCGTTCTAGCTCGCGAAGTCCGAAAATTTGTAGTGCATAAAAAGCCGCGACTCCTAAACCGGAGCCGCGGCTTTTTAATGCCTGCGACCTTTGACCGCCACCGATAATGCAAATCCGTCTTATTTAAAACTGATCAGACTGTTAAGATCAGCCGCCTGTTTTTCTGCTGCGGATGTCCTTTCATGTTTGCGCCGCATCACGTTGCGCTGCTGTTGGCCTTGGGCCTGAGCTTGATCGCCTGCGATAAAACCCCACAGTTCACCCAAGCCGAGCCTGGCGAAGCCCTGTCTGCGGGCAGCACTACCGTGCGCAAGACGGATCAGAACGCCTTCTCCCTGCCATCCGCCAACCTGTCACCGTCACGCCGCCTAGATTTCAGCGTCGGCAACAGTTTCTTCCGCAATCCCTGGGTCACCGCACCGGCCACTACTACCGCGCGCGATGGTCTCGGCCCGCTGTTCAATACCAACGCCTGCCAGAACTGCCATATCAAGGACGGTCGCGGCCATCCGCCAGCGCCTGATGCGATCAGCTCAGTGTCAATGCTGGTACGCCTGTCGATTCCTGCCGGCAGCGAACATGCCGAGATTATCCAGCGCCTCGGCGTGCTCGCCGAACCCACCTACGGCGGCCAACTGCAGGACATGGCTAATCCAGGCGTCGCGCCAGAAGGCAAGGTACGCGTCAGCTACAGCACACTGCGGGTCAGCTTGGCCGATGGTGAGCAGGTCGAGCTGCGCAAGCCCAGCCTGGAAATCAGCCAGCTCGGTTACGGTTCCCTGCATCCCGACACGCTGTTTTCCGCGCGTATCGCCCCGCCGATGATCGGCCTTGGCCTGCTCGAAGCCATTCCCGAAGCGGCCATCCTGACCAATGCCGACCCCGAAGACAGCAATGGCGATGGCATCTCCGGTCGCGCCAACCAGGTCTGGGACCGTGAGCAACAACGCACGGTGCTCGGTCGTTTTGGCTGGAAGGCCGGCCAGCCCACGCTCAATCAGCAGAATGCCGAAGCCTTTGCCAATGACATGGGCCTGACCAGCACGCTGGTGGCCCATGACAACTGCACAACGGCGCAGACCGACTGCCTTAGCGCGCCTCATGGCGGCGAGCCGGAGGTCAGCGATAACATCCTCGCCAGCGTGCTGTTCTACACCCGTAACCTCGGCGTGCCGGCACGCCGCGGCGCCGATACGCCGCAGGTGCTGGCTGGCAAAAACCTGTTCTTCCAGGCCGGTTGCCAGGGCTGTCATACCCCGCAATTCACCACCGCTGCCGATGCTGCCGAGCCTGAGTTGGCCAATCAGCTGATTCGCCCCTACAGCGACTTGCTGCTGCATGACATGGGCGAAGGCTTGGCTGACAACCGCCCGGAGTTTCTCGCCAGCGGCCGCGAATGGCGCACCCCGCCACTCTGGGGCATCGGCCTGACTGAAACCGTCAACGGCCACACCCAGTTCCTGCATGACGGCCGCGCACGCAACATGCTGGAGGCCATTCTCTGGCACGGCGGCGAGGCCGAGACAGCCAAGCAGCAGGTCATGACTTTCAATGCTGACGAGCGCGCCGCGCTGTTGGCTTTTCTGAATTCGTTGTAAAGGAGCCGCAGATGATCCGCTCACCCCTCACGCTCGCCCTGCTCAGCCTCACGCTTACCGCCTGCAGCCCAAGCGATCCGCAGCAGCAGGTCAGCCGCGCGCTCACCGATGGCGTATTGCTGCCGATCTACAGCGCCTGGAGCGAAGCCGACCGCCAGCTGGCCACCAGCGGCCAAGCCTTCTGCGCCGGCCAACAGAACCTCGCCGACGCCCGCCAGGCCTTTGCCAGCGCGCAAAGCGCCTGGGCAGCCGTGCAGCCGGTGGCATTCGGTCCACTGGCGGAAGGCAACCGCGCCTGGCAGGTGCAGTTCTGGCCGGACAAGAAGAACCTGGTAGCGCGTCAGGTTGAGGCGTTGGTCAACAGCAAACCCGAGCTGACTCCGGCCGATCTGGATAAATCCAGCGTCGTGGTGCAAGGCCTCACCGCCTATGAGTACCTGCTGTTCGACCCGGCCATTGATCTGAATGTCGCCGAGCAGAAAGCCCGCTACTGCCCGCTGATCGTTGCCATCGGTCAGCACCAGCAAGTCCTCGCCGCCGATGTGCTAAGCCAGTGGCAAGCCAAAGACGGTATGGCCGCGCTGCTCAAGGATTTCCCCAACGCGCGCTACGCCGAAGCCCCGGAAGCGGTGGCCGAACTGCTGCGCACCCAGGTCAGCGCCATCGACGGGCTAAAGAAGAAACTCGGCACGCCACTCGGCCGCCAGAGCAAAGGCCAACCGCAGCCTTATCAGGCTGAAGCCTGGCGCAGCAACGCCAGTTTGACCAACCTCGCTGCCAGCCTGGCCAGCGCCGAACGCATCTGGCTGGGCGCCGAACAGGATGGCATCCAGGCGCTGCTCGGCAGTGATCACGACGCACTGAAACAACGCATCAACGCCGCCTACAGCGACACCCGCCAGCGCCTGGCTGCCGCCCAGCGCCCGCTCGGCGAGCTGCTTAGCGACGAAGCCGGGCGCGCCGAGATCAACGCCCTGTATGACAGCCTGAATGTGCTGCATCGTCTGCATGAATCCGAGCTGGCCAAGACCCTGGGCATCCAGCTGGGCTTTAACGCTCACGACGGTGACTGAGTCATGCAGATCAATCGCCGTGCCTTTCTAGGGCTGAGCATCGCTGCTGTTGCCGCTACGGCAGCGGCCGCCGGCACTTACGGTGGCTGGACGCTGATGCACAGCGGCGCGCAGCCGCTATTGCTGTCGGCACGTAACGACAGCGCCGGTAAGCACTTCGCGGTCGGCTACCGACTGGATGGCAGCCAGGTATTTGCCACTCAGGTGAACGAGCGCTGCCACGATGTCATCGGCCACCCGTTTCTGCCGATGGCGCTGTTTGTCGGTCGCCGTCCAAGCACGCAAAGCTACCTGATCGACACCCGTGACGGTCGTCTGCTGCAAACCGTTCACTCACCCGAACAGCGCCACTTCTATGGTCACGCGGTGTTCCACAAAGATGGCGAATGGCTGTACGCCACCGAGAACGACACCTCCGATCCCGGTCGCGGTGTACTGGGCGTTTACCGCTTGCAAGGCGAGCAATTGCAACGTGTAAGCGAACTGTCGACTCATGGCATCGGTCCGCACCAGCTGCTCTGGATGCCCGACGGTGAAACCTTGGCGGTGGCCAACGGCGGTATCCGCACAGAGGCTGACAGCCGGGTGGAAATGAACCTCAACGCCATGGAGTCCAGCCTGGTGCTGCTGCGCCGCGACGGCAGCCTGGTCAGCAAGGAGCAACTGCCGGAACGGATGAACAGCGTGCGTCATATGGCCGTGGCCAACGACGGCACACTGGTCACCGGCCAGCAATACATGGGCGAACTCAGCGATGCGGTGCCGCTGTTGGCGATCAAACGCCCTGACCAGCCCTTCCAGCATTTCCCCGTGGACGACGCACAACGTCAGCTGATGAGCCAGTACACCGCCAGCGTGGCGATTCACAGCGAGCTACGCCTGCTGGCATTGACCGCCCCGCGCGGCAACCGGGTGTTTATCTGGGACCTTGACAGCGCCGAGCTGCGCCTGGACGCGCCGCTGGCTGATTGCGCCGGTGTTGGCGCCGTGGCGAATGGCTTTGTGGTCAGCAGCGGCGTCGGGCGCTGCCGCCTGTACGACTGCCGCAATCCCCAAATCAGCAGCACCCCACTGCACCTGCCGGCCGGCCTGTGGGACAACCACTTGCGCCTGGTTTAACACCGTATAGCTAAACCTGTAATACGCCTGCGGCACGCTAAAGAACGCTGCCGCAGAGCCGATCTATACTCCTGACTAGCTGCTACTTCCGGCAATCCGGCCCAGCTGGTACCAGTCGATAGGGATCTTCGCAGTTTGGGCGCGCTCAGCGTCACTGGCATCCCGCCTTCCACACTCAGGGGTATCACCCATGTTTCTGCAAAAATCCTTGCGCGCGCAGATTCTCGCCTTACTTGGCGGCAGTCTGGCGCTGATTCTGGTCACGGCACTGGCCTGCTTCAGCTTTCTGTCCAATGGCATGCAGGCCTACCGCGGTCTACTTGAGGGCCCACTTGAAGCGTCGTCCCTGATTGACTCGACCAACCTGAACTTCAAGACCCAGGTACAGGAATGGAAAAACGTTCTGCTGCGCGGCAGCGACAAGGCGCAGCTGGACAAATACTGGGGCCAGTTTGAAGCGCAGGAGCGCAAGGTTCAGGACTTACTGGGCCAGCTGAGTGAATTGGCCAACAACGATCGCGCACTGAAGAGCAAAGTCGACGCTCTGCGCAGCGAGCACCAGACGCTCGGCGCCAACTACCGCAAGGGGCGTGATGCCTTTGTCGCGGCCGGCGGCGACGCTGCGGTGGGTGACAAGGCGGTGTCAGGCATTGACCGCAATACCGCCCAACAGATGGAAGCCCTGTCCAGCGAGCTGCATAAGCAGAGCCTGGAGCAGGCCGGCCTGATCAATGCCTCGGCCGAGCGCACCATCACCTTTGGCACCCTGCTGATGCTGGGGGCCACTGTGGTGATCGCGCTGTTCAGCCTGTGGCTGGTCAACCGCAATCTGATCAACCCGATCCGTGAGCTGATCGAGCACATAGCCCAACTCAGCCACGGTAACTTCGGCCAGCATGTCGACGCGACCCGTCAGGATGAGCTGGGCAAGCTGGCCATTGCTGCGAACATTCTGCGCGACTTCCTCTCGGATACCTTCACCCGCCTTAAGCGCAGCACGGCTGACCTGGACATTGCCAGCGGCGAACTCAACTCCATCGCCACGCTGATGGCCCAGGGCACGCGCGAACAGTTTTCGCGTACCGACCAGGTCGCCACCGCCATGCATGAAATGTCCGCCACGGCCCAGGAAGTCGCGCGTCATGCTGCCGAAGCCGCCGGCGCCGCCGATGCCGCTGACAGCGCCGCACGCCAGGGCGAAACAGTGATGCAGGCCACCATCAAGACCATCACCGACATTCGCGGTGAGATCAGCAACACTTCGGAAGTGATTCGTCGCCTGGAAGCCGACAGCGGGCGCATCGGCAAAGTGCTGGAAGTGATTCGCGGCATCGCGGAGCAGACCAACCTGCTCGCGCTTAACGCCGCCATCGAAGCGGCGCGTGCCGGCGAACAGGGCCGCGGCTTTGCCGTGGTGGCGGATGAAGTACGCACCCTGGCCCAGCGCACCGCCGAGTCGACGGCAGAAATCCACCAGATCATCGACACTGTGCAGACTGGGGCGGTGAATGCCGTGCGCGCCATTGAAAGTGGTCAGAGCCGCAGCGAGGAAGGTGTAACCCAGGTGACCCAGGCCGGCGCCACGCTGCAGTTGATCACCAGTGCGGTGGAAGCCATTCGCGACATGAACCGGCAAATCGCCACTGCCGCCGAAGAACAGACCTCGGTAGCCGAAGACATTTCGCGCAACCTGACCGAGATCACCGCAATTGCCACTGCCAACCAGGAAAACGTGCAACGCACCGAAAGCGCCGGGCAAAACCTGCACGTCCTCTCCGGGCAACTGAATGAAGTCACCCAGCGCTTGAGTGCCTGACACCCGGCCAGCGCACAGCAAAATGCCAGCCGATGCTGGCATTTTGCTTAATAACGCCTTGAACCTTGAGGCAACTTTTGCACAACAATGTTTTGCAAATGCGAATCTTTGACAGGCCTCTGCCCGAGGTCTAATGTGCCCCTCTTGCCTATTCCCAGGCCTCTATCCGCCTCGCCAAGGATTCGGAATATGTTGCTCCGCCGTATGCTCTTTATGCTCGGCGCAGTACTCGTCGTGGTACTCGCCCTCGCCGCCTACAAAGGCTTCTCCATCTACCAACAAGTGCAGATGTTCTCCGCACCGCAGCCGGCCATCAGCGTCGACGCCACGACGGCAGAAGAACGTCCATGGCAGGGCCGTCTGCCCGCTATCGGCACGCTCAAGGCTTTTCAGGGCGTGGACCTGACAGTGGAAGTCGGTGGCACGGTGCAGCAAGTGCTGTTCCGTTCCGGTGAGCAGGTCAGCCTGCAACAACCCCTGATCCAGATGGACAGCGATGTCGAGCAGGCCAGCCTGGGCACTGCCCAGGCCGAACTGGGCTTGGCCCGCGTGGAATACGAGCGCGGTCGCAGCCTGGTCAATCGCCAGAGCATCTCGAAAAGCGAGTTCGACCGCCTCTCCGCCAGCCTGCAGAAGGCCAATGCCAGCGTCGCCCAGCTGCAAGCGCAACTGGCGAAGAAACGCATCCTCGCGCCCTTTGCCGGCACCATCGGCATCCGCCAAGTGGATGTCGGTGATTACCTGTCCTCCGGCACCACCATCGCCACCCTGCAGGACCTGAGTAAGCTCTACGTCGACTTCTTCCTGCCCGAACAGGCGGTGCCTAAGCTGGCCGTGGGCGAGCGTGTGCGCTTCAGCGTGGCGGCGTACCCGAGCGAGATGTTCGAAGGCGAAATTGCCGCGATCAACCCAAAGGTCGAAGACACCACACGCAACGTGCAGGTCCGCGCCATGTTGATCAACCCGGACAATAAATTGCTGCCCGGGATGTTCGCCAACCTGGAAGTGCTGCTACCGGGTGAGCAGAACCTGATCGTAGTGCCGGAAACGGCCATCACCTACACCCTCTACGGCAACTCGGTGTACGTGATCGGCGAGAAGAAAGGGGAAGACGGCCAGGTGGTCAAAGACGACAAAGGCCAGGCCGAACTGGTGGTCGAACGCCGCTTCGTTGAGACCGGCGAGCGCCGCGAAGGCCAGGTGGTGATTCTCAAAGGCCTGCAGGCCGGTGAGCAGGTGGTGTCTGCCGGCCAGCTGAAGCTGGATAACGGTGCCCATGTCAGCATCGCCAATGCCAATGCCAATGTCGAGGCCAAGCCGAGCGTCGAGTAATCGAGCACGGCACAAAGGAACTTATTTATGGCTTTTACTGATCCCTTTATCCGTCGCCCGGTATTGGCGACCGTGGTCAGTCTGTTGATCATCCTGCTTGGCTTCCAGGCATTCAGCAAACTGACCATCCGCCAGTACCCGCAGATGGAAAACGCCCTGATCACGGTGACCACGGCTTACCCCGGGGCCAATGCCGAGACCATCCAGGGCTATATCACCCAGCCGCTGCAGCAAAGCCTGGCGAGCGCCGACGGCATCGACTACATGACCTCGGTGAGCCGGCAGAACGTGTCGATCATCTCGATCTATGCGCGCATCGGTGCCAACAGCGACCGTTTGTTCACCGAACTGCTGGCAAAAGCCAACGAGGTGAAGAACCAACTGCCGCAGGACGCCGAAGACCCGGTGCTGAGCAAGGAAGCCGCGGACTCCACGGCGCTGATGTACATCAGCTTCTACAGCCAGGAACTGAGCAACCCGCAGATCACCGATTACCTGTCGCGAGTCATCCAGCCCAAGCTGGCCACCCTGCCTGGCATGGCCGAAGCTGAGATTCTCGGCAACCAGGTGTTTGCCATGCGCCTGTGGCTCGACCCGGTGAAAATGGCCGCCTACGGCGTGACCGCCGGCGACGTGAATGACGCGGTGCGCAAATACAACTTCCTCGCCGCAGCCGGTGAAGTGAAGGGCGAGTACGTGGTCACCAGCATCAACGCCGAAACCGACCTGAAATCGGCCGAGGCCTTTGCCGCCATCCCGCTGAAAACTGTTGGGGACAGCCGCGTGCTGATCCGCGATGTGGCGCGGGTGGAAATGGGCGCGGAAAGCTACGACGCGATCAGCTCCTTCGACGGTACGCCATCGGTGTACATCGCCATCAAGGGCACGCCGGGGGCCAACCCGCTGGACGTGATCAAGGAAGTGCGCAAGGTCATGCCTGAGCTGGAAGCGCAGCTGCCGCCCAACCTGAAAGTCTCCATCGCCTATGACGCCACGCTGTTTATCCAGGCCTCCATCGACGAAGTGGTGAAGACCCTCGGTGAAGCGGTGCTGATCGTCATCGTGGTGGTGTTCCTGTTCCTCGGTGCGTTCCGCTCGGTACTGATCCCGGTGATCACCATCCCGCTGTCGATGATCGGCGTGATGTTCTTCATGCAGCTGATGGGCTACTCGATCAACTTGCTGACCCTGTTGGCCATGGTGCTGGCCATCGGCCTGGTGGTAGACGACGCCATCGTCGTGGTGGAGAACATTCACCGGCATATCGAAGAAGGCAAAACGCCGTTCGATGCGGCCATTGAAGGCGCCCGCGAGATCGCCGTGCCGGTGGTATCGATGACCATCACCCTGGCGGCGGTATACGCGCCTATCGGCTTCCTCGAGGGCCTCACGGGCGCGCTATTTAAAGAGTTTGCCCTAACGCTGGCCGGCGCGGTGATCATCTCCGGCATCGTGGCCCTGACCCTGTCACCGATGATGTGCGCCAAGCTACTGCGCCATGAGGAGAATCCGTCGGGCCTGGCGCACAAGCTCGACCAGATTTTCGACGCACTCAAGAAACGCTACCAGCGGGCGTTGCATGGCACTCTGGATACCCGTCCGGTGGTGCTGGTATTCGCGGTAATCGTCATGTGCCTGATTCCGGTACTGCTCAAGTTCACCAAGAGCGAGCTGGCCCCAGAAGAAGATCAGGGCATCATTTTCATGATTGCCAGCGCACCGCAACCGACCAACCTGGAGTACCTGAACAAGTACACCGACGAGTTCGTGAGCATCTTCAAGGAGTTCCCGGAGTACTACTCCTCGTTCCAGATCAACGGCTTCAACGGTGTGCAGTCGGGTATTGGCGGCTTCCTGATGACGCCGTGGAACGAGCGCGAACGCACCCAGATGGAGATTCTCCCGGAGGTGCAAGGTCGCCTGTCGCAGATCGCCGGCCTGCAGATCTTCGGTTTCAACCTGCCGTCCTTGCCGGGCACGGGTGAGGGCCTACCGTTCCAATTCGTGATCAACACCCCCAACGACTACCAGTCGCTGCTGCAAGTGACCGAGCGGGTCAAGCAACGCGCCGTTGAGTCCGGCAAGTTCGCCTTCCTCGACGTCGACCTGGCCTTCGACAAGCCGGAAGTGGTGGTGGAAATCGACCGCGAAAAAGCTGCGCAGATGGGTGTGTCCATGGAAGACCTCGGCCTGACCCTGGCCAGCCTGCTCGGTGAAGGTGAGATCAACCGGTTCACCATCGACGGCCGCAGCTACAAGGTGATTGCCCAAGTCGAACGCGCCTACCGCGACAACCCGGAGTGGCTCGGCAGCTACTACGTGAAGAGCGAAAGCGGCGCGATGTTGGCCCTGTCGACACTGGTCAAGGTCAGCGACCGTGCTCGACCGACCCAGCTCAACCAGTTCCAGCAGCTGAACTCGGCGATCATCCAGGGCGTACCCATCGTCAGCATGGGTGAAGCCGTCGAGACGGTAACGCAGATCATGCTGGAGGAAGCCCCAGCCGGTTATGCCTACGACTTCGCCGGTGCGTCGCGCCAGCTGGTGCAGGAAGGCAACGCGCTGTACATCACCTTCGGCCTAGCCCTGGCGCTGATCTTCCTGGTGCTGGCGGCACAATTCGAGAGTTTCCGCGACCCACTGGTAATCATGGTCACGGTGCCGTTGTCGATCTGTGGTGCACTGATTCCGCTGTTCCTGGGCCTGTCGAGTATGAACATCTACACCCAGGTGGGCCTGGTCACGCTGATCGGCCTGATCACCAAGCACGGCATTCTGATTGTCGAGTTCGCCAACCAGCTGCGCCGCGAAAAAGGCTTGTCGCGTCGTGAAGCGGTCGAAGAAGCGGCGGCGATTCGCCTGCGCCCGGTACTGATGACCACTGCGGCGATGGTCTTCGGCATGGTGCCGCTGATCCTGGCAACCGGTGCTGGTGCAGTCAGCCGCTTCGACATCGGCCTGGTGATCGCCACCGGCATGTCGATTGGCACGTTGTTCACCCTGTTTGTGCTGCCCTGCGTATACAGCCTGCTGGCGCAGCCCGATGCGCCACCGACAACGGCCAAAGCCCACTAACCAAAAAGCCCTGCAATGCAGGGCTTTTTTCTGTCTATCGAATTATCAGGTCAGCAGGCTCAACCTTGTGAACGGGCGCCCTGAGACAGGCTGAACATAAAAAGCAGCAGGTCCTGGTCCGGTTTTAGCACCTGGGCCGTTCGCGCCTGGGGCGGCAACGGGCAGTAGCCGCGCTCGTTGAGGGTGATGACCTGGGGGCTGGCTTCCTGCCAAGCCGCTGCCGCGAGCGAGGCCACGCTGAGCGCGGTCACCAGGAACAAACCTCGTGCGATTTCTAGCTTCATCACTGCAACCTCTTGATAGCGCTGCCAAACGCTGTTTGTAGACCCTAGATCACTGTTAACCACCGCGCCGTATCGGGCGACAAGTGGTCGTTACTGCCGGACGCTGCCGGCAATGCCATTCTGATCATCCTGATCCACACGCAGCCATTCAGCAGGCCAGGCTTCGAGCCAGATTCGCACCGTTGGTTCAATCGTTGAGCAAACCAAGGATGGGGATCGCATCTCCGCACCTGGCGGTAACACCCTCACAGTCACTTAATTGCCCAATTGCATCAGCGTGGTGCGCAATAGAACCTGTGGTTTTAAAACAATCGCAGGCAAAACCGTAACCGGCACAATCTCCAACCATCCATTGAAAACGGCGTGGTAGAGCACATCCAGGTGAGGTCAAAACACGGAGCGACCATGCGTAGCAGAAGCACAGCGCAGATTGACAGGCTCCAGTCCGGGAGCGCGCATCACACAAAGCAATTGGCGTACCGCTTTGCCGCGAGGGACTGTTATAGCCGAGAAAAATGAAAACCCCGTGACAGGCACGGGGTTTTCTTTACTGCATGCAGGCCATCTGGCGATGGCCTACGGGAGCCGGGCTGGCTTACATCATGCCGCCCATGCCACCCATGCCGCCCATGTCTGGCATACCGCCAGCGGCCGGCTTGTCTTCTACCACTTCGGCGATCATCGCTTCGGTGGTGATCATCAGGCTGCCGATCGAAGCTGCAGCTTGCAGCGCCGAACGGGTGACCTTGGCCGGATCGAGAATACCCATCTCGATCATGTCGCCGTAGGTGTCGGTCGCGGCGTTGAAGCCGAAGTTACCCGAACCCTGCTTAACCTTGTCGACCACTACGCTCGGCTCGCCGCCTGCGTTGGAAACGATCTGACGCAGCGGAGCTTCAACAGCACGACGCAGCAGAGCGATACCCACGTCCTGATCGGCGTTGTCGCCTTTCAGCTCGCTGATGGCCTGCAGAGCGCGAACCAGAGCCACGCCACCGCCAGGTACCACGCCTTCTTCAACGGCTGCGCGGGTCGCGTGCAGGGCGTCGTCAACGCGGGCTTTCTTCTCTTTCATTTCAACTTCGGTGCCGGCACCGACTTTGATCACCGCAACACCGCCAGCCAACTTGGCCAGACGCTCTTGCAGCTTCTCTTTGTCGTAGTCGGACGAGGTATCTTCGATCTGCTTACGGATCTGCAGTACGCGAGACTCGATATCAGTCTGAACGCCAGCGCCGTCGATGATGGTGGTGTTTTCTTTGCTCAGGATCACGCGCTTGGCGTTACCCAGGTGCTCCAGGGTGGCGCTTTCCAGGCTCAGACCGATCTCTTCGGAGATTACGGTACCGCCAGTCAGTACAGCGATGTCCTGCAGCATGGCCTTACGACGATCGCCAAAGCCTGGTGCCTTAACGGCAGCAACTTTAACGATACCGCGCATATTGTTCACAACCAGAGTCGCCAGGGCTTCGCCTTCAACGTCTTCAGCCACGATCAGCAGCGGACGGCCAGACTTGGCCACAGCTTCCAGAACTGGCAGCAGCTCACGGATATTGGAAACCTTCTTGTCGACCAGCAGGATCAACGGGCCGTCGAGCTCGGCGACCATGGTGTCCGGCTTGTTGATGAAGTACGGGGACAGGTAGCCACGGTCGAACTGCATGCCTTCAACAACCGACAGTTCGTTTTCCAGGCCCGAGCCCTCTTCAACGGTGATCACGCCTTCTTTGCCGACTTTTTCCATGGCTTCGGCAATGATTTCGCCGATGGAGGTGTCGGAGTTGGCGGAGATCGAACCGACCTGAGCGATGGCTTTGGTGTCAGCGCATGGCTTGGACAGCTTCTTCAGCTCAGCAACGATGGCGATGGTCGCCTTGTCGATGCCGCGCTTCAGATCCATCGGATTCATGCCAGCCGCGACGGCTTTCAGACCTTCGTTGACGATGGCTTGAGCCAGAACGGTAGCAGTGGTGGTGCCGTCGCCCGCGTCATCGTTGGCACGGGAAGCAACGTCTTTAACCAGCTGCGCGCCCATGTTTTCGAAGCGATCTTTCAGCTCGATTTCTTTGGCAACGGAAACGCCGTCCTTGGTGATGGTCGGAGCGCCGTAGCTCTTCTCGATGATCACGTTACGGCCTTTCGGGCCGAGGGTGGCTTTTACTGCGTCAGCCAGAACATTAACGCCGACGAGCATTTTCTTGCGGGCGGAATCGCCGAATTTAACTTCTTTAGCAGCCATGATGGTTATTCCTTGATTCGTTCAAATAGAGCGGAATTCGTAGCGACGGAGCGCTGAAATCAACCTTCAACGACAGCGAGAATTTCGCTCTCGCTCATTACCAGCAGGTCTTCGCCGTCAACTTTGATGGTGTTGCTGCCGGAGTAAGGGCCAAACACCACTTTGTCGCCGACTTTAACGGCCAGGGCACGCACTTCACCGTTGTCCAGCACGCGACCAGTACCGACAGCGAGGATTTCACCGCTGTTGGCTTTCTCGGCAGCGGAACCTGGCAGCACGATGCCGCCTGCGGTTTTCTTTTCTTCTTCGCTGCGACGGATTACGACGCGGTCATGCAGAGGACGAAGCTTCATTGTCGATCTCTCCCAATAGTGATTTTTCGGCCGGTGCAATCACCGGCGGGTTAGCAAAGTCCGGCGAGGCCGGTAGCACTACGCTAGGCGCAGCGCTGAAGTCTGAATCTGTCTGACGACAGAAAACCTTGCGGTGACCGCTACATAAGGGCGCACAAGGGGATTTCAAGGGCTGAGGGTGAAATTTTTACGATCTACAGGCTTTTCTTATGAGCCGAAAATCAGTCGCGGCGCTCAAATTCGCCTTCCAGCACATTGGGACGAACTTGCCCGGAGCGTGCGGCCTGGTCGTCAAAAAAGGCGCGCTGACGCATGGCTTGTTCGGCGGCGCGCAGACGCACCTTGTTGACCAGCAAGCGACGGGGGAACGGAATTAGGCACAGCAGGCCGAAAATGTCGCTGATAAAGCCAGGCAGCAACAGCAGACCACCACCGACGGCGATCAGCAGGCCTTCGAGCATTTCCTGCTCGGGTAACTCACCTCTGGCCAGCTTCTCGCGTGCACGCCACGCGGTTGCTACCCCTGCAACGCGCAGCAGAATGGCGCCGAGGATGCCGGTACCAATCACCAGCAACAAGGTCGGTAACACACCGATGGCACTGCCCACCTGAATCAGCAGGGCCAATTCAATGAACGGGAACAGCAGAAACAGAAACAGAAACGCACGCATCAAAGGATCCTTAACGGAAGATCAGCTTCCTATGGGACTGAAGTATGGGGTGTTGAGCTGAATTCAAGCTGAAGCCTGACCGTCGGTCGGCCAGACTTCGGCGCGGGCCAGTGCCACCAAGGCCTGGCGCACCTCCAGCGGACTGTTACAGGATGTTGGAAAGGCCAGCCAATAAAGGCCCTGACCGATCCGCAGGTGAAAGCCCTCACTGTCGACCCCAACCAGCTCAGCCGGCGCATGCTGGGGTAAACCTGCCAGCTCGACATAATGAGCGATAGCCTTGGCATGGTCGCTGTTCATGTGCTCAACCATGCTGATTTCGCTGTCGCCGGCAAAGGGGTTGGCCTGGGCCACCTCATCCAGCCAGTGAATCGCACCAAACCCGCCGATGTAGCGCCAGCGCACCGGCTCCAGGCGCCAAAAATCGAAATCATGGGCCTGATGGTAGCCGCGCGACTCCGGGAAATAGCGGTAATAGCGCTGCGCAGCCGCAACAATCTGCACCTCGTCATCTAATTGCCGCGCCTCGGCGAGCAGCGTAAGACGACCGACCGCCTGCACATCTTCTGCCCCACGCTCCCCAACCAGCAGCGAGCATTTACCATCCTGCTTGAGGTTGTGGGTGTGCTGGGCGATGCGACTGATCAGCATCAGCGGATAACCATCAGCATCCAGGCAATAGGGCACCACTGATCCGAAAGGGAAACCCGGCATGGCTTTGGAATGGGTGCTGAGCACGCCCCGGTATTCCTTGAGCAGCAATTCTCGGGCATGCTTGCCGGCTTTCACGCTCACCTTATGACTCCTTGCATAGATTCCGTCACAGAACGGGAGGCGCCTAGATTAACCGCCGGCAAGGTCACACAACACCATTTGAGGGGACTCGCGATGCAACTCAAAGATAAAGTTATCGTCATCACTGGCGGCTGTCAGGGCCTGGGCCGCGCGATGGCTGAGTACCTGGCAGAAAAAGGCGCCAAACTGGCGCTGGTCGACCTGAACCAGGAAAAACTCGACGAAGCCGTGGCGGCTTGCAAGGCGCTGGGCGTAGAAGCGCGCGCTTACCTGTGCAACGTTGCCAATGAAGAGCAAGTGACCCAGACCGTGGCACAGATCGCTGAAGACTTCGGCGCACTCAATGGCCTGGTCAACAACGCCGGCATCCTGCGTGACGGCCTGACCATCAAGGTCAAGGACGGCGAAATCACCAAACTGAGCCTGGCGCAGTGGCAGTCGGTGATCGACGTGAACCTCACCGGCGTGTTCCTCTGCACCCGTGAAGTGGCGGCGAAAATGATTGAGCTGAAGAACGAAGGCGCGATCATCAACATCTCCTCCATTTCCCGTGCCGGCAACATCGGTCAGGCTAACTACTCGGCTGCCAAAGCCGGTGTCGCTGCCGACACTGTGGTCTGGGCCAAAGAGCTGGCGCGTTACGGCATCCGTGTCGCTGGCGTAGCACCGGGCTTTATCGAGACCGAAATGGTCGCCAGCATGAAGCCGGAAGCGCTGGAGCGCATGACGTCGGTCATCCCACTGCGCCGCATGGGCAAACCGGCCGAGATCGCCCACTCGGTGGCCTATATCCTGGAAAACGACTACTACACCGGTCGTATCTTGGAGCTCGACGGCGGCCTGCGGTTGTAATCCGCACCGATCTGCTGCGCGTCGGCCATCCGTCGTTAAAAGCACTCGCGGGCTTGCTCATTTACAGCTCGTAAACTCCGCGCCCGCGAGTGCTTTGACCAGCCGGAGGCTGTTACTAACGTAGCGCCTAGGCTGACTCTAGCTCGCGAGATCTAGAACGCTTAAACAAAAAAGCCCCGCAAACGCGGGGCTTTTTTGTGTGCAGCCGAAGCTTACCAACCCACGCCAAATCCCAGGCTATAACGGGTTTCGTCCAGCTCGCCTTCTGCACCGCTGACCAGGTCCTTCTCGGCCTTCATATTCAGCGAAGCCCAATCGGTCAGTTTGTAACGCAGGCCCACGGCGGCATCCAGGGTGTAGTCAGCGGCGTTGGCCAGCGGCTTACCCACCTCGCCATCACTGAACAGCTCGACGCTCTTGCCGACCAGGTAGCGGTTGTAATCCCACTTCAGGCTCGCGGCGTAGAAGTTGTCGCTCTCGCCATTGCTGTACTCGTAGTCTGTGCGGTTAAGCAGGCCGGCCACCGAGAAGGCGCCCAGCTCGTTATCCCAGAACTGGTAACCCGGACCGGTACCCACGGTGCGCTGGCGTTCAAGTTCTTCAACCATGTCGCGTTTGTACTCGAAGCGCCCCTGCCAGAACCACTTCTCGGTCAGGAAGCGGTCAAGGGCGTATTCGGCGCTCCAGTTATCGGTGGTGACCACGTCGTCCTGGAACTCGCGGTTGTAGTCGGCTTGCGCGTTGTGGCGCCAGAGGCCATGGCGAGCCTGGGTCTTGAGACTGACGTCATAGTCGTCGGTGTCGCGCTCGGCACGTTTGTAGTCCAGCGCCGCATCGATATTGCCTTTCCAGACCAAATCCTCGACCAATGGCTTGGGTTTGAGGATCTGCTTGATGCTGGCCAGCTCGATGGTCTTGGGCGCATCGCCATTGGCCAGGATCACCTTACCCGGCTCGGCCGGCTGCAGGGACTTGGCGCGCTCACCGGCGATGGCGTTTTCCTTGATCAGCAGCTCCTGATCGCTTTCCAGGGTGGCGATCTTGCTCCAGTCGAGGGCAATCGCACCGCCGTAGTCGGTCGCCAGCAACAGCTTGCCACCGTCGTAAAACTTGATCTTGCCGGTCAGGCGGTCGCCGTTCTTCAGCCAGACGGTATCCGCCAACGCGGAGGTAGCAGCCACAGAAAGGGCCAGGCACAGCAGGGTTCTGGAAAACATAGGGATGAATTGTCTACTTCGGGTTCGCGGAAGGTCGCGCATTATCCGTAAGCACGACGCCAGAGCAAGCACTGACCGACAGAATCACCGCGAGTTCATCATTGCGTGACCTACCAGCCGACCCCCACACCCAACAGATAGCGACGCTCACTGCTGGTTTGCCCGAGCGCACGCGCCTGATCCAGCTCATACAGCAGCGATAGGCGCGCCCAATCTGTCAGCCGGTAGCGCAGGCCTATTTCGCTGTCGAGCACGTAGTCAATTTCTTCTATCGCAGGTAATTGCAGCTCAGCCGTGCTGTAAAACTCCAGACGGGTACCCCACAGCAGACGTTTGTAATCCAAGGCAAGCGAGTAGGTATTGAACGACCGCTCAGCATCACTGGCCTCCAATTGCAGGCGATTGAACTGGCCGATCACATCCAGCCGGCCCAGTTCGTTATCCCAGAAGCGATAACCCGGTCCGGTGCCCAGCGAACGCTGGCGAGTAAAAAAGGCAAACTCATCCTCGTCCTGCTCTGCCCCCACCCGCCAGAACCAGTGATCCGTGATAAAGCGGTCGAGGTCGTATTCCAGCTGCCAGTTGTCAGCGGTTTTCGCGTCATTCTTCACCTTGCGCTCCAGCTCACCGGACAACACGTGACGCCAACGGCCGTGCTCCACACGCGTGTTGCTTTTGAGCTTCCATTCGTCGGTGTCGTTGTCGTCGCGCTTCATATCGAGTTTGGCGTCCAGATTGCCCTCCCAGAAGCGGTCCTGCAGTACCGGGCGCGGTGGGATCAGACGCTTGATGCTGGAAAGCGGCACGGTTTGCGTGTTGTCGCTGACCACCCGCACCATGCCCTTGCCGGCTGCTTCCAGCTGGTTGCTGTGCTCGCTATCGAGCCCCTGGCGGCGCATTAGCAAGGGTTTCTCCGAGCGCAGGGTGTCGATATCCTTCCAGGCAATCAGCACCTGGCCGGCGTACTTGGTTTTCAGGGCCAGTTTGCCGCCATCGAGCAGAACTATCTCACCGCTCAGACGGTCACCATTGTTCAACCACACCGTGTCCGCCCACACAGGTGTGGTCAGAGCAAGAACCAGAAAGCACAACAGAGTACGTATAAGCATGATGGGAAAGCCGGATAACGAGCCAGAACAGGTGCCGAAGCATGCCGCGCCAGGCCAGCCAACAGCAAGCCAGGTCGAGCGTCGTACGGCACTTTATGCGGTGCTGGCGCAGATTCCGCCCGGCTGCGTGGTGAGTTACGGGCAACTGGCTGCATACGCAGGCCTGGGTCGCGCCGCGCGCTGGGTCGGGCGCACCCTCAGCCAGCTACCGGACGGCAGCACCCTGCCCTGGCACCGGGTAATTGCTGCCGGTGGCCGCCTCAGCTTGCCGGCTGGCAGCCTCTCCGGCACAGAACAACGCAGTCGTTTACGTGAGGAAGGCGTGCAAATCCATAACGATCGGGTGGATATGCCGCGCTATGGCTGGCGCCCAATGGAGCACAGCGGGTAGAGTGCGCCCTTTATTAGGTCAATCTCAGGCTGATACCCCTTCAATGCCCCGTAAAAGCTGGCGTGATGCCATTGCTGCCTACTCCAGCCCCTCCACCTTGGTGCTGCTGCTTCTAGGGTTCGCCGCCGGCCTGCCTTATATGCTGGTGTTCTCCACCCTGTCTGTCTGGCTGCGCGAAGCCGGCGTGGCCCGCGACACCATTGGTTTTGCCAGCCTGATCGGCCTGGCATATGCCTTCAAATGGGTCTGGTCTCCGCTGCTTGATCAGTGGCGCCTGCCGCTGCTGGGCAAACTGGGCCGCCGACGCTCCTGGTTGGTGCTATCACAGATCCTGATCGCCATCGGCCTCGCTGGCATGGCCCTGTGCGATCCGCAGACCCACCTGACCTGGCTGATTTCCCTCGCGGTGCTGGTGGCCTTTGCGTCGGCCACTCAGGACATCGCCGTTGATGCCTACCGCCTGGAAATCGTCGACGACACCCGCCAGGCCGCGCTGGCCGCCAGCTATATGGCCGGCTACCGCGTCGCCGCCCTGCTGGCCACCGCCGGCGCACTGTATTTCGCCGAAGGCTTTGGCTCCACCGCACTGCTCTATCAGCACGGTGCATGGGCCGGCACCTACCTGCTGTTTGCCCTGCTGATGTTGCCTGGCCTGCTGACCAGCCTGTGGATGCGCGAGCCGGATGTGCCACTGCGCACGCAACTGGCCGCTGCGCGTTATGGCTTTAGTCACCAGATCGCCTCGGTACTGGTACTGATTGTGTTGCTGGTATCGGTACCGGCGATGTTTACCCAGTTCTACAACACCGACTTCGCCAGCGTGATCAACGGCGAAGCGAGCATGCTTGACCTGCTATTGGAAGACCGCGCCTTCCTGCGCGCCCTGCTTTACACCATTCTCAGCGCCCTGTGCCTGTCGTCCATGGGGCGCCGTGGCCTGGCGCCGGTGCTGACACCGGTCAACGACTTTATCCTGCGTTACCGCTGGCAAGCGTTCCTGCTGCTCGGGTTGATTGCCACCTACCGCATGTCCGACACCGTAATGGGTGTGATGGCCAACGTGTTCTACATCGACCAGGGCTTTACCAAGGACCAGATTGCCAGCGTCAGTAAGCTCTTCGGCTTGGTCATGACCCTCATTGGTGCAGGCTTTGGCGGCCTGCTGATCGTGCGCTTCGGTATCCTGCCGATCCTGTTTATTGGCGGCGCGGCCTCGGCGGCAACCAACCTGCTGTTTCTGATGCTTACCGGCATGGGCGCTGACCTGCAGATGCTGATCGTGACCATTTCCGCCGACAACTTCAGCGCAGGCCTGGCCACAGCGGCGTTCGTCGCCTACCTGTCGAGCCTGACCAACCTGAAGTTCTCCGCCACCCAGTACGCCCTGCTCAGCTCGATCATGCTGTTGTTGCCGCGCCTGATCGGTGGTTATTCCGGCGTAATGGTGGAGAAGTTCGGCTATGCCCAGTTCTTCCTGGTCACTGCCTTGCTGGGTATTCCGACACTGCTGCTGATCATCCTGCAATGGCGCCGGGAACGGCTGCAAACCAGCGATTTAAGCGTGACTAACGCCACCGAACAGCACCAATAGCATTACTGGCAAGACTCTTGCTCTACCCTGCTCACAACAAGAGGGCAGGCCATGACCGTAGCATTCAGTAACGCCACCCGCCTCACCCACTACCCCAGCTTTGAAAGCTGGTGGCAAACCCAGGGTGAATGGGTCGAAGAACCTAACGAGCGCCGCGGTGGTTATAGCGGTGTTCAACGCCTCACCCAGCTGGGTCAGTCGCTCTACGCCAAAAAGCAAACCGGGCACACCTACCGCAGCCTGCTTCACCCTTGGGGGCGGCCGACGGTACTGCGTGAACGCGACGCTCTGCTCAGAGCACTCAAGGCCGGTGTCGCGGTACCCGAGATCGTTTACTGCGCCGCCGAGCGCAACCGCGAAGGCTGGCGCGCCTTGCTGGTGACCAAAGCCTTGGAAGGCTTTCAGCCTCTCGATGAATGGTATGAGCATCATGCTCGCGAGGCGCTAGACGCCTCCCTGCACCAGCAACTGCTGCAGCAAATCGCGCAAAGCCTGGCCAATTTGCACAAAGCCCGCCAGCAACATGGCTGCATGTATGCAAAACATATCTTTGTGCGTATCCAGACTACTGATACGCCGCCATCATGCGAAATCGCCTTGCTCGATCTTGAGAAGTCGCGCCGCCGCCTCACCCGCAAGCAAGCCGCGCTGCACGACATGCTACAACTGCGGCGCCATTCGCCGTGGGATCAGGCCGACTGGCAAAGCCTGATCAACCACTACCAACTGGCGATGGGCCGCACGTTCAAAACGCTCTATAACGCCACCAGTCGCTAACTCGGCGTTCCTTCAGGTAGTGGGTTGCTGCACCAGATGCACCACCCGCTGCGGGAATGGGATGCCGATACCGGCCTCGCTGAGGCGCTCCTTGGCCTGCTCAGTGAAGGCGAAAGTCACAGGCCAGAAATCCGGCGTTGCCACCCAGATGCGCAGTGAGAGGTTGATCGCGCTATCACCCAAACCGGTAACAAACACCACAGGCGCTGGGTCCTGGCGCACACGCGGGTCCTTGGCAATGTCCAGCAACACCTCACGGGCCTGCTTGATATCGCTTGAGTAATCGATACCCAGGTTGATATCCACACGCCGCGTGGATTCGCGCGAATAGTTGGTGATATGGCCGTTCGACAGGCTGCCGTTGGGCACGATCACCACTTTGTTATCCGCAGTTTTCAGCGTGGTATGGAAGATCTGAATGCTGTCGACACTGCCCGAAACACCTTGGGCCTCAATCCAGTCACCGGCGCGAAATGGACGGAAAAACATGATCAACACACCGCCCGCGAAGTTCGCCAGGCTACCTTGCAAGGCCAGGCCAATGGCCAGACCAGCGGCACCGATCACCGCAATAAAGGAGGTGGTTTCCACACCCACCATCGACGCCACGCTGACCAGCAGCAACACCTTCAATACGATGCCGACCAGGCTGCAGATAAAACTGCTCAAGGCCCGATCAACCTGACGCAGGTTGAGCAAACGACCCACGCTGTTGATGAGTTTGCTGATCAGCCACCAGCCGATCAGCATGGTGATCAACGCCAGAGTCAACTTGCCGCTATATTCCAGCACCACAGGCAACCAGGCCTCTGACACTTTCACCAGTTGTTCGATGTTCATATCCATTTGTTAATCCTTGTAAGCCTTTGAAAATAAAACGCCACGGCAAGCCGTGGCGTTTTTACTGCACCAACACCGTTGCGACGCTTTAACAGCGGCAAGGTTCATTGCGCATGCATTAATCGCGGAAGTTATTGAACTGCAATGGCATACCGAAGTCCTTGGCACGCAAGGCGCCAATCGCTTCCTGCAGGTCATCGCGCTTCTTGCCGGTGATGCGCACTTGCTCGCCTTGAATGGCGGCCTGCACCTTGAGTTTTATGTCCTTAATGTGCGCGACGATCTTCTTCGCCAGATCCTTCTCGATCCCTTCACGCAGGATCACTTCCTGCTTGACGCTCTTGCCCGACGGGTAGGCGTCCTTGAACTCCAGGCACTGTACGTCGATCTTGCGTTTGACCAAGCAGAGCTTGAGAATCTCAACCATCTGCTCCAACTGAAAATCCGCATCGGCTGTCAGGTTGACAGTCAGCTCTTTCAGCTCAAAGCTACCTTTACCGCGTAGGTCATAACGACGATCCAGCTCTTTGATGGCGCTGTCGATGGCGTTGGTAACTTCATGTTTGTCCAACTCGGACACCACGTCGAACGAGGGCATGGGCTTACTCCAGATAGACGGCGCGCCCTGCATCACGAACGGGACACGCCTGGCTTGACGGTGAAAAAACCCGGCCATTATATAGCGGTAGCAACACACACTGCCCGGCGAAGTATCGGGCCCACGCGATTTCCCCCTAGCGAGCCTGCCCATGCCGAACCCCCACCTGAGCATTTTGGTCGTCGATGACGCCAAGTTCTCCAGCGCCATGATTGGGCGCGCGCTTAGCCAGGCGGGTTATCAGGACCTTCGTTTTGCCAACAGTGCCGCCGAAGCGATTCGCTTGCTCGAACAGCGCCCCGCCAGCGTCTTGCTCGCCGATTGGTTGATGCCCGAGATGAATGGCTTAGAGCTGACAGTGCAGGTCCGCCAGTTTGATGAAATGGCCCATCACTACACCTACGTCATCCTGCTCACCGGCAAGGAAGGCGAAAACGTATTGGGCGAAGCCTTCGACAGCGGTGTCGATGACTTCATCAGTAAGGCCGCGATGAACGAGCAACTGGTGCCACGCGTCTATGCGGCCGATCGCCTGTGCAACACCCTACAACGTCTGTTGCAGGAAAACCGCTTACTGACCGAAAACATTGCCAGCCTGGAACAACGCAACCTTATCGACCCGCTTACCGGGCTGGGCAATAGCCGCTACCTGCACCAGAAGATGCTCGACAGCCTGCGCCAGGTGGAATCGCGTGGCGGTGCGCTGTGTTACCTGCTGATTGGTCTGCAAGACATGCACGAGCTGCACCAGCGCTATGGCGACACCTTCTACAACGAACTGCTCACCGGCGTGGCGCGCCGCCTGCAGCAGCTGGTACGGCCATTGGATGTTCTGGTGCGCTTGGATGAAAGCCACTTCGGCCTGATTACTTTGCTGACCGACCTGCACGAATGCTCGCCCAGCAGCTTCAAGCGCCTGCATGAAGGCATCAACCTCAAAGCCTTCAAGACCAGCGAAGGATTTATCAGCCTCAAAGCGGGTATCAGCCTGGTGGGCCTGGATGCCAAAGGCCTCCCCATCACCCCAGAACAGATCATCGATAACGCGACCAGAATCCTGCCCGAATCACACAGCACCGGGCTGGTCACTGCCCTGCGCTTGTCGTTACCGCAATAAGCCACGTTCAGCATGTGGCATATCCTCGGTGCGGGGAGCCTCGGCACCCTATGGGCGACACGTCTGGCGCGAGCCGGCCTGCCAGTAGAGCTGATCCTGCGTGACTCGGCGCGCCTGCATAGCTATCAACAGGCCGGCGGGCTGACGCTGATTGAGCATGGCCAGCCACAGCATTATCCCGTTCCTGCGCAAACACCCGATCATCGCCAGCCGATCCAGCGCCTACTGCTCGCCTGTAAGGCTTATGACGCGGCTAACGCGGTAAGCCAACTGGCGTCACGCCTGGCGCCGGGTGCCGAAATCCTCCTGCTGCAAAATGGTCTGGGCAGCCAGGACGAAGTCGCCCGCGCGGCGCCCCAGGCACGTTGCATCTTTGCCTCCAGTACCGAAGGCGCGTTTCGTCAGGCCGATTTCCAGGTGGTGTTTGCTGGCCACGGCCACACTTGGCTCGGTGACCCACAGAATCTGCAGCCGCCCAGTTGGCTGGCAGACTTGCAGCACGCCGGCATTATTCACGACTGGAGCCTGGATATTCTCAGCCGGCTGTGGCGCAAGCTGGCGCTGAACTGCGCCATCAATCCACTGACCGTGCTGCATGACTGCCGCAATGGCGAGCTACAGGCACACCCGGCGCAAGTGGCGTGCCTGTGCAGCGAACTGAGCGAGTTGCTGCACACCTGCGGCCACAGCGCCGCTGCCGAGAACTTGCATGACGACGTGCAACGTGTGATTCAGGCCACTGCCGCCAACTATTCGTCCATGCACCAGGATGTCCGCCAGGGCCGTCGTACGGAAATCGCCTACCTGCTGGGCTATGCCTGTGACGCCGCACAGCGCCACCAACTGGTACTGCCGCATCTGCAGGCGCTGCACAGCCAGCTGCTGGAACACCTTGCTGCACGCGGATTGCCCAGCCACTAAGGCCCGCGTTAACCTGCCCGCACTTCCGTCGCCGTGATAGCCCACCATGCCCCTGCGTCAGCGCCTCGAAAACCTACCGGTCGGTCGCAAACTGCTGGTCGCCTTGCTGGCGTTGCTCGCGGCAGTGCTGCTGGTGGCCAACCTGGCGTTCATCAGCGCCGCCTATTGGATTTCTCAGGAAAGTGTGGCCCCTCAGGCCCTGCACACCCTTGGACGGCTGATTGCCAGCCCGCCATTGAGCAAGGAGGCATTAAGCACCCCTGCAGCGGCCGAAGCGCTACTCCGCCGCCTGGATGACTATGCGCCGCTGCGCGCGGCCGTGATCTATGACGCCGAGGGCCTGAACCTGGCACAGCTGCAGCGCGGCACCAAGCTGCAACTGCCGCCGCGCGTCGAAGAGGTGGAATCATGGCGCCACAGCGAATTCCGCATCAGCCAGCTCGTCGAGCTACCGCAGGCCACAGGCAACCCTGGCCATCTCTTGCTGGTGGCATCCAGTGAGCTGCCAGGGGTGTTCTACACCGGCACCCTGACCGCCAGCCTGGTTATTCTGGCCTTTAGCGTGCTGCTCTGGCTGATCGTGTCACGCCAGGTGCGCCGCTTGATCACCCGCCCTATTCGCCGCTTGGAAGAACTCTCACGCCAGGTCACCCGTGAAGAGAACTATGCCCTGCGCGCACGCCGGGGTAATCGCGATGAAATCGGCAACCTGGCCGACGCATTCAACACCATGCTGGTGCGCATCGAGGCGCGTGAGCAGCAACTCAAACGTGCCCGTGATGACGCCCAGGAAGCGTTCGACCAAGCCCAGCACCTGGCCGAAGAAACCCGCCACTCCAACCGTAAACTGGAGCTGGAAGTGCAGGTGCGCAGCAAGATCGAGAAGAAACTCACCGGCTTTCAGAAGTACCTCAACAGCATCATCGATTCCATGCCCTCGGCGCTCATTGCCCTCGACGAACAGTTCTACGTCACACAATGGAACCAGGAGGCCAGCAGCCTTTCCGGCACCCGCCTGGACGAAGCCCTGAACCAGCCGATTTTCCTTGCCTTCCCTCCGCTCAAGCCTTTCCTGGTGCAGTTGCGGCGCACTGTGGAACAGCATCAGGTGGAAAAGATCGAGCGGGTCACCTGGGGTAACAGCGAGCAACCACGTCACTTCGCCCTGACCTTCTACCCGTTGACGGGCGGCAGCGGCCGAGGGGTGGTGATCCGCATCGACGACATCACCCAGCGCCTCAACCTGGAAGAAATGATGGTGCAGTCAGAGAAGATGCTCTCCGTCGGCGGCCTGGCCGCAGGTATGGCGCACGAGATCAACAACCCGCTGGGCGCCATTCTGCATAACGTGCAGAACATCCGCCGGCGTCTGTCACCGGAGCTGGAAAAGAACCGTGAACAGGCCGATCAGGCCGGCATCAGCCTGGAGGCCATCGACCGTTACCTGAATGCCCGGGAGATTCCGCGCCTGCTCGACGGTATTCAACAAGCCGGCAGCCGTGCCGCGAAGATCGTCAGCCACATGCTCAACTTCAGCCGCCGCAGCGACCGCCAGCTGGCGCCATGCCAATTGCCGGCGCTGGTTGATCAGGCAGTCGAGATCGCCAGCAATGACTTCGACCTGACCGAGAGTTTCGACTTCAAGAGCCTGACCATCCAGCGCGAGTTTGCCGCTGACCTGCCCGCCGTGCCGGCCACCGCCAATGAACTGGAGCAGGTCTTGCTCAATTTGCTGAAAAACGCCGCCCAGGCCATTCACCAGCGCGACGATAACTCGACGCCTGGGCAGATCATCCTGCGCGTCCGTCTGGCGCCGCCTTGGGCAGAAATCCAGGTGGAGGACAATGGTGTAGGCATGCCTGAGTCGGTGCGCAAGCGCATCTTCGAGCCGTTCTTCACCACCAAGGAAGTCGGCCAGGGCACGGGGCTTGGTCTGTCAGTGTCCTACTTCATCATCACCAACAACCACAAAGGGCAGATGGAAGTGCAGTCCAAAGCCGGCCAGGGCACCTGCTTCACCCTGCGCCTGCCTATGACCACCGCCACCCCAGACACAGGTCTCTGAACATGGGCTACCGCCTCTCGAAAATCTACACCCGCACCGGCGATGCCGGCGAAACCGGCCTGGCCGATGGCCGCCGCGTGACCAAGGACCACCCTCGGGTGGATGCCATGGGCGAGGTCGACACGCTGAACAGCCACATCGGTCTGCTGCTGGCTGACCTTGCCGAGCACACCGCCCAGTGCCCCGGATTGAATGAAATCATTGAGGTGCTCGCGCCCTGCCAACACCGCCTGTTCGACCTTGGCGGGGAACTGGCGATGCCCGACTATCAAGCCCTGCAGACGCCGGAAATCGAGCGCCTGGAAGCCGCTATCGACCGCTGGAACGAAGAAGTCGGCCCGCTGGAGAATTTCATCCTGCCCGGCGGCTCGCGCCTGATCGCCCAAGCGCACGTTTGCCGCAGCCTGGCCCGAGGCGCCGAGCGGCGCTGCCAACACCTGAATGCGGTGGAGCCGATTCGCAGCGTCGGTCTGGCCTACGTCAATCGACTGTCTGACCTGCTGTTTGTCGCGGCGCGGCTGATCGCCAAACGCCAAGGGATTGCTGAAGTGCTCTGGCAGGCAGCGCCCAAAGAACCACAAAGCTAAGCGTATCGCCGGGTAGGGAGGATGACCTTGTTTTCATCCACCTTTACCGGTTGGTGGATGGGTAACGCACCATCCACCCTACGCCTTCAGAGCAAACTGAGCTGGCTTTCGAAGGTGCGCCGTTCGCCGGTCAGAGGGTCGATAAAGCTCAGCCCCCTGGCCAGCAACTTGAGCGGTTTGCTGTAGTCATCCGGCGCATCGGGCGCATCGCTGACCTCGGGATAGAACGGATCATTGAGGATCGGCGCGCCCAGCGCGGCCAAATGCACACGCAGCTGATGTTTCTTGCCCGTGACCGGATACAACCGGTATAGCCAGTGCTCGTCCAGACGCTGGGCAACCTCGATGCGGGTTTCCGTATTGGCCTCCCCGGCCACTTCCTTCATGCGGAAAAACGGCTCAGCGCCCTCCAACCGCGTTGCCCGCAACAGCGGAAAGTCGAGCTGCGGTAAAGCCGTCGCCAGCGCCTCGTAGCACTTGTCCATCTGCCGCAGGCGAAACAGCGCCTGGTACTGGGCACGGCTCTGGCGATTGGTGGAAAACAGCACCAGGCCGGCGGTGTGCCGATCGATGCGGTGCAGCGGCACCAGGTCGGCATTGCCCAGGCGCTTGGCCAGGCGTGCCTGCAGCGTCTGCTCGACGTATTCGCCAGCCGGCATTACCGGTAAAAAATGTGGCTTGTCGGCCACCAGCAAATGCTCATCGACATACAGCAGAGTTTCATCGAAGGGAATCGGCGTCTCCGCCGGCACTTCGCGAAAGTAGTGCACCTTAAGCCCTTCGCGATACGCCGCAGCCATGCCAAGCGGTTGGCCTTGAGCGTCCAGCACCCGACCACGGGCGATCCGCTCCTGCCACACCGCTGGCGCAATCGCCGGGAAATGCGCGCACAGGCACTCGAACACCGTCGCCCAGCTACCACGCGGCAGATGCAAGGTGCTGGGGCGCATATTCGAGGGGGAACGGGCTTCAATAGGCATGAACACACTCAACAGCCAGACAGCGGAAGCACACAGGATAACCCAGGCCCAGGTTTAACCCGCGCCCGGTGCGGGACACTGCAGTGACATACGGAACAGCGCTGCCAGCAGGTCGGACTGGCTGACGATACCCAGCAAGCGATGGTGCTCATCCACAACGGGCAGCCGATGCACGTCGGTATCGGTAAGCATCTGCAGCAGGTAGGTCACCGGCCAGTCGGCGCGGCAGGTCGGCGCCTGGCGCTGCATACATTGGCTGACGGTTTGCGTATCGACGTCGGCCAGCAACAGGTCGTGTAGGCTCAGCATGCCCTGCAATTCGCCTTGTGGGTTAAGCACCGGCATAGCGCTTAGCCGATGCTCATGCAGGCTCAAACGCGCTTCGGCAAGGCTGCTGTGCTCCACCAGCGTCTGCACATCACGGGACATGATGTCGCCGCAACGCACTTCGCCAAAACGGCGCTGATAAGCCCGCGCCTCGGTTTGCAGCAGAATCTCTTCCAGGTCTTCGCGGGAAATATCGAGCAACTCGCCGCGCGCTTTGAGCACTGCATCCAGATCCGCCGGAGTGAAGCCCAGGCGATCACGGGGAATCGGATCACGAGTCTTGTGCACGTTGCCATGCTCAAGGGGGCGGTGCGGGTACTGTCGGCGTAGGGCGTTATTGAACAGCAACGCAATCAGTAGCAGACCGATCGAGTTCAACCCCACCGGGTAGAGGGCAAAGTGATAACCCAGCTGAGCCACTTCCGGGCCTGCCAGCACCGCGGTCAAGGCTACTGCGCCACCCGGCGGGTGCAGACAGCGCAGGGCAAACATTCCGGCAATCGCCAAGCCACCAGCCAAGGCGGCCACCCATGCGTCGTGGCCAAGCCAGGTAGCGCAAGTCACGCCAATTAGAGCGGAGATCAGGTTGCCACCGAGAATCGACCAAGGCTGCGCCAATGGGCTGGCCGGCACCGCAAACAACAGCACCGCCGACGCCCCCATAGGTGCTATCAGCCAAGGGCTCGCACTGCCGAGCACCTCATGGCAAAGCCAGCCACTGAACAGCAGTCCCAGCACCGCGCCCACGCAGCTCAACGTCCGCTCACTCAGACTGACCGCCATGGGCGCCGGCCAGAAGCCTTTCAACCACGCTTTGATGCTTTGCACCCTCAACCGCTCACCTGTAACGCACCGTTTAAGGGCGCGACTATAACGCCCTTTGTCCGCAGGTGGCAGCTACTCCGGCCAGAACGCGCGAATCCCCGCCACGCCCTGAGCGCCAACCTGCCAGGCCCGTTCTACGTCAGCAGGGGTAACACCGCCGAGCAAATAGGCCGGCTGATTAAAGCCCTGCAGCAGCTCGGCAACCTGCTCCCAGCCCAGAGGCTGTGCATCGGGATGGGTCTGGGTGGCTTCTACGGGCGACAGGGTGATGAAATCCACGCCCATCTGCGTGGCCAGTTGCAACTCCTGCACATTGTGGCAGGAGGCCGCCAGCCAGCGCTGCGGCGGAAACGGTCGGCCACCAGCGCTCAATTCGCGCAACTGTTGCGCCGTCAGGTGCCAGCCCGCTGCTGGAAAATCCCCCAGCCATTCCAGTGGCCCCTTGAGCATCAACTGCGCTTTGCCCGCGCAGAGGCCGAGGGCATCCACAGCAATATCGCGGTACTGCGCATCGAACATCGCCGGAGCGCGCAGTTGCAGCAGACGGATGCCACTTTTCAGCGCGGCCTGGATACCGCGTAGCAACTCAGGTCCGCTCAGCCCTTCCGGGGTGATCAGATAACGCTCGGGTAAACGTGCGGCCGCGACAATCGGGCGGTTGGCGGCGGGAAACTCATAGTCGCCCAACTGCCGTGGGCTGACCCAGGCCAGCGGTTGGCCTTCGGCGCCATGGGGCTCACCGGCATAAGCCGAGACTTCCCAGACATCCAGCAGCACCTGTTTGTCTGGGTAATCGTGACGCACCTGAATTAGCGGGCGCGTGGCCCTGGGGCGAATGCCCAGCTCCTCTTCCAGCTCACGCGCTAGGGCGGCCTGCACCGTCTCGCTGGCCTCGACCTTACCACCGGGAAACTCCCAGAGGCCGCCCTGATGCTTATCATCAGGGCGCTTGGCGAGCAGAATCTGCCCATCCACACCGCGGATAACCGCGGCGGCTACATGAATACGCTTCACGCCAGATGTTCCTCCTGAGCAGCCTGGTACCAGCGCTGAAACGCCGGCCACTGATAGATGGTTTCGACATAGGCGGCAGCCTCTGCCGATAGCGTCACCTGATAGCTGCGCAGACGCGCCGCCACCGGGGCAAAGAAGGCATCCGCCAGGCATGGCTGACCAAACAGGAAGCCTCCGTCCTGACCAAAGCGCTGTCGGCACTCAGCCCACAGGGCGCAGATACGCTGAATATCGGCCACGGCATCGGCGGGTATTTCTGCCAGCGCCTGATTGCGCTTGAGGTCCATCGGCAGATGGCTGCGCAGCGCGACAAATCCGCTGTGCATCTCGGCGCAGGCACTACGCGCCAGCGCACGGGCGGCCCGCGCCTGTGGCCATAGCTGAGCAGCGGGAAAACATTCGGCAAGGTATTCGCCAATCGCCAGAGAGTCCCAGATCGCGCCATCATCACAGAGCAGCAACGGTACCTTGCCGGTCGGCGAGTGCTGCAGAATTCGCGCGCGAGTATCGGCGCGGTTCAGGGTAATCAGCTGCTCGGCATAGGGCACGCCGGTCAGTTCCAAGGCCAGCGCCGCACGCAGCGACCAGGACGAATAGGTTTTGTCGCCGATAACCAGAGTAAGTGACATGGGCTGCGCTCGATGCGGGAAGGTCGAATGACCTTAAAAGGCGACTCCCGCAATAGCAAATTCCCGTTGTTTATGGGGGCATAAAAAAGTGCCAGGAGCACTTTTTAACGTCACGCAGTGACGGCCCGGAGGGGGGCCGCCAGGGATGGCGGCCATAAACAACGGGAATGCGAGCAGTCAGACAGCAGGTAAGTGAGGGATCAGGTGCGGTATTCGGCGTTGATCTTCACATACTCGTGGGACAGATCGGTAGTCCAGATGGTCTCGCTGCAGCCGCCACGGCCCAACTCGATGCGGATAGTGATCTCTTCCTTGGCCATCACTGCAGCGCCCTGCTCTTCGGTGTAGCTGGCAGCGCGGCAGCCACGGCTGGCGATGCACACGTCGCCGAGGAATACGTCGATCAGGCTGACATCCAGTTGCGCCACGCCCGCACGGCCCACGGCGGCGAGAATGCGCCCCCAGTTGGGGTCAGAGGCAAACAGCGCGGTCTTGATCAATGGCGAATGGGCCACGGCGTAACCGACGTCCAGGCATTCCTGATGGGTTGCACCGCCGTTGACCTGCACAGTGACGAACTTGGTCGCGCCTTCGCCGTCGCGCACGATGGCCTGGGCCACCTCCATGCACACGCCGAACACCGCTTCCTTGAGTTTGGCGAACAGGTCGCCGCTGGCCTGGGTGATTTCCGGCAAGGCTGCCTTGCCGGTGGCGATCAGCATGCAGCAGTCGTTGGTCGAGGTATCGCCGTCGATGGTGATGCGGTTGAACGACTTGTTCGCCGCATCGCGCAGCAGATCCTGCAGCACGGCCTGAGCAACCTTGGCGTCGGTGGCGATATAACCCAGCATGGTCGCCATATTCGGCTTGATCATCCCGGCGCCCTTGCTGATACCGGTCACAGTGACGGTGACGCCATCGTGTACAAACTGGCGGCTGGCGCCCTTGGGCAGGGTGTCGGTGGTCATGATGCCGGTGGCGGCTTCGGCCCAGTGGTTCTCGGACAGATCGTCGAGAGCCGCCTGCAGTGCGCCCTCGATCTTCTCGACCGGCAGCGGCTCACCAATTACCCCAGTGGAGAACGGCAGCACGGCGCCCTCATCCACGCCAGTCAGCTGCGCCAAGGCAGCGCAGGTGCGCATGGCATTCTGCAGACCCGGCTCGCCGGTACCGGCGTTGGCGTTACCGGTGTTGGTCAGCAGGTAGCGCACACTGCCGAGCACACGCTTCTTGGCCAGGATGACCGGCGCGGCACAGAACGCATTGAGGGTAAACACTCCCGCTACGCTGGAGCCTTCGGCACATCGCATCACTACCACATCCTTGCGCCCTGGGCGTTTGATGCCCGCCGAAGCGATGCCCAGTTCGAAACCTGGAACCGGGTGCAGGGTAGACAACGGGCCAAGACCAACAGCCATAGAGACGCTCCTTAAGGTGGTAGGACTTATTGCGATGGTAAAACGCCGCGAGCGGTCGGACCGTTCGCGGCGTTAATCAAGCGGGTTCAAGCATAGCCAACTTCACTGTCGGCTCAACCCTCGGTACACGGCAGGCTCAGTTGACCTGACCGTGGCAATGCTTGTACTTCTTGCCGGAACCACAAGGGCACGGTTCATTACGGCCAATCTTCGGTTCGGTACGCACCGGCGCTACGGCAACCGCCTGGTCACCCTCTTCATCACTGGCCTGCGACTGCAATGCCGACGCCTCGGCGTGCTGGAACTGCATGCGCTCGGCTAAGGCATCGGCCTCGCGGCGCAGACGGGCTTCTTCTTCGGCTGGGTCTTCGCGGCGCACCTGTACATGCGAGAGCACGCGGATGGTGTCGCGCTTGATCGAATCCAGCAGCTCCTGGAACAGGGTGAAGGACTCGCGCTTGTACTCTTGCTTCGGGTTCTTCTGCGCGTAGCCGCGCAGGTGAATGCCGTGACGCAGGTGATCCATAGTCGACAGGTGGTCTTTCCACAGGTCGTCGAGCACACGCAGGAGAATCTGCTTCTCGAAGGTACGTAGCGCTTCGGCGCTGGCTTCGTTTTCTTTCTCGTTGTAGGCGTTGACCAGTTCTTCGAGAATGCGCGAGCGCAGGGTTTCTTCATACAGTTTGTGGTCGTCGTCGAGCCACTGCTGGATCGGCAGACGCAGGTTGAAGCTGCTGTACAGCGCCTCTTCCAGGCCGGCGATATCCCACTGCTCGGGTAGCGACTGCGGCGCGATATGTTCGTTGATGGTGTTATCCAGCACTTCCTGACGGAACTCGGCGATGGTCTCGCCGATGTTGTCGGCAGCCAGCAGCGTGTTGCGCATGTGATAGATCACTTTGCGCTGCTCGTTGGCCACGTCGTCGAATTCCAGCAGTTGCTTACGCATGTCGAAGTTGCGTCCTTCAACCTTACGTTGGGCCTTCTCGATGGCGTTGCTGACCATGCGGTGCTCGATGGCTTCACCGGACTGCATGCCCAGGGCCTTCATAAAGTTCTTCACCCGATCCGAGGCGAAGATGCGCATCAAGCTGTCTTCCAGCGACAGGTAGAAACGGCTGGAACCCGGGTCACCCTGACGGCCGGAACGACCGCGCAGCTGGTTGTCGATACGCCGCGACTCATGGCGCTCGGAGGCGATCACATGCAGACCGCCCGACTCGATCACCTGCTGGTGACGCTTCTGCCAATCGGCCTTGATCTGCGCGATCTGCTCAGGTGTGGCGTTCTCCAGGTTGGCAACTTCAACTTCCCAGTTGCCGCCCAGCAGGATGTCAGTACCGCGACCCGCCATGTTGGTGGCAATGGTCAGCGCGCCCGGACGACCGGCCTGGGCAATGATTTCCGCTTCCTTCTCGTGGAACTTGGCGTTGAGCACCTTGTGCTCGATACCTTCCTGATTGAGCAGCTTGGACATGTGCTCAGAGGTTTCGATGGTGGCCGTACCGACCAGCACCGGCCGGCCCAGCGCCATGCTTTCCTTGATGTCGGTGACGATGGCGGCGTACTTCTCTTCCGCAGTCAGGTAGACCAGATCGTTGAAGTCCTTACGCGCCAGAGCACGGTTGGTCGGGATCACGATCACCGCAAGGCCATAGATCTGGTGGAACTCGAACGCTTCGGTATCGGCCGTACCGGTCATGCCGGACAGCTTGTTGTAGAGGCGGAAGTAGTTCTGGAAGGTGGTCGAGGCCAGGGTCTGGCTTTCGGCTTGGATCGGCAGGCCTTCTTTGGCCTCGATCGCCTGATGCAGGCCTTCGGACAGACGACGACCGGGCATGGTGCGGCCGGTGTGTTCGTCGATCAGCAGCACCTGGTTGTTCTGCACGATGTATTCAACGTTGCGGTTGAACAGCTTGTGCGCACGCAGGCCCGAGTAAACGTGGGTCAGCAGACCCAAGTTGTGCGCCGAATACAGGCTCTCGCCTTCAGCCAGCAGGCCGACCTCAGTGAGCATTTCTTCCACGAACTGGTGGCCAGCTTCGTTCAGCTCGACCTGGCGGGCCTTCTCGTCGACCTTGTAGTGGCCTTCCTGGGTGACCACGCCCTCTTCTTCCTCAACATGCAGCTTGAGGCGCGGGATCAGCTTGTTGATCTCGGTGTAGAGGCGCGAGCTGTCTTCGGCCTGGCCGGAGATGATCAGCGGGGTGCGCGCTTCGTCGATCAGAATGGAGTCAACTTCGTCGATTACGGCGAAATTCAGCTCACGCTGGAATTTGTCTTCCAGGCTGAAGGCCATGTTGTCGCGCAGGTAATCGAAACCGAATTCGTTGTTGGTGCCGTAGGTGATATCGGCGGCGTAGGCATCGCGCTTCTCTTCCGGCGGCATAAAGGGGGTCACGATACCCACGCTCATGCCAAGGAATTCATAAAGCGGACGCATCCAGTTGGCGTCGCGGCGGGCCAGGTAATCGTTGACCGTAACCACGTGTACGCCTTTGCCAGACAGTGCATTGAGGTACACCGCCAGAGTCGCCACCAGGGTCTTACCCTCACCAGTGCGCATCTCGGCGATCTTGCCTTCGTGCAGGGTCATACCACCAATCAACTGCACATCGAAGTGGCGCATGCCCATCACACGCTTGCCGGCTTCACGGGCTACCGCAAAGGCTTCGGCCAGTAGCTGATCGAGGGTCTCACCTTTGGCCAGGCGGGCTTTGAACTCCTCCGTTTTGGCACGCAGTTGCTCATCGGAAAGGGCAAGCATCTGCTCCTCGAAGGCATTGACGGCTTGTACCGCCTTGAGCATGCGTTTGACTTCACGCTCGTTCTTGCTTCCAAAGAGTTTTTTCAACAAAGGCGCAAACATATCGACAGGATCTTCCAGGCGTATGGATTGAGGGCGGCTGAACAGCGACCCATGCAGCCTTTAGGGCTGCGTGCGAAGGGGGCATTCTACCCGGAAACGCAAACGAGGAAAGCGGCGTTATTCGACGTCGTTGACCCGGGCTATGTAGCTGGCTGGATTGACCACCTGGCCATTCTTGGTGACTTCAAAGTGCACGTGGTAACCACTGGCGCGACCACTACGACCGACCTTGGCAATGGTCTGCCCGCGCTGCACCAGGTCACCGATCTGCACCAGATTGCTCTGATTATGCGCATAAAGCGTGGTATAGCCATCCGCATGACTGATGCCTACGGTATGCCCATAACCCGACTTGACCCCGGAGAAGCTCACCACGCCAGCCGCGACGGCAACCACATCACTACCCGGCTTGGCGGCAAAATCGACACCTTTATGCTGGGTATTGCGCCCGGTCAACGGGTGCACGCGGCGGCCGAATGGCGAGGACATGTAGCCATGGCGCACCGGCATGCCGGACAGGTATTCAGCCTCGCTCAACTGACGCTCACCGATCAGTTGCTCCAGCACCTCAAGCAGTTGCTCGCGACTATCCAGACGTAGGCTCAGGCGATCAAGCTCATCCATAAACGGCGGCGGCGCATACGCGGCATCACCCAGCGCATCTTCAGCACCGCCCTGGCCGACATTAAGAGAGAAATCAAATTCACTGGCATCCAAATCTGCCAGCTCGGTCAGGCGTGCACCCAGCGCATCCAGGCGAGTCAAGCGCGCCTGCAATTCGGCCACATGCACGGCAAAAGCATCCAGCTGACGCTGCGCATTACGACGCACCTCACCGACCTCGGCGCGCTGCTGATCCATAGCCAAGTTGAGCTGGGTGTCGTCATGCACCTCAACTGTCGCCGGCGCCCACCAGGCGCCAACGGCCACACCACCGGCCAACGACGCGCCGAGCGCCAGCAGTAATGCCAACAGTAACCAGCGGAGATCCAGGCTGAGCGAGCGTGCGGCACCGTGATGCCGACTAAGTAGAATGATGTGCAAGGCGTTCCCCTAGTGGTGAACCGTCAGTCGGCAGCAGCGATTCTGCTACCATGGCGGCTTCACTTTTTCAGGCGTCCTGCCATGACTTTTCGTCCTTTGCCAGCCCGGGCTCCCGCCGCACTGTTGCGCGAAGCGAAACCCCTGAAGGCACTGTTCAATCAAGCGCAGCGCATTGATCGCCTACAGCACCTGCTGGAAAGCCAGCTACAGCCCGCCGCTCGCGAACACTGCCATGTAGCGTCGTGGCGCGAGGGCTGCCTGCTGCTGATAATCACCGATGGCCACTGGGCCACGCGCCTGCGCTATCAACAAAAACGCTTGTTGAAACAGCTGCAGGCACTCGAAGAATTCGCGACCTTAACGAAGATCCTGTTCAAGGTGCAACCTCCGACTGCTGAAAGGCATGCACCAAGTCGCACAATTTGCCTATCCAGCAGCGCTGCGGAAAACATTCAGGCCACCGCCGACGGCATCAGCGATCCCAAACTGCGCGCCGCGCTGGAGCGCCTGGCCAAGCACGGCAAACCCAGCGAATAAATACATCACCCAATTACTCGCAGATAAAAAGAGGCCACCCGAAGGTGGCCTCGAAAAGCAAAGTAAGGAGGGTATTGCGTTACACGGCCGCAACCGGGCGCATGTATGAGATTGGCGCAGTGTTGGGATCATCAAAGGTGACGACTTCCCATGCATCAGGCTGCTCGATCAGGGTGCGCAGCAGGCGATTGTTCAGCGCATGCCCCGATTTGAAACCCTTGAACTCGCCAATCAGGCTGTTACCCAGCAGGTAGAGATCACCGATCGCATCGAGAATCTTGTGTTTGACGAACTCGTCCTCGTAACGCAGGCCGTCTTCGTTCAACACGCGGAACTCATCTACCACGATGGCGTTATCTACGCTGCCGCCGAGCGCCAGGTTCTGTGAACGCAGGAACTCGATATCACGCATAAAACCGAAGGTGCGAGCGCGACTGACTTCTTTCACAAACGAGGTGCTGGAGAAGTCCACGCTGGCCGACTGGGTGCGATTGCGGAACACCGGGTGATCGAAATCGATCTCGAAGGTCACCTTGAACCCTTCGAAAGGCACGAAGGTGGCGCGCTTGTCGCCCTCTTCAACTGTCACTTCACGAAGGATGCGAATGAACTGCTTGTGGGCGTCCTGCTCTTGCAAACCAGCAGATTGAATCAGGAATACAAAGGGACCCGCACTGCCATCCATGATCGGTACTTCGGACGCGGAGAGCTCGACGTAGGCGTTATCGATGCCCAGGCCAGCCATGGCCGAAAGCAGGTGCTCTACCGTATCCACCTTGACATCACCATTGACCAATGTGGTCGACATGGTGGTTTCACCGACATTGCCTGCACGCGCGGGAATTTCCACGACAGGGTCCAAGTCGGTACGACGGAACACAATACCGGTGTCCACCGGAGCCGGCTTCAGGGTCAGGTATACCTTTTCCCCGGAATGCAGGCCGACGCCAGTGGCGCGGATAATGTTCTTCAGGGTGCGTTGTCTGATCATGGCTTTGGCCGCTATAGCGCTAGTTGCGAATTGTTTTCAACAATGGCCGGCGATAATAGCAGAACCGGCCTTTGCTGAACACCAATCGCCCCAATGCTCCTGATACATTTCATCAATCGGCCTGACGACGCAAGAAGGCTGGAATATCCAGATAATCCAAGTCGTCCTGCGGGTTCAGCTTAGCGGCAGTAGCAGCGCCGCCGTGGCTTTGACGCTGGACGGTTGGGCGCTCGTAGTCCTTATAGTTAACACTCTGCTCGGCACGGGCCGGGGCTGGCGCACTGTTCGAGCCACTTACAGTGTTAGTAGAAACCTGCACGGTGTTGTCGATAACCTTAACCGGCTTCTCGATACGCGCACCCAGACCAGTGGCAACTACAGTCACGTGCAGCTCGTCGCGCATGTCCGGATCGATTACGGTGCCAACCTTAACGGTGGCGTGCTCGGAAGCGAACTGCTCGATGATGTTACCCACGTCAGAGTACTCACCCAGGGACAGGTCAGGACCGGCAGTGATGTTCACCAGGATGCCGCGCGCGCCTTGCAGGTTGACGTCTTCCAGCAGAGGATTACGGATTGCCGCTTCGGTGGCTTCACGTGCACGGTTAGGACCGCTGGCGCAGCCAGTGCCCATCATCGCCATGCCCATTTCGCTCATCACGGTTTTCACGTCGGCGAAGTCGACGTTGATCATGCCCGGACGCTTGATGATGTCGGAGATACCGCGCACGGCACCAGCCAGAACATCGTCAGCCTTGGCGAAAGCCGACAAGAGGCTGGCGTCCTTACCGAGGATGGTCAGCAGTTTTTCGTTCGGGATGGTGATCAGCGAGTCGACGCTTTCCGACAGCGCGCGGATACCTTCTTCGGCGATCAGCATGCGCTTCTTGCCTTCGAACGGGAACGGACGGGTCACCACCGCAACGGTGAGGATGCCCATTTCTTTGGCCACTTGAGCGATGACTGGGGCTGCACCGGTACCGGTACCGCCGCCCATGCCAGTGGTAATAAAGACCATGTCGGTGCCTTGCAGCACTTCAGCGATACGCTCGCGATCTTCCATCGCTGCCTGACGACCGACTTCTGGGTTGGCGCCAGCGCCGAGACCCTTGGTCACCGCAGTGCCCAACTGCAGCACGGTACGCGCGCCGATGTTTTTCAGGGCTTGAGCATCCGTGTTGGCGCAGATGAACTCAACGCCTTCAATGTTGTTTTTCGCCATGTGATTGACAGCATTACCGCCGCCGCCGCCCACGCCGATGACCTTGATAACTGCACTAGCTGGAGCGCTGTCTACGAGTTCAAACATTTTCCCTCTCCTTTACTTTCTAGTTATAACGCCTACTGCAAAATCAGAAATTGCCCTGGACCCAGCGTTTCAGCCGTTCCAGCACAGGTTGTTTGGGTTCATCGCTGTAGCTGCCAAGCGCAGACATGGAAATGCCATCGGCCTGCTTTTGCAGCCCGTATAGCAGCAGGCCTACGCCTGTGGAATAGATGGGGTTACGCACTACGTCGGCCAATCCTTTGACACCTTGCGGCACGCCCAGGCGCACCGGCATATGGAAAATCTCTTCGGCCAGCTCGACGGCTCCTTCCATCTTCGCTGTACCGCCGGTCAGCACGATCCCAGCCGGGATCAAGTCTTCATAACCGCTGCGACGTAGTTCAGCCTGAATCAGGGTGAATAGCTCGTCATAACGCGGCTCCACCACCTCAGCCAGGGACTGGCGCGAAAGGTCACGGGGTGGACGATCGCCGACGCTGGGAACTTTAATGGTTTCGCCCGCACCAGCCAGCTTGGCCAGCGCGCAAGCATACCGAATCTTGATCTCCTCGGCATACTGGGTCGGGGTACGCAGGGCCATGGCGATGTCGTTGGTGACTTGGTCGCCGGCAATCGGGATCACCGCGGTGTGGCGAATCGCGCCTTCGGTGAAGATGCAGATGTCAGTGGTGCCGCCGCCGATGTCAACCAGGCACACGCCCAGCTCTTTCTCGTCGTCGGTCAGCACGGCATAGGCCGAGGCCAGTTGCTCAAGAATGATGTCGTCCACTTCCAGACCGCAGCGACGCACACACTTCTCGATGTTCTGCGCAGCATTCACGGCACAGGTCACGACGTGCACCTTGGCTTCCAGGCGCACGCCGGACATGCCCAACGGCTCACGCACGCCTTCCTGGTTATCGATCACATAGTCCTGCGGCAGGGTGTGTAGCACGCGCTGATCCGCCGGGATGGCCACGGCCTGGGCGGCATCGAGTACGCGCTCCAGATCCGCGGGGCTGACTTCGCGATCACGAATGGCAACGATGCCGTGGCTGTTGAGGCTGCGGATATGGTTGCCGGCCACGCCGACAAAGGCTGAGTGAATGCGGCAGCCAGCCATCAGCTGGGCTTCTTCTACGGCGCGCTGGATCGACTGCACGGTGGATTCGATATTCACCACCACGCCCTTCTTCAAACCGCGTGACGGATGGGTGCCGATGCCGACGATTTCCAGTTGGCCGTCCGCATTCACTTCACCGACCAGCGCCACCACCTTGGAGGTACCGATATCGAGGCCGACGATCATCTTGCCGCTCTGCACGTTTGCCATGGCTTTCATCTTCTCCTGATTCACTGCACGACAGCGGTTTCAGCCGCTGCGGGCGCTATCGGCTCACGCCATGCCACGGCAAGACCGTTGGCATAGCGCAGATCGATCCGCGCAATATTCGCTTGTTGCTCTTTCAAGGCCTTGTCGTAAATGGCCGTGAAGCGCCGCATTTTTTCCACCAGGTGGTCACGCCCCAGCAGCAGTTCAATGCCCTGCCCAGTGGAGAGGAACCAGCTGCCGCGTTCACGCAGCTCTAACCGAGCCACGGAAAAGCCCATGGGCCGCAGCATCTGACTGAGTACCTGGTATTGCTGCATCACCTGCTGCTGGGCACGACGCGGGCCATACAACTGCGGCAAGTGCTGGTAATTACTCACTTCCTGCGGGGCAAAGGCTTCGCCTTGGTTGTTCAACAGCGCCTCATCACCCCAGCGGGCAATCGGCAATTGCTCTTCCAGACGCACCACCAACTGATCAGGCCATATGCGGCGTACCTGAGCGCTGGCAATCCACGGCATCAGCTCCAGCTCGTGGCGCAGGCTGAGCAGGTCGACACTGAAAAAGCTCGCATTGGCATAAGGCGCAATGCGCTCCTGCACCGCCTGCTGGTTGACGTAGCTGAGGTCGCCCTCAACGCTGATCCGCGCAATCGGCTGATCGGCATAAGGCAACGCACGCAACGACAGCTCATAGGTGCCGTACCCCAGCGCAAGCAGCAACAGCGGCCAGGTCAGGCGCTTCAGCCAGCTGCCCATGCCTGTTAAACGGGCTTTCGGCAGGCTTATCCGCAGGCTGATCGGCTCCTTGGCCACCAAACGGCTGGCGCCGCGCTGCGCAGGCTTACCGCGCACGGGGGCGCGGTTCGAGCCTGGCTGGTGACGCAAGGTGGCCGTCATGACTTAACCCCGCGCCTCAAGGCTGTCGGCAAGAATCGCCAACACCAGTTGTTGAAAATCCAGACCCGCAGCACGGGCTGCCATTGGCACCAGGCTGTGGTCGGTCATGCCCGGCACGGTGTTGACTTCCAACAGCCAGAATTTGCCATCGGCGTCTTGCATCACGTCAGCACGTGCCCAGCCCTGGGTGCCCACGGCCTCACAAGCGCGCGCCGTTAGGTCCTTCAGCTCGGCTTCTTTTTCAGCCGAGAGGCCGCATGGGATGCGGTACTGAGTGTCATTGGCCAAGTACTTGGCGTCGTAGTCGTAGAAGCTGTGCGGCGTGCCCAGAGCAATCGGCGGCAGCACCTGACCGCGCAGCATGGCGATGGTGAATTCCGGACCGGCGATCATCTGTTCGACCAGCACCTGCGAGTCGTAGCGGCTGGCATCTTTCCAGGCAGCGATCAGCGCATCGACGTCATTGACCTTGGCCATGCCAATGCTCGAACCCTCATGGGCCGGCTTGACGAACAGCGGAAAGCCCAGCTCGGCCGCCGCCGCATGGCAGTCGGCTTCGCAGGCCAGCGCCGCGTGTGCCGGCGTCGGCAGGCCAAGGCTCAGCCACACACGCTTGGTGCGCAGCTTGTCCATAGCCAGAGCCGAAGCCAGGATGCCGCTGCCGGTGTAAGGAATTCCGGCACACTCAAGCAAGCCCTGCATCGAACCGTCTTCGCCACCACGTCCATGCAGCACGATAAAGGCCCGGTCGATTTTCTCGGCAGTCAGGCGCTGCAGCAGGTCATCGCCTGCGTCGATGCCGAACGCATCCACACCGGCAGCCAGCAGCGCTTGCAGCACGGCATTACCGGATTTCAGAGAGACTTCACGCTCGGCGCTCTTGCCGCCGAACAGCACGGCCACGCGCCCGAAGGCGCTGACCGGAAATTGTGATTGCAGACTGGCAGCACTCATTTCGACTTACCTTCGGCCGCTGCGAACAGCGGACTTTGCAACAGTTGCGGAGCCAGGCCGCCGATATCGCCGGCACCTTGGCAAAGAAGAATGTCGCCCGCGCGCAGCAGCGGCTTGACGATGGGCGCGAGATCCACACCGCGCTCGATATAGATCGGGTCGAGCTGGCCGCGCTGGCGGATGCTGTGGCACAGGTTGCGGCTGTCCGCCCCCGGAATCGGTGCTTCACCGGCCGGGTAGACTTCCATCAGCAACAACACCTGGGCATCACCGAGTACTTGAACGAAATCGTCATACAGGTCGCGGGTACGGCTGAAACGGTGCGGCTGGTAAACCATCACCAGGCGGCGCTCCGGCCAACCACCGCGTACGGCCTTGATAACCGCCGCGACTTCGCGCGGGTGGTGGCCGTAATCGTCGACCAACATCACGCTACCCCCGTCCACCGGAAGCTCGCCGTAGACCTGGAAGCGTCGACCCACACCCTGAAACTGCGACAGCCCCTGGACGATGGCTTCATCACTGATGCCTTCGTCGCTGGCGATGGCGATGGTGGCCAGGGCGTTCAGCACGTTGTGGTTGCCCGGCATATTCACCGACACGTCCAGCGGCTCGCGGTCGCGGCGCAGCACGGTGAAGAACGTTTGCATGCCCTGCTGACGCACGTTGATCGCACGCACATCGGCATCTTCATCAAAACCGTAGGTCACGGTCGGACGGGCTACCTGTGGCAGGATCTCGCGCACGATCGGGTCATCCACGCACATCACCGCCAGACCGTAGAACGGCAGGTTGTGGAGGAACTCGATGAAAGTTTTCTTCAACTTGTTGAAGTCACCGCCATAGGTGCTCATGTGGTCCATGTCGATATTGGTGACCACCGAGACCATCGGCTGCAGGTGCAGGAAGCTGGCGTCACTCTCATCGGCTTCGGCGATCAGGTAACGGCTGCTGCCCAGCTGCGCGTTAGTGCCGGCGGCATTCAGCCGGCCACCAATCACGAACGTCGGGTCCAGGCCGCCTGCGGCGAACACCGAGGCCAGCAGGCTGGTGGTGGTGGTCTTGCCATGAGTGCCGGCAACAGCAATACCGTGGCGATAGCGCATCAGCTCGGCGAGCATCTCGGCGCGTGGCACCACGGGGATGCGACGCTCAAGGGCCGTGGCCACTTCCGGGTTGCTGGTATTTACCGCGCTGGAGACAACCAGCACGTCAGCTTGCTCGGCATTTTCGGCGCGGTGGCCAATAAATATCTGTGCACCAAAAGTTTCCAGACGCTCGGTCACGGCCGACGCCTTGAGGTCGGAGCCGGAGACTTCATAACCCAGGTTGAGCAGCACTTCGGCGATACCGCACATGCCGGCACCACCGATGCCGACGAAGTGGATGCGGCGAATGCGGCGCATGCGGCGGATTTCCGAACGTGCAGCGGCGGGAGACTTAGCCACGGGCCACCTCCAGGCAGATATCGACAACGGTGCAGGTTGCATCGGGCTTGGCCAGACGACGAGCCGTCTGCGCCATTTGAGTGAGTTGTTCGGGGTGCATCAAAACCTCGGTCAGCTGCGCGGCCAGCTTGGCGGCGTCAGTGGAACGTTGTGGCAGCAGTACGGCAGCGCCGGCACTGGCCAGATAATCGGCATTGCGGGTCTGGTGATCATCGATCGCGTGCGGCAGCGGCAGCAGGAATGCCGGCAGGCCGGCGGCGGCCAGTTCGCTAACAGTCAGCGCACCGGACCGGCACACCACCAGATCGGCCCAGGCATACGCCCGCGCCATGTCCTTGATAAACGGCGCGACCTGCGCTTCGACGTCAACTGCGCGATAGCGTTCAGCGGTAATTGCATCATGTTGCTTGCCGGCCTGATGGAACACTTCAGGGCGCAGCTCAGCCGCCACCAGCGCCAGGGCTTCGGGCAGCAATTTATTCAGCGGTTCGGCGCCCAAGCTGCCGCCCAGCACCAGCAAACGCGGCTGGCGGTTGCGCAGCGAATCACGCGGGGTTTCCAGGAACAGCTCTTCACGCACCGGATTGCCGGTAGTGCGGCGCTTGTCGCTGTTGCCAAAGGTATTCGGGAAGGCTTCGCAGACGCGGCTGGCGAATGGCACCAGGCTGCGGTTGGCGGTACCTGCCACGGCATTCTGCTCGTGGATGATCAGCGGCGCGCCGCTCATGCGCGCGGCCAGGCCACCGGGGCCGGTGACATAACCGCCCATGCCCAGCACACAGACTGGCTGCAGTTCGCGCATCACTTTACGCGCCTGGAACAGCGCCTTGATCAACTGGAACGGCGCTTTCAGCAGCGACAGCTTGCCCTTGCCACGCAGGCCAGTGACGTCTATCAGGTGCAGCGGCAGCCCAGCAGACGGCACGAGTTCATTCTCGATGCCACGCGGCGTACCCAGCCAATGCACGCTGTAGCCACGCGCCTTGAACTCGCGGGCGCAGGCCAGCGCCGGGAATACGTGCCCACCGGTGCCGCCGGCCATGATCAACACATTACCGCGCATGCTGAACCTCCTCGGCAGACTGGCCTTCGAAGAAATCCGATTCTTTGAAGTCGACATCCTCGCTGCCCAGCTGGGTGCGACGCTCCCACTCGATACGCAGCAGCAGCGCCAGGCTGACGCAGCAGATCACCAGCGAGCTGCCGCCGTAGCTGAGGAATGGCAGGGTCAGCCCTTTGGTCGGCAGCAGGCCGACGTTCACACCAATATTGATCAGCACCTGACCGATCCACAGGAACGCCAGGCCGTAAGCCACATAGGCCGAGAAAAACTGCTTGGCCTTCTCGGCCCACAAGCCGATATACAGGGCGCGCACGCTAACGAAGACGAACAGGGCGACGGTAATCAGCGCACCAACCATGCCCAGCTCTTCGGCCAGCACGGCAAATACGAAGTCGGTATGCGCTTCCGGCAGGTAGAACTGCTTCTGCACGCTGTTGCCCAAGCCAACACCGAACCACTCACCACGACCGAAGGCGATCAGCGCCTGGCTCAGCTGGTAACCGGCGCCGTACTGGTCAGCCCACGGGTCGACGAAGTTGGTCAGACGCTCCAGGCGATAGGCCTGGCTGGTCATCACCAGCACGCCAAGGCCGAGTACGCAGGCCGCCAGCGGAATAAAGCGCAGCAGGTTGACCCCGCCGAGGAACAACATGGCGATGGCCGCGCCAACCAGGACCACGGTAGCGCCGAAGTCCGGCTCGGCCAGCAGCAGCGCGGCAATAGGACCCAGCACCAGCATCGGTTTGATAAAGCCGGTGAGCTTCTCGCGCACTTCTTCCTGGCGACGCACCAGGTAGGCGGCGATGAACATCACGCTAAACAGCTTGGCCAACTCGGACGGCTGCAGGTTGAACACGCCCAGGCCGATCCAGCGCTTAGCACCGTTGACCTCACGACCAATGCCCGGCAGCAGTACCAGAATCAGCAGCACCACCGCCGCCAGCAGCAACATGCCGCTGTAACGCTGCCACAGCGCCATCGGCACCAGCAGGGTCACCAGCGCAGCGCCCAGGCCAATGGCCAGATAAATCAGGTGGCGAATCATGTGATAGAGCGGGTTGCCCGATTGCACTGCCGCCACTTCCGAAGAGGCCGAGGCGATCATCACCAAACCCAAGCCGAGCAGCGCCAGGCAACCGGCCAGCAGCGGGAAGTCGATATCGATACCGCGACGGGTATGCAGCGGCGAAGGCGCGGCGAGCAGGCGGGCCAGCATCATTGCAAAGCCTCCACTGCCTGGGCGAACAGACGCCCGCGCTCTTCAAAATTCTTGAACATGTCCAGGCTGGCGCAGGCCGGCGACAGCAGCACAGCATCGCCCTCTTCAGCCAGCTCGGCAGCACGCTGCACAGCCTCCTCCAGGGTCTTGATCCGGATCAGCGGTGCGGCGTCGCCCAGCGCCTCAGCCAGCAACTCGGCGTCGCGGCCCAGCAGCACCACGGCGCGACAGAACTTGCCGACCGGAGCTTTCAGGGCCGAGAAATCCGCGCCCTTGCCATCGCCACCGGCGATCAGCACCAGCTTACCGCTGATATCCGCGCCCAGGCCTTCGATGGCCGCCAATGCGGCACCGACGTTGGTGGCTTTGGAATCGTCGTAGTAGCTCACGGCATTACGCTCGCCAACCCACTGGCAGCGATGCGGCAGGCCGGCGAACTGCTTGAGGGTTGCCAACATCGGCTCGAACGGCAGGCCCACCGCATGGCCCAGCGCCAAAGCAGCCAGGGCGTTGGACTGGTTGTGCGCGCCGCGAATTTTCAGCTCACGCACCGGCAGCAAGCTGTCGAACTGGTAAGCCAGGTATTTCTCGCCACTCTCTTCGAGCAGGCCGAAACGCTTGAAATCCGGCTTGCCCAGGCCGAAGTACCAGCACGGCAGTTGATCAGCTACCAGCGGACGGGACAGCGCATCGTCGCGGTTTACCACTACCTGGCGCGCGCCACGGAAGATGCGGTGTTTGGCCAGGTGATAAGCCGGCAGATCGGCGTAGCGATCCATATGGTCTTCGCTGATGTTCAGGCAGGTTGCCACTTCAGCGTTGAGCTGGTCGGTGGTTTCCAGCTGGAAGCTCGACAGCTCCATGACATACAGCTCGATCTCATCATTCAGCAGGTCCAGCGCCGGGGTACCGAGGTTGCCGCCGACGGCGACCTTCTTGCCGGCCGCTGCGGCCATTTCGCCAACCAGGGTGGTCACAGTGCTTTTGGCGTTGGAGCCGGTGATGGCAACAATCGGCGCTTTGGCATAGCGGGCGAACAGGTCGATATCACCCGACAGCTTGACCCCGCGCGCAGCAGCAGCCTGCAGCGCCGGCGTGGCGATGGCCAGACCCGGGCTGACCAGCAGCTCGCTGGCGCGGCAGAGGAATTCCACATCCAGTTCGCCACAACGCACTTCCACCTGCGGGAACTGCTCACGCAAGGTGGCGAGCTCCGGCGGATTGGCACGGGTGTCGACCACAGCAAACGGCAGGCCCTGGCGTGCGAGGAAACGCACCAGGGACATGCCGCTCTTGCCGAGGCCGACAACGATGCGGAAGTGGTCAGAAGCGATCAGGGTCATGCTGTTATAAGTCCTCAATCCTCAACGCAGTTTCAGGGTGGCAAGGCCGATCAGCACCAGAATCACGGTGATGATCCAGAAGCGCACAATCACGCGCGGCTCAGGCCAGCCTTTCAGTTCAAAGTGGTGATGGATCGGCGCCATGCGGAACACGCGCTTGCCGGTCAGCTTGAAGCTGGCGACCTGGATGATCACCGAGAGGGTTTCCACCACGAAGATGCCGCCCATGATGAACAGCACCACTTCCTGACGGACGATCACCGCGATGGTGCCCAGGGCCGCGCCCAGCGCCAGCGCGCCGACATCGCCCATAAACACTTGCGCCGGGTAGGTGTTGAACCAGAGGAAACCGAGGCCAGCACCAACCAGCGCAGCGCAGAACACAATCAGCTCACCCGCACCCGGCACGTAGGGGATAAACAGGTACTCGGCGAACTTCACGTTGCCCGACAGGTAGCAGAAGATCCCCAGGGCGCCGCCGACCATTACGGTAGGCAGAATGGCCAGGCCATCAAGGCCGTCAGTCAGGTTTACTGCGTTGCTCGAACCGACGATAACGAAGTAGGTCAGCACCACGAAGCCCAGGCCCAGCTCCAGGCTGAAGTCCTTGAGCATTGGCAGAATCAGGGTAGTTTCCACCGGGCTCTGCGCGGTCATATAAAGGAAGAACGCCGCACCGAGGCCGAACACCGATTGCCAGAAGTATTTCCAGCGGCTCGGCAGGCCCTTGGAGTTCTTCTCGATCACCTTACGGTAGTCATCCACCCAACCAATGGCGCCGAACAGCAAGGTTACGGCCAGCACAACCCAGACATAACGGTTGGACAGGTCAGCCCAGAGCAGGGTGCTGACGGCGATGGCCGAGAGAATCAGCGCGCCACCCATGGTTGGCGTGCCTTTCTTCGACAGGTGCGACTGCGGGCCGTCGTTACGTACCGACTGGCCAATCTGACGAATCTGCAGGGTGCGGATCATCCACGGGCCCAGCCACAACGACAGGGCCAGGGCGGTAAGCACGCCGAGGATGCCGCGCAGTGTCAGGTACTGAAACACTGCGAAACCCTTGTGGAACTGTTGCAGGTACTCCGCCAGCAGCAGCAGCATTAGTGAATCTCCCCGGATGCGCCACACAGCGCCACCACGACGTTTTCCATCGCGGCGCTGCGTGAACCTTTAATAAGAACAGTGGTGTCGCCCTGCTCGCTGTGCAGCGCAGCAATCAGGCTGGCCTGGTCGGCAAAATGCCGACCCTGTGTGCCGAATTCTTCAATGGCATACGCCATCAGGGGGCCAACGGCATACACCGCATCGATCTTACCGAGCGCATAGCTGCCGACCTGGCGATGGCCCTGCTCGGCCCAAGCGCCCAGCTCGCCGATATCGCCCAGCACCAGCACACGGCGACCAGGAAAACCGGCCAGGATATCGATAGCTGCGCAGACGGATGTCGGATTGGCGTTGTAGCTGTCGTCGATCACCCGCAGGCCGTTCGGCGCAATCTGCGCAACGGCGCGGCCTTTGACCGGTTGCAGACTTTCCAGCCCGGCCTTGATCGACTCAGGAACCAGGCCCAGCGCCTGGGCAGCCGCAGCAGCAGCCAGGGCATTAGCGACGTTGTGTTCGCCGAGCAGGTTGAGCTGAATACGTGCCTGACCACTGGCGCAATGTAGGGTAAAGGCTGAGCAACCACGGGCGTCGCGGGCCAGTTCGCTGGCATAAACGTCAGCCGCCGGATTAACCAGGGCGAAACTGCTGACGCGGCGACCTTTGGCGCGCTGTTGCCAGATGGCAAAGGCCCGATCATCAAGGTTGAGCACGGCCACACCGCTTTCGCTCAGGCCTTCGAGTATCTCGCCCTTGGCTTCAACAATTTTCTCAGGGCCGCCGAATTCGCCGACATGCGCAGTCCCGGCGTTATTCAGCACGGCCACTTGCGGCTGGGTCAGGCCAACGGTGTAGGCAATCTCGCCGACATGGTTGGCGCCCAGCTCGATCACCCCGGCAACATGCTCAGGCGCTAGCTCCAGCAGGGTCAGCGGTGCGCCAAGATCGTTATTCAGGTTGCCACGGGTGGCCAACACCGGACCTTGCAGACCCTCGCGCAGGATGCTGGCGAGCATTTCTTTGACGGTGGTCTTACCGCTGGAGCCGGTAATCGCCACCACAGGTGCGTTGAATGCCTGACGATTGAGCGCACCCAACTGACCCAGGGCCAGACGGGTATCGGCGACCAGCAGTTGCGGCAGCGGCGCACCCGCCACTTCACGCTCGACCAGTGCCGCCACAGCACCTTTGCTGGCGACTTCAGCCAGGTAGTCATGACCATCAAAGCGCGGACCGGCCAGGGCGACGAACAGCTGGCCCGGCTGAATCGCCCGGCTGTCGCTGCTGACGGCGCTGAATGACACATCGACACCGATCACCCGGGCGCTCAATGGGCCAGCCACTTCGCTCAACCGCAGCGCCTTAAGCATGCGCCACCTCCCATGCGGCCAAAGCGTTGGCCGCTTCGACCAGGTCGGAGAAGGGCTGACGCACGCCGTTGATTTCCTGATAGTCCTCATGCCCCTTACCGGCCAGCACCAGTACATCATCGGCAGACGCGCTGGCGATTAGCTGAGCAATCGCCTGACCACGGCCATGGACGAACTGCACGGCCTCAGGTGTGACGAAACCTGCTCGAATGTCACTGAAAATCTTTGCCGGCGCTTCGGTGCGGGGATTGTCATCGGTGACCAGCACTGCATCGGCTAGACGCTCAACCACCGCGGCCATCAGCGGGCGCTTACCGTTGTCACGGTCGCCACCACAGCCGAACAGGCAAAGCAGGCGGCCTTTGACATGCGGACGTAGGGCTTCGAGGACTTTTTCCAAAGCATCCGGAGTGTGTGCGTAGTCCACCACCACCAGCGGCTGCTTGCCGCCACCCAAGCGCTGCATACGGCCGATGGGGCCTTGCAGCTGTGGCAGCACCTGGAGAATTTCATCCAGTGGGTAATCCAGCCCCAGCAGCGTGCCGACCACTGCCAGTAGGTTGCTCAGGTTGAAGCGCCCGAGCAGTGAGCTGCGCAGGCTACCTTCGCCGCGCGGGGTGACCAGCGTGGCGCGCACGCCTTGCTCGTCAAACTGCGCATCGCGGCAATATAGATAGGCTTCGGCATCGCTCAGGCTGTAGCTGATCAGGCGCGACTCGTGCTCGGCAGCTGCCAGCTCACGGCCAAAGGCATCGTCCAGATTGAGCACCCGGCAACGCAGGCCCAACCAGGCAAACAACGCGGCTTTCGCCTCGGCGTAGGCCTGCATCGAGCCGTGATAGTCCAGGTGATCACGGGACAGGTTGGTCAGCACCGCCACATCAAATGCCAGCGCGGCAACGCGGCCCTGGTGCAGGCCGTGGGACGACACTTCCATCGCCACCGCGCGCGCACCGGCGTTTTTCATGTCCGCCAATGTCGCCTGCACGCCGATCGGATCCGGCGTGGTATGACGGCCCTGTTCAAGCGCGCCATAAAAGCCATTGCCCAGGGTGCCGACGATGCCGCAGCGCTCGCCCAGCAGGTCCAGAGCTTGTGCCAACAACTGGCTGACGCTGGTCTTGCCGTTGGTGCCCGTAATACCGATCAAATGCAGGCCACGGCTTGGCTCGCCATAGAAGCGCCCAGCAATCGCCGACAGCTGATTAGCCAGGCCCTTGAGCGCGACCAATTCAGCGCTGTGCGCGGTCATCACCGCGGCACCTTCGGCTTCATAAGCCACGGCGGAGGCGCCACGGGCAACCGCATCAGCGATGTGCACACGCCCATCCTGCTGGGTGCCGGGCACGGCCAGAAACAGGTCACCAGGACGTACCTTGCGGCTGTCCAGGGTCAATTCACGAATCAGTGTCGAGCTGGCGGCTTGCGGCAGTAACTGATTAAGGGGCATGGGCATCAGATACGCCCTCCTTTAACGGGTGCGGCAGCGGCGGTTTCGACCTTCACGGCTTCAGGTGCTGGCAGATTATCCGGGGCGACATTCATCAAGCGCAGTGCGCCAGCCATGACCTTGCCGAAAACCGGAGCAGAAACCAGGCCACCGTAGTAGCCCCCTTCGCTAGGCTCGTCGATCATGATCACGGCGGCGATACGCGGGTTATCGATTGGCGCAACGCCTGCGAAGAATGAGCGGTACGCCTTATCGACATAGCCCTTGCTGCCGGTTGCAGCTTTACGTGCGGTGCCGCTTTTGCCGCCGACGTGGTAGCCCGGCACCTTGGCCCGCGCGCCGCCGCCGCCCGGTTCTTCAACCACGGACTGGAGCATGCCGAGCACGGTCTTGGCGATCTGCTCGTCAATGACCTGGGTCGTAACCGGCTGGCGATCCAGGCGCACCATCGACAGGTTTACGTTCTTGCCGTCGTTGCCCAGCACCGAGTAAGCGTGCGCCAGTTGCACGGCGGTCACCGAGAGGCCGTAGCCGTAAGCCAGAGTGGCAGTCTCGGCCTGTTTCCAGACGCGGTAGTTGGGCAGGTTGCCAACGCGCTCGCCGGGGAAGCTCAGGCCCGTGTCCTGCCCCAGGCCGACTTGCTGCATCACGGCGTAAATTGGCTCGGCGCCGATATCGAAGGCCACCTTGCTGATGCCGACGTTGCTCGACTTCATCAGAATCTGGGTGAGGTTAAGCACACCGCCGCGCGACACGTCACGAATGGTGTAACGACCGATACGCAGACTGCCGGGGGCGGTGTCTACGGTCATTTCCGGGGTCCAGCGACCCGAGCCGAGGGCGGCAGCGATGGAGAACGGCTTAACGGTCGAACCCGGCTCAAACACGTCGATCATCGCGCGGTTTCGCATAGCAGCCGGCTGCAGGTTACGGCGATTGTTCGGGTTATAGGTCGGCTGATTGACCATGGCTAGCACTTCACCGGTCTGCACATCGAGTAGCACCAGGCTGCCGGCTTTGGCACCGAACTCGGTCACGGCATTGCGCAGCTCGCGGTGTGCGAGGTATTGCAGGCGCAGGTCAATCGACAATGCCAAGGTCTTACCGGCCTTGGCATTCTGAGCAACCTGGACGTCTTTGATCAGCCGCCCGCGGCGATCCTTGAGCACCTGGCGCTTACCAGGCACGCCAGCCAGCCAATCCTCGAAGGCTAGTTCCATGCCTTCACGGCCACGGTCATCAATGTCGGTAAAGCCCACCACATGGGCGGCCACCTCACCTGCTGGGTAGAAGCGGCGGAATTCTTCAATGCCATACACGCCGGGCACTTTCAGGTCGAGAATGCGCTGACCCTGCTCAGGCGTCAGCCCACGCACCAAGTACATGAACTCGCGCTCGTGTGCAGCCGCCAGGCGTGCGGAAAAGGTCTTGGGGTCCTGCCCAAGGGCTGCCGCCAAGGCATCCCACTTGGCCTTACCGCTCTGCAGTTCCTTGCCATTAGCCCACAGGGTGGTCACCGGGGTACTGACAGCCAAAGGCTCGCCATTACGGTCGGTAATCAAACCGCGATGCGCCGGAATCGGGATATGCCGCACGCTGCGCGCGTCACCATGGGCCTGCAGAAAGCTCTGATCGAACACTTGCAGGTCAACAATACGCCAGGCAATCGCGCCCACCATCAGTGCCAGTAGCAGCAGCACCAGACGGAAACGCCAAGGGTAGAGTGCACCTTCAAGACCCATCATGGCGCCACCATCCGTACTTCGGCGGCATCAGGGATACGCATGCTCAAGCGCTCAGTGGCCAGGGTTTCGATACGGTTGTGCGCGGTCCAGGTGCTTTGTTCGAGGATCAAGCGCCCCCACTCAGCCTGCGCTTTGTCGCGCACACTGAGCTCGGCATACAGTTCATTAAGCAGCTGACGGTTCCAGTGCGCGCTGTAGGAAACGCCCACCGCAGATACGAGCACAGCCACAAACAACAGCAGCATCAGCAGACTGCCGCCGGGCAATGGCTTGGCGAATAGCGCGCTCATCGCACTTTCTCTGCAATGCGCATCACCGCACTGCGCGAACGCGGGTTGGCTGCGAGCTCGGCTTCGGAGGCAAATACCGGCTTACCAATCAGTTTCAAGCGTGGTTCGAAGGCTTTCGGGATGATCGGCAGATCGCGTGGCAGCTTGTCCATCTCACCCTTGGCATGCTTGCGCATAAAGAGTTTGACGATGCGGTCTTCCAGCGAGTGGAAGCTGATCACCACCAGGCGGCCGCCCACTTCGAGGCTCTCCAGGGCGGCGTCAAGGCCGCTTTCCAGATCGCCCAATTCATTATTGATATAGATGCGCAGGCCCTGGAAGGCGCGAGTTGCCGGATTCTTGCCCTTTTCCCAGGCCGGATTGGCGACGGTCAGCACCTGAGCCAGGTCGGCGGTGCGGGTAAACGGCTGCTCGGTGCGGCGCAACACCACGGCACGGGCCATGCGCTTGGCAAAGCGCTCTTCACCGAACTCTTTGAAGACCCGCGCGATTTCTTCTTCGGCGGCGCTGGCAATAAAGTCTGCAGCGCTGACGCCCGCATCCGGATTCATGCGCATATCCAGCGGGCCGTCATTCATAAAGCTGAAGCCGCGCTCGGCGTCATCCAGCTGCGGCGACGACACGCCCAGATCCAACAGAATACCGCTGACTTTGCCTGCTAGAGCGCGCTGCGCCAGTTCGTCACCCAGCTCAGCAAAGCTGCGCTGCACAACGACAAAGCGGCCGTCTTCGGCCGCCAGCGCATTCCCCGTCGCAATTGCCAGGGGATCCTTGTCAAACCCCAGCAAGCGACCGTCTGGCCCGAGCTTTTCTAAAATCAGCCGACTATGCCCGCCACGCCCGAAGGTACCATCCAGATAGCAACCATTCGCGCGCACAGCCAGCCCTTCGACAGCCTCGTCGAGTAGCACGGTGATATGGCGGAAATTGCTGGTCATGGTCACAGGATCAGGTCACGTAGGTCGTCAGACAAAGCACCCGGTTGCTTGATCGCGGCCAGATCGGCATCGGCCACAGCATTCCAGGCATCTTCATCCCACAGTTGGAATTTATTGAGTTGGCCGACCAGCATCGCGCGCTTGTCCAGCTTGGCGTACTCGCGCAGACGTGGCGGCACCAGGAAACGACCACTGGCATCCAGTTCAAGATCAACAGCGTTGCCGATCAGCAAACGCTGCAGTCGGCGGTTTTCTTCACGGAAGGAGGCGAGTTCGCGGAGCTTGGCTTCAATCAGCTCCCACTCGGACAGTGGATAGACACACAGGCAGGGATCAATGGCATCAATCGTGACGATAAGCTGGCCGGCGCAACGCGACACAAGCTCGTCCCGATACCGACTTGGCATCGCGAGTCGCCCTTTGGCGTCGAGACTGATGGCGTTTGCTCCGCGAAACACGATCGCGTTTCCCCTTTTTTATTAGCTATCCGTGCCTAAGAAACCCACTTTCTGCCACTTCTTACCACTCGCGCACACTATAGGAACGCACGCCCCCCACCGTCAAGGCACGCTTGGCGGGAAAAATCCTTATAGAACGGCGATTTAGCGAACTTTGAGAGGGTCAAAACGGAGAAATAACGCGAAGAAATGGATATAAAAATGAACATATGCAGCGCGTTGAACTACGAAGTTAAAGTAGTTTATTAAGAGTAAGATTTTTTCGGTCTTAGAAAGGAGGCGAAACAGTGAAGCGGATAAATGAGGAAGGTGGAGAGTCGATCTGTAAGCCGGGTTCTGTCGAGGACAGTCATTCCTCTACGACGTACATCACTGCACGCCTTTAGCAACCTACCCGGTTCCAGCGCGGGCCACGCCAATGGAACCCTATTTGGTCTTGCTCCGAGTGGGGTTTGCCTAGCCACGAACTGTTACCAGTCGCGCGGTGCGCTCTTACCGCACCTTTTCACCCTTACCGGCACCGAAGCGCTTAGGCGGTTATTTTCTGTGGCACTTTCCGTAGGCTCACGCCTCCCAGGCGTTACCTGGCACTCCGCCCTATGGAGCCCGGACTTTCCTCCCCCGCATTACGCAGAACGCAACACGGCAGCGACTGTCCGATCGACTCTCCGTAGGCAAGGTTAACGGCCCGCGCCCTATAGAACAAGGTTTAAACGTCTTTCTGCTGCTCCAGAGCCACCTGATAGAGCAGGTTCTTGCGCACCCCGGTGATCTCTGCCGCCAGCGCCGCTGCGCGTTTCAGCGGCATTTCCGCCAACAGCAGATTCAACACACGCATGGCTTCGGCACTGACAGCCTCGTCGCCTTCCGGCGCCTGCCAACCCGCGACCAGCACCACACATTCGCCGCGCTGTTGATTACTGTCGGCAGCCACCCAATCGGCCAGCTCAGCCAACGGCAGACCTTTCAGCGTTTCAAAGGTCTTGGTCAACTCACGCGCCAGCAACGCCAGGCGCTGATCGCCAAACACCGACTGCATATCCTGCAGGCATTCGAGAATGCGATGCGGCGCCTCATAGAAGATCAGCGTGCGCGACTCCTCCCTGACCTGCTCAAGGCGCGCGCGCCGCCCTGCGGCCTTGGCGGGGAGAAAGCCTTCGAAAATAAAGCGATCCGACGGCAAGCCTGCAGCAGACAACGCAGCAATCAGTGCGCAGGCGCCTGGTACGGGCACCACGGCAACGCCCGCAGCGCGCGCCTGGCGCACCAGGTGATAACCCGGATCAGAAATCAGTGGCGTGCCCGCATCAGAGATCAACGCCACATCATCGCCGGCCAGCAGCCGCGCGAGAAAGCGCCCACCCTGATCGCGCTCGTTGTGCTCATGACAGGCTGCCAGCGGCGTACCGATGCCAAAATGCTGCATCAGGCGTGCGGAATGGCGGGTGTCTTCGGCAGCAATCAGAGCCACGCTGCGCAGGATAGTCAGCGCGCGCGCGCTGATGTCATCCAGGTTGCCGATGGGTGTAGCAACCACATAAAGACTGCCCAAAGGCGAATTCGCAGCAGCGGAAGTGGTCACAGCACAGGCCTCTTAAATCAGCAAAGCGCGCATTGTAGCCCGTTTCCAACCTTCGACATCGCGTCACCCGGCGGGCTTGGGTACAATTCGACGCTCAATTTGATCAAGTATCAGGAACGCTTACATGATCGCCTGCCTGCGCCCCATCTCTATTCTCTGCCTTGCCGGCCTGCTCGCCGCCTGCGCCAGCCAGCCCTCATCGACCTTGGGAGAGCTGCCGCGCACGCCGCAAGCCAACATTGAACAGCTGCTGCAACAAGCAGCCGAAAGCCCCATCGAGCAAGCCGCAGCACTACGCTTGTCGGCGGCAGACCTGGCCTATAAGCAGAAGGATTTAGCCCGCGCCAGCAGCATTCTGGAGCAAGTGCAACTGGAAAGCCTGAAGCCCGCCCAGCAGATCTACGCCAGCACCCTGCGCGCAGAGTTGGACATGAGCCGCAATAAACCCAAGGCCGCCCTGCGCGCCCTCAGCCACCCGAGCATGGAACGTCTCGGCGAGCTACCGGTTGAACAACAGGTACGCAGCCAGCTGGTACGCGCGAACGCCCTGCAGGACACCGGGCAAATCCTGGCCGCAGCGCGCGAGCGCGCCTATATCGCTCCACTGCTGAGTGGCGCCAGTGCCACAGACAACCAGGAAACCATCTGGGCACTGGTTTCCAGCCTGCCAGAAGGCGACCTGCAAGCCAGCGGCGATGCTGACCTCGACGGCTGGCTGGAGTTGGCCCGCGCATCCAAGAGCGCTGGCACCCTGGAGCAGCAGCAAAGCGCTATTGATGCCTGGGTTGCCGCCAATCCGCAGCACCCTGCCGCGCAACAACTGCCGCAGGCGCTGGTCGAGCTGAAAAAACTCTCCAGCCAACCGCTGACCGAGATCGCCTTGCTGCTGCCACAAGATGGCCAACTGGCCAGCGTGGCTCGCGCTCTGCGCGACGGCTTCCTGGCAGCCCACTATCAAGCGCAGCAAGCCGGGCAGAACCCACCGAACATTCAGATTTTTGACAGCTCGCGCATCGGCTCCATGGACGCTTTCTACACCCAGGCCCAAGCCAGTGGCGTGCAGCTGGTGATCGGTCCGCTGGAGAAAAACCTGGTCAGCCAGCTAAGCAGCCGTGAACAGCTGCCCATCACAACTCTCGCGTTGAATTACAGCGAAGGTAGCCAGGAAGGCCCTGCACAACTGTTCCAATTCGGCCTAGCAGCCGAGGACGAAGCCCGCGAAGTCGCCCGCCGCGCCTGGGCCGACGGCATGCGCCGCGCTGTAGCACTGGTACCCAACGGTGAATGGGGCGACCGCGTGCTCGCGGCCTTCCGCCAAAGCTGGCAAGCCCAAGGCGGCACCCTGATCGCTGCCGAGCATGTTGATCAGCCGGTCGAATTGGCCCGACAGATCGCCGACCTGTTCCAGCTGCGCGAAAGTGAAGCACGCAGCAAACGCCTGCAAAACACCCTGGGCACCTCGGTTGCTGCTGCCCCGTCGCGTCGCCGCGATGTCGACTTCATCTTCCTCGCTGCCACGCCGCAGCAGGCTCAGCAGATCAAACCTACGCTGGCCTTCCAGTACGCCGGTGATGTGCCGGTGTATGCCACGTCGCACTTGTTTACCGGCACCTACAACCAGGCGCAGTACATCGACCTCAACGGCATCATGTTCTGTGAAACGCCCTGGCTGCTGAACATCAACGACCCGCTGCGCCAGCAGGCCAGCACGCAGTGGCCGCAAGCCGGCGGCAGCCTCGGTCGCCTGTATGCCATGGGTGCCGACGCCTACCTGCTGGCTCCACGTCTAAATCAGCTAAAAGCCCTGCCCGATACTCGCCTGCAAGGTCTGTCCGGCAATCTGAGCCTGAACCCGAGCCAGCGCATCGAGCGGCAACTGCCCTGGGCCGAGTTCCGTGACGGCCAGGTTCAACCGCTTCCCGATAGCATCAATTGAGCGAGCGCATCAGCACGCAACAACGCGGAGACGCTGCCGAGGCACAAGCCCGGCAGTATCTTGAACAACATGGTTTGCGCCTGCTTGCACAGAACTGGCGCTGTCGTGTCGGCGAGCTCGATCTGGTCATGCTCGACGCCGATACAGTAGTATTCGTAGAAGTTCGCTATCGGCGCCATAGCGCCTGGGGCGGCGCGGCCGAGAGCGTTGATGCACGTAAACGTGAGAAACTCAGCCGCGCCGCTCAGCACTTTCTGCAACAAGAAGCACGCTGGGCCAAGTACCCATGCCGTTTTGATGTGATTGCCATAACCGCCGACAGCCAAGCCCCCGCGCAACTGGACTGGATTCAAAACGCCTTTGATACCTGAACAGAAGCCACACTGAAGGTTAGACCCCTAATGGACATGCAAGCCCGTATTCGCCATCTGTTCCAAGCCAGCATTGAAACCAAGCAGCAGGCCATGGAAGTGCTCATCCCCTTCATCGAGCAGGGCAGCCAGGCCATGGTTCAGGCACTGCTGAGCGAAGGCAAGATCCTCTCCTGCGGTAACGGCGGCTCAGCCGGCGATGCCCAGCACTTTTCCTCGGAACTGCTCAACCGCTTCGAGCGTGAACGTCCCAGCCTGCCGGCCATCGCCCTGACCACTGACAGCTCGACCATCACCTCGATCGCCAACGATTACAGCTACAACGAGGTGTTCTCCAAGCAGATTCGCGCACTCGGTCAGCCAGGCGACGTGCTGCTGGCAATTTCTACCAGCGGCAACTCTGCAAACGTGATCCAGGCCATCCAAGCCGCTCACGACCGCGAGATGACCGTGGTGGCCCTCACCGGTCGCGATGGCGGCGGCATGGCGTCACTGTTGCTGCCGGAAGACGTGGAAATCCGCGTACCTTCAAAAGTCACCGCACGCATTCAGGAAGTCCACTTGCTGGCCATCCACTGCCTGTGCGACCTGATCGACAGCCAACTGTTTGGGAGTGAAGAATGACCCGCTCACCATTAATCCTCGCCGCTTTGGCGCTGACCCTTGCGCTGGCCGGCTGCGGCAATCGCAGCGTCGGCAACAAGATCGATGACCAGTTTATTCCCTCGGAAGTCAGCTCCAGCGTGGCACGCGCGCACATCGACCTGACCAGCCCGACCTCACACATCATCGTCACCAGCTACAACGGTGTGGTGCTCCTGGCCGGCCAGACACCGCGCAACGAGCTCAAAGGCATGGCTGAGCAAGCTGCTCGCCGAGTCGGCAATGTGAAAAAGGTGCACAACGAACTGCAGGTCCTGCAGCCCACCTCTCTTCTTGTACGCAGCAATGACTCATTGCTGACCAGCCGCATCAAAACCCAGATGCTGGCGGACAGCGCTGTGCCAGGTACACGTATCAAGGTGATCACCGAAAATGGCATCGTCTACATGCTCGGCCTGGTCTCGCAAGCGGAAGCCAGTCATGCCACCAACTTGGTGCAGAGCGTCTCTGGGGTGCAGAAAGTCGTGAAGCTGTTCGAGTACACCAACTGATCGCTCTACAGCCGACCTGAATAGCAGCAATAAAAAAGGCGATCCTCGGATCGCCTTTTTATGTTTACTTAACCACTTTAAGACTGGGCCTGCCGCTGGGGCGTGGCGGCTCATCATCCGGAGGGCTTTGCTCATCCGGATCGTCGATCTCGCCCCCCTCAAGCATCGATGACTCGGCATCAAACACCATGCCCTGACCATTCTCCCGCGCATAAATCGCCAGTACCGCAGCCGCAGGGATATACAGGCTTTGCGGCACGCCGGAAAAACGCCCCTCAAAGCTCACGGCCTCATTGTCCATGTGCAAATTGCGCACGGCGGTCGGCGAGACATTCAGGACTATCTGACCATCGCTGGCAAAGCCGGTAGGCACTTGCACACCGGCAAATTCGGCATTGACCAGCAAATGCGGGGTGCAGTCGTTGTCCACGATCCACTCATAGAAGGCACGAACCAGATAAGGACGACTCGACTTCATCACTACCTCCTCGGGTTAACGCATATCACGTTCGACAGGCGACAGACTGGCCTGGAACGCTTCACGAGCAAACTGACGATCCATGTAGTCCAGCAAAGGCTTGGCCGGCTTTGGCAACTCTATCCCCAGAATCGGCAAACGCCAAAGAATCGGCAGCAGACAGCAGTCCACCAGACTCAATTCATCACTGAGGAAATACGCCTTATCGGCAAACAACGGCGACACCCCTGTCAGGCTCTCACGCAGCTCCTTGCGCGCCAGGGCACGGGCCGGCTCTTTGCTGCGCGAATCGAGGATCAGGTCCACTTGCGCGCACCAGTCACGCTGAATGCGATGGATCAACAGACGGCTATTGGCACGCGCAACCGGGTACACCGGCAACAACGGTGGATGCGGGTATCGCTCATCCAGGTATTCCATTACCACAGTCGACTCATACAGTGCCAAATCGCGGTCCACCAAGGTCGGCAGGCTGGCATAAGGGTTAACCTCAAGCAGCTTGGCCGGATAACGACCTTTTTCGACACTGATGATCTCGGCGCTTACACCCTTCTCGGCGAGCACAATACGTACGCGGTGGGAATAGTGGTCGGCGGGGTCGGAGTAACAGGCCAACCGATTGGTCACGCCCATGGCGGTCCTCCTCGCTTATAAAGTTATGTGAAGCAGAAAGACCTGCGCGCCCAAAGGGGCGCGCAGGTCAACAGCGGAGATGCAACGGATTAATGTATGTCCTTCCAGTACTCGCGCTTGAGCAGATAGGCGAATACGAAGAAGAAGGCAAGATACAGCAGCACGTAGGTGCCGATGCGCTGACTTTTCAGTTTGACCGGGTTAGCCGAGTAAGCGAGGAAGGTCACCAAGTTCTGGATCTTCTCGTCGAACTCCTCCGGACTCAATGCACCCGTTTTCGGCTCGATGGTCAGCTGGTCGCAGGCTTCATGAGTAATCGGCGTGCCAGTCAGTGGATCGAACATCTTCTTGCCGTCTTCGACCACTTGAACCTGCTTGCAACCGATGTACTGGCGACCCTGCAGGCCCACGAGCACGTTCGGCATACCGACGTTCGGGAACACCTTGTTGTTAGCACCCAGCGGACGCGCAGGATCTTCATAGAACGTGCGCAGGTAGGTGTACAACCAGTCATTGCCACGCACACGCGCAACCAGAGTCAGATCCGGCGGAGCAGCACCAAACCAAGCTTTAGCATCGGCCGGCTTCATCCCGATGTTCATGTGCTCGCCAATCTTCGCGCCAGTAAACACCAGGTTGCTCAGCATGACTTCATGGGGAATCCCCAAGTCATTGGCCACCCGCTCATAGCGCTGGTATTGCGCGGAGTGGCAACCCATGCAGTAGTTCGCGAAGGTGCGCGCCCCATCCTGCATGGCGGCTTTGTCGGTCAGATCAATCTCTACCTTGTCCAGTGGATACTCAACACCACCAGCACCCAGAGCCAGGGCAGGCATTGCAGCAATTACGAGTGCAGCAAATAGCTTTTTCATCAGCCAGTCACCCTTTCCGGAACCGGTTTGGTCTTCTCGAGTTTGGTATAGAACGGCATCAGGATGAAGTACGCGAAGTACAGGAAGGTACACACCTGCGACAGCAACGTACGGCCTGGTGTCGGCGCCAGCACACCCAGCACACCCAGAATCACGAAAGACACACAGAAGATCAGCAACCAGACCTTGCTCATCCAGCCCTTGTAGCGCATCGATTTAACCGGGCTACGATCCAGCCACGGCAGCACAAACAGCACTGCAATAGCCGCACCCATGGCAATTACACCCAGTAGCTTGTCTGGCACCGCCCGCAGAATTGCGTAGAACGGGGTGAAGTACCAAACAGGAGCAATGTGCGCAGGCGTCTTGAACGGGTTAGCGGCTTCGAAGTTCGGCTTCTCGAGGAAATAACCACCCATTTCCGGGAAGAAGAAGATCACGAAGCAGAAGATAAACAGGAACACCACAACACCGACGATATCTTTCACGGTGTAGTAAGGATGGAAGGCGATGCCGTCGAGCGGAATGCCGTTCTCGTCTTTCTTCTTCTTGATGTCAACGCCGTCTGGGTTGTTCGAGCCAACTTCGTGCAACGCCAGGATGTGCAGCACCACCAGACCGAGAATCACAATCGGCAGGGCTACCACGTGCAGGGCGAAGAAGCGGTTCAGCGTGATCCCGGAAATCAGGTAGTCACCGCGAATCCACTGAGTCAGGTCCGCACCGATCACTGGGATGGCACCGAACAGCGAGATGATTACCTGGGCACCCCAGTAGGACATCTGGCCCCACGGCAGCAGGTAGCCCATAAAGGCTTCTGCCATCAGCATCAGGTAGATCAGCATGCCGAAGATCCACACCAACTCACGCGGTTTCTGATAGGAACCGTAGAGCAGGCCGCGGAACATGTGCAGGTACACCACCACGAAAAACGCTGAAGCACCGGTGGAGTGCAGGTAGCGCAAGATCCAGCCGTACTCCACGTCACGCATGATGTACTCGACCGAGGCAAATGCCTGTTCAGCCGAAGGCGTGTAACTCATGGTCAGCCAGACACCTGTAACGATCTGGTTAACCAGCACCAGCAGTGCCAGGGAGCCGAAAAAGTAGAAGAAGTTGAAGTTCTTTGGCGCGTAATACTTGGAGAGATGGTCTTCCCACATTTTGGTCGCGGGAAAGCGCGCATCGACCCATTCCATGAATTTGCTCATCATGCTTTCTCCTGATCCACACCGATGATGATCACATCATCCGACTCATACGTGTGCGGCGGCACCGGCAGGTTCAGGGGCGCAGGCTGAGCCTTGTAAACGCGGCCAGCCAGGTCATAGCGCGAACCGTGGCAAGGGCAGAAGTAACCACCAACCCAGTCAGCACCCAGATCAGCAGGTGCAACTTCCGGACGGAAAGACGGTGCACAACCCAGGTGGGTGCACAGACCTACCAGCAACAGCACTTCCGGCTTGATCGAGCGGGTTTTGGGGTCGACATAACTTGGCTGCTCAGACGCCTTGGAATCGAAGTCAGCCAGCTGGCCCTCGATTTTCACCAAGTTACTGAGGATTTCCTCGGTACGGCGCACGATAAACACCGGCTGCCCCCGCCATTCAGCAACCATCTGCTGGCCAGGCTCAATTTTGCTGACGTTCACCTTCACGGGTGCTCCGGCAGCTTTAGCCTTGGCGCTTGGGAACCAGGACCCTACGAACGGGACCGCGGCACCCACCGCTCCTGCAGCGCCCACCACAGAGGTGGCCGCTACTAGAAAGCGACGCCGGCCTGCATTCACGCCGTCATTGCTCATTCAGTCGTCTCCCATCAGCTTTATGGCCTGTTGGTCAGGCCTATACTAGGTAAAAATCGAGTCGCACAAAAAATTTGCCAAATGGTAAAGAAAAGCCCCTCTACTGACAAGGTAATTACCCAGCCAGAGCGGACTCAACCCCTTACAAATCACGGCGTGCACGGATGCGGCATGATGCCGCAGAGCAAATAATCGCCCACAAAAAACGCCCAGCTCCGAAAGGAAACTGGGCGTTTTCGTGAACGCAGGTAGCGAATTAACGCTTGGAGTACTGCGGACGCTTACGCGCTTTACGCAGACCAACCTTCTTACGTTCAACTTCACGGGCGTCGCGAGTCACGAAGCCAGCTTTACGCAGTGCAGGACGCAGAGCTTCGTCGTAGTCCATCAGGGCGCGAGTGATGCCGTGGCGAATTGCGCCAGCCTGACCACTTACACCGCCACCGATTACGGTAACGAAGATATCGAACTTCTCGGTCATCTCAACCAGTTCCAGCGGCTGACGAACTACCATGCGGGCAGTTTCGCGACCGAAGAAACCATCAAGAGTGCGATTGTTGATGGAGATTTTGCCAGTGCCCGCACGCAGGAAAACGCGAGCGGTTGCAGTCTTGCGACGGCCAGTGCCGTAATTTTGAGTCGCCGACATAATGAACTATTCCGTTAAAACTTCAGTTCTTGGGGCTGCTGAGCAGTGTGGGGGTGAGCAGCGCCCGCATACACTTTCAGCTTACGATACATGTCGCGACCCAGCGGGTTCTTCGGCAGCATGCCTTTAACCGCGGTCTCGATCACGCGCTCAGGGGCCTTAGCGATCAGCTTCTCGAAGTTGATCGACTTGATGCCGCCCGGGAAACCGGAGTGGGAGTAGTACATCTTGTCAGTGGTCTTGGCACCGGTAACGCGAATCTGCTCAGCGTTGATGATGACGATGTAGTCACCGGTATCAACGTGCGGAGTGTATTCAGGCTTGTGCTTGCCACGCAGACGGCTTGCAACTTCGGTAGCCAGACGACCCAGGGTCTGACCTGCAGCGTCGACGACAAACCAGTCGCGCTTAACTGTTTCCGGTTTAGCAGTAAAAGTTTTCATTCTTTATAGCCTCAGGGGCCGCCCTGATAAATAAGACGGCGGATCTTACTGAATAGTGCGTACTTTGACAAGTCAAAGGCAGCCGAAAACAGGCGCTATCGGGGGCTCGGGTCAGCGCGTCCGTAATACGGCAAGATTCTTCGGCAGGCGGCGCATCACTTCCACTGCAGAAAGAGGTGCGCAATTATGCAGATTGCGCGGAGAATTTCAACACGATTATGCCGACCCGCTTTTCTCAAGGAGCTAGCAATGGATTACCGTCAACTCGGCCGCACCGATCTCAAGGTCAGCAGCCTGTGCCTGGGCACCATGACCTGGGGCGAACAGAACAGCTCTAGCGAGGGCTTCGCCCAGATCGGACGCGCCAAGGCCTACGGGGTAAATTTCATCGATACCGCCGAGATGTACCCGGTACCGCCACGCGCCGAAACCTACAGCAAGACCGAACAAATCATCGGTGACTACTTCAAACAGCGTGGTGATCGTGCAGACTGGGTGCTGGCCAGCAAGATCGCCGGCCCTGGCAATGGCATCGGCTATATCCGCGACGGTCAGCTCAAACACAACCGCGCGCATATCGCCCAAGCGCTGGATGCCAGCCTAAAACGCCTGCAAACTGACTGGATCGACCTCTACCAACTGCACTGGCCGGAACGCCCGACCAATTTCTTCGGTCAGCTTGGTTATCGCCACCAGGACAGCGAATACACGCCACTGGAGGAAACCCTCGAAGCGCTGGATGAACAGGTCAAGGCCGGCAAGATACGCCATATCGGCCTATCCAATGAAACGCCCTGGGGCACCATGAAGTTCCTGCAGCTGGCCGAACAACGTGGCTGGCCGCGCAGCGTGTCGATCCAGAACCCCTACAACCTGCTCAACCGCAGCTTCGAAGTGGGCCTGGCAGAAATCGCCATCCGCGAACAATGTGGCCTGCTCGCTTACTCGCCCCTGGCCTTCGGCATGCTCTCCGGCAAGTACGCTGACGGCGCGCGTCCGACCAATGCGCGGATCAGCCTGTTTAGCCGCTTTACCCGCTACACCAACCCGGAGTCGGAAAGCGCCTGCGCACGCTATGTCGCTCTGGCGCGCGAGCATGGCCTGGATCCAGCCCAGATGGCCTTGGCCTTTGTCACCGCGCAACCCTTCGTCACCAGCAACATCATTGGCGCGACCAGCCTGGAGCAACTGGACAGCAACCTGACCAGCAGCGAACTAAAACTCTCTGCCGAGGTGCTAACTGCTATCGAAGCGATTCACAAAGCCCAGCCCAACCCAGCCCCCTAATCAGTGCGCGAGACATAAAAAAGCCCGGCAATAGCCGGGCTTTTTTATTCAGCATTCGATCACAGCGAACGGGCGATGATCTCTTTCATGATCTCGTTGGTACCCGCATAAATGCGCTGCACCCGCGCATCGGCCCAGGCGCGCGCCACCGGGTATTCCCACATATAGCCGTAGCCGCCGTGTAGCTGCACGCACTCATCGAGCACCTTGCACTGCAGGTCGGTGCCCCAGTACTTGAGCATCGCCGCCGTCGGCACATCCAACTTGCCCTGCAGATGCAGCTCCAGGCAGCGGTCGACAAACACCCGACCGATCTGAATTTCCGTGGCCATTTCTGCCAGTTTGAAACGAGTGTTCTGAAAATCACCAATCGGCTTGCCGAAGGCCTTGCGCTCGCGGGTGTACTCCAGGGTCCACTGTAGTGCCGCCTCGGCCGAGGACAAGGCGCCGACACCGACGGTCAGACGCTCCTGCGGCAATTCCTGCATCAGATAGGCGAAGCCCATGCCGGCTTGGCCCAGCAGATTTTCCTTAGGTACACGTACATCCTGAAAGAACAGCTCGGAGGTGTCCTGGGCCTTCATGCCGACTTTTTCCAGACGCTTGCCTTTGGAGAAGCCCGGTGTATTAGCCTCGACCAGGAACAGGCTAGTGCCCTTGGCACCGGCTTTCGGATCGGTCTTGGCCACCACGATTACCAAATCAGCCAGAAAACCGTTGGTGATAAAGGTCTTCGAGCCATTGATCACGTATTCATCACCATCCAGCACCGCGGTGGTTTTTACGCCCTGCAAGTCGGAGCCGGCACCGGGCTCGGTCATGGCGATGGCAGTGACCATCTCTCCAGACACCAGTTTTGGCAGGTAATGCTGTTTCTGCGCCTCGGTGCCGTAATGCAGGATGTAGGGCGCGACGATGTCCGAATGCAGGGAGAAACCGATGCCAGTCAGGCCCAGGCGGCCGACCTCCTCGATCACCACGGTGCTGTAGAGAAAATCCGCGGCCATGCCACCGTACTCTTCCGGGATATGCGAGCAGAGCATTCCCGCCTCCCCCGCCTTGTTCCACAGCGCACGGTCGATATGCCCATCCTTTTCCCATTGATGATGGAAAGGCACGGCTTCCTGCTCAAGGAACTTGCGCACGCTGTCGCGAAACTGTTCGTGTTCGGAGCTGAAAATCGTTCTAGGGATCATGGCAACACCTGCTTGATAGAGCGGTTTTAAAGTGGCCTCGACTTTAGCCAAGCAAACGCTTGGTCACACTGGACACAAGCGCCAAAAAATAAGACGATCCAGCCAGCTCATGACCACTTAGCCTTAATAAGAACAATATATATGCCGAATCCGTCACCAGCGCCGCTGCACCGCGTCAGCATTCTTGCAACCGAGGGTGTGTTTGCCTCGACCCTGATGCAGGCCAAAGACTTCTTCCACATGGCCAGCCTGCGCTACGGCAAACAGCAGGGCCGAGGCCTGACGCCGACCTTTGAAATCCATCTAGTCAGCCCGGACGGCAAGCCCGTACGCAGTTTCAGTGATGTGCTGATCCCGGTCGACGGCGCACTGGCAGATGCCGACGTGATCATCCTGCCAGCCTTCTGGGATGACTTCGACGCCCTGTGCCAGCGCCACCCGCAAGTGCTCAGCTGGCTGAAACAGCGCCATGCCGCCGGCAGCGCAATCTGCGGCGAAGCCACAGGGGTGTTCTGGATGGCCCAGGCCGGCCTACTCGACGGTAAGGAAGCGACCACCTATTGGCGCTTCTTCAACGAGTTTGCCGAGCGCTTCCCCAAGGTACTGCTAAACCAGGAAAAACACCTGTCGGACGCTGACAACCTGTATTGCGCCGGCGGTGTGACCTCCGCCTGTGACCTGTATATCTACTTGATCGAACGCTTCTGCGGCGCCAGCGTGGCCCAGGGTGTGGCCCGCGACATTCTTTATGAAGTGCAACGCAACTACGCCCCCGGCCGCATCGGCTTTGGCGGGCAGAAGCTGCACCACGACATGACCATCCTGCAGATCCAGCAATGGCTGGAAGATCACTTCGCCGACAAGTTCCGCTTCGAAGATGTCGCCCGTGAACACGGCATGAGCATCCGTAACTTTATGCGGCGCTTCCAAACCGCCACCGGCGATAAACCGCTGCACTACCTGCAACGCCTGCGTATCGAAACTGCCAAGGGGCTACTCAGCGCCACCCGCAAAAGCATCAAGACCATCAGCTATGAAGTAGGTTACGACGATGCCAGCTTCTTCGCCCGGTTGTTCCGTCAGCACACGGAACTGTCACCCAACCAGTACCGCCGACAGTTCCAGCACAAGGACAGCCATGCTTAAGATCGGCACAGCAGCAGGCTCAACGCACTGAAAACCCGCGCAACTCATCCTTGGATGGGTGGGGCGCGGGCGGCAGCACTCTATGATCGGCGCATACCTACAACAATCAGGTCATCGCCATGCGCCGCACACTTATCTCCTTACTTGCCGCCTGCAGCTTCAGCGCTGTCGCCGCTGACAACTGGAAACCGTTCCCCTACGACCAAAGCGCCTACGACTACTCAGGCGACAAACTGCGCCAGGCCTGGCCGCAACTGACACGCGGCTTTGGCGCCAACTACCCCTTCCCCGACGCTGACTGGGTGGTGACTATGGCCACCACGCACCCTCAGGCGCTGGAAAAAACCGTACTGGCCAACACCGGCTTCACTGGTAAGCCGGAAGAAGCCGAGGTTTACGCGGCCAAGCTGCAGGATGTCTGGCGGTTAATGTTCCGTGGTGATTTCGCCGAGGCCAAGCAACAGGGCCTGGCCTTGGGTGTTGGCGGGCAGATCCCGGCGATGTTTGCCCAGGTGGTGTATGCCATGTTCCTGGTGCCCGACCAGGCCGAGAAGCACAAGCTGCTGGAAGAGGTGATCACTTACACCGATCAGGCCGGCGAGCTGGTTCAGGCCGATACGGTGGCGCAATTCGGCCGGGTGTACGCCAAGGCGCGCCTGGGTGAAGAGCTGTCAGTACCGGTAGTACTCAAGCGCGGCTACACCTCGCAGATTCCTGACGAACTCAAGGCCCTGCTGGCCAAGCACCCGCAACAACCCTTTGCTCTGGCGCTGTATGGCGGCTATGAAGCTGGGGTAATCCGCAAGGTCGGCAAGATGGTTGGGCGCATGACTTACGGCGTCAGCGCCGACAATATGGAGAAATACTTCAGCCGCAGCTTCAAGGCCCAGGACAATCTGCCCATCGGCCACTACGAATACGCTAACGCACTGACCTATGTGTACGGCGACGACGAGCAGGACAAGGCACTGCAACACCTCAAGCGCGCGGTAGCGATCAAGCCGATCAACGCCATGGAAGCCCTGGAAGTGGCTCACGCACAGAAAATGCTCGCCCAATACGAGCAAAAGCTGGCGCAAAATTAAGCCCCACTTAAACGCAAAAAGGCTGCCTGATGGCAGCCTTTTTTGATTTTTGCATCGGCAACTTATTGCTTGGCCCGCTCCAGGGGCTCCAACTGCGCCCACAACGCCTGCGCTTCTTCCGTCAGCATCGAATAGCTGCGGATATCACCATTACGCTGCGCCTGCATCGCCTCTTCCAACTTGGCACTGTATTGCTTGCGTAGTTTCTTGGCGGGATCGCTTTTAAACAAACCGAACATGCTGTGTGCCTCTGTCGACAAAGAGCCCCGGATAGGTGCCTGTCCAGCTTAATTCAGTCACGCGCCATGGTTGAGACGCAGATGTAACAAGCCGCTAAAAGTATCGTCAGCCAAAGGCGTGATCACGAATTTTCTGCAACGCCAGCGACATCTTCGCGGCGGGCACCCGCTGCAGGTTGCACAGCAGCTCATGGGAAATCTCGGCAATGCCATGGCGCTCACGCAGCAACGCCGCCATAAAGCAGGTCAGGTTGGCCGCCATCTCGGCATCTGCCAGCGCACGGTGCGCCTTGCCAGTATCGGGCAGACCAATCCACTGGTTGAGATTGTCCAGCTTGTGGCTCGGCGCCATCGGTAACAGACGACGCGACAGCAACAAAGAACAGGCAAACGGCTGCACGCGGCGACGGCGAATCAGTGCCAACTCGGCGTCCCAGAACTTCTGATCGAAGCTGGCGTTATGCGCCAGCAGCGGACGGTCGCCTACAAACTCCGCCACGTCCTGCATCACCTGCGCGGCAGGCGGTGCGGTGCGCAACATGGCATTGCTGATGCCTGTGAGCTGCTCGATAAACGGCGGCACCCAGGCGCCGCTGTTCATCAGGCTCTGGTAGCGGGCTACGATCTGCCCATCCTCGACGATTACCACGCCGATTTCGGTGGCGCGCGCCTGCTGGGCTGGCGACATGCCAGTGGTTTCAAAGTCGAGTACGGCGATGGAGTCGGCAAGCATTGCTCAGTTTCTCAGCAGCAGTGCGCCGTCGATCGGCACGTAGCGACTGGCCGCACGCACCAGCGATTGCGCGGTCAGACCTGGCACGCCATAGGCCACCGCCTCAACGCCATAACTGCCGCGAATTTTGTCCAGCAGCAGATCGAAGTCGCCATCACCGGAGGCCAGCACCACTTCATCGACGCGCGGCGCGGCGTCCATGATGTCGATGGTGATACCGACATCCCAATCGCCTTTGGCCGAGCCGTCGCTACGCTGGATAAAGGGTTTGAGTTTTACGGTAAAGCCGAGGTTGCGCAGGATCTGCTGAAACTGCTGCTGCTTCTGATCGCCTCGGTCGATAGCGTAGGCATAAGCTTCGACAATCTGCCCATGCTGACTGATATCGGCCCACAGCGCGGCGTAGTTGAAATGGCAACCATAGGCCTGGCGCACGGTGTAATAGAGGTTCTGTACATCGGCGAATACGGCGATCTTCTTCACCGGTAATCCTCATGGCAGGGCAATAAGCGCCTGGCAGTATGCCAGAAGCAAGGCACTAGCAAAGCCGGCATAAATTGGAGCGCCAGGGGCAATCGGCTAGAGTGGCGACTCTCAGACTCAACACGCGCCCACCATGAATATGACCTCCGCTCTGCGCGACTCCTGGTATTTCTTCAGCCATAACCTGGTGGCGATTGCCCGCCTGTGCCTGCCGTTGATCGTGCTCGAAGGCTTGTTGCTGCAGCAGGTCACCAGCCTGGTGGACGCCGAATCCGCCACCCTCTGGCGCCTGCTCGCCGGTTTGCTGTTCTACCCGTTATATAGCGCCGCGCTGATTCTATTCCTCGACGCACGCAGCCAAGGCCAGCGGCCCCGCGCCCTCGACCTGCTGGCCGCCAGCCTGCGCTTGTGGCCAAGTTTTGCTCTGCTGGCAGGTCTCAATACCTTGGCAATTCTGCTCGGCGCATCGCTGTTCGTGCTGCCGGGAGTCTGGCTGATGGTCAAACTGGCGTTTGCCGAGTACCTGCTGGTGTTGCGCGGTCTGAGCCCGATGAAGGCGCTGCACGAGAGCTTCCAACTGAGCAGCGGTTACTTCTGGCCCATGCTCGGTTGCATCCTGATTGTCATGCTGCCGCTGTGGCTGCTCGACGGCTGGAGCCACTCCAGCGAAACCTTCGCCGACAACGCCCTGGCCAGTCTGCTGCTCGACTGCGCAAGTCGCTTTTTACAACTATTCTCAAGCGTCGTGCTGTTTCGTCTATTTATGCTGCGCAGCACCCAGCCCGAAGTCGAGTGAACGCCAGCGACACTCAAGGAGGACAGAACCATGGCTGACGCCAACCCGAGCATCCTTTCGCATATTTCCATCGGCACCAATCAATTCGACAAGGCCACCGCCTTCTACGATCAGGTGCTCGCCACCCTCGGCTGCAAGCGCGTACTTGCCCACCCTGGCGCAGTCGCCTATGGCCGCGAATACCCGGAGTTCTGGGTGCAGACGCCGATCAACGGCAAACCGGCAAGCATTGGCAATGGCAGCCACTTCGGCTTTGTCGCATCGAACAAGGCCGCCGTGCACGATTTCTACCAGGCAGCCCTGGAAGCTGGCGCCAGCGATGAAGGCGCTCCCGGCCCTCGCGCAGAATATGGCGAGCCCTATTACGGCTGCTTTGTTCGCGATCTGGATGGCCACAAGATCGAAGCAGCGTTCTGGGATCTGGAAATGATCTACGAGGTGTATATCGAGCCGCACGAGCATTGATGGCTGAGCCTGTTGCAGCTCAAGGCGCGGTGGACTGATAACGCTGCGCCGCCTTGGCGATCCAGCCTTCAGCCTGCATCTGCGCCAGTGCTTCGCTTACCTGCTGATACTGCGCCTGCAAGCCGCGCTGGCGGGAGAAGCCAATGTACAAATCGGTGCGTGCTTCGGGCTGAAACACCGCTTTGGCGATATGGCCATTCCAGCGCGCATCGCGCAATTCGTAGTCGACCTGACAATCGGTGCCGATCACCGTTTGCAAGCGGCCACGCACCAGCATTTCCAGTAACTGCCCTTCAGTATTGACCGCGGTTTTGCGCAGTTGCGGATCTGAATCAAACGGCTCGAAGTACGCCGACTCCAGCACATGACCAATCGTCAGGCTGGCCAGCTGACTGTAGCTCTGTAGCGCCTTGGCCTGCGCCGGTGCAGCATAGAAACGCGGCGCACAAGCGTAGTAAGGCTGTGCGAGATAATGGATATAACCCTCACGCTCAGGGGTTTTCGCCAACCCCGTCATCAAGTCCGCCTTGCCGTTCTGCAGCGCCGCCAAACCGCGCGCCCAGGGCGCGCGCTGGACATCGAAGCGCAACCCGGTGCGCTGAGTAAGCTGCTCGAGCACATCAATGTCTAGCCCCGTTAGCGGGCCATCACCCTCCTGCATACGGAACGGTGGCCAGATATCGGTCATGACCCGCAACGCAGGCGGCTCCTCGGCGTGCAGCGGCGCACCGAGCAACAGCAGTAAAACGGGCCATGCGCGGCGCATCAGGACCGTCCTGCACGCTGCGGCTTCAAGCCAGACAGGCGCGGCAGCAGCACCCGCTCGAACAGCCGCGGGAAGAACCGCGCCAACACCCGCGCGCGCCAGTCGACATTGGACAATACCAGCAGCCGACGACGCTTCAAGGCACCTTGGTAGATAGCCTCAGCGACATCCTGCGGCGAAGCCACCGAGCCCATGGCCAACGGAGGTTGCGCCGCCACAGAGCCGTCACCGACCAAGGCATTCTTGCGCAGGTCAGTGGCCGTAAAGCCAGGGCACACCAGCATCACATTGACCCCGGAGCCCTTCAGCTCATAGCGCAGGGTTTCAAACAGACCATGCAGGGCATGCTTGCTGGAGTTATAGGCACTGCGATAAAGCAGCGGCGCAAAGCCTGAGAGAGAGCTGAGCACGATGATCTGCCCGCCGCGGGCGATCAAACTGGGCAAAGCAGCCTTGGTGCAGTGCAGCGCGCCAAAATAGTTGACCGCCATAATCCTCTGAAACACGGCTAGCTCCGTGTCGGCAAAGCTGCTGCGGTGGGTAATGCCGGCGTTATTGACCAGTACATCAATGCCGCCAAAACGCTCGACGGTCAGCGCCATCGCCCGCTCAACTGCCGCCGCATCGGCCACATCACAGAGCACGCCCAGAACCTCAGCATTGTGATGATCGGCCAGGTGCTGCACCAGGCTGTCGAGCGCCTGCTGCTGCAGATCAAAGATCACCAGCCGAGCGCCGGCCTGTGCCAAGCGCATGGCCAGCGCGCGGCCAATACCGGCGCAGCCGCCCGTAATCACCACAACTTTGCGGTCGAATACCTTGTTGGCGAACACCTTGCGGTACATAACCTGTCTCCAACCCAGTGACTGCAATAGCGGTTACTACAACCTGTTATGGCTGCCATCGCAACAAGGCGGTATCTGGGTGTGCTTGCAGCCACAGAAGTACAGGGTGGCGTCCTCGTCTGCGTGGAACTTCAACGGGGTGAAACCGCTGCCTTTATGTTTGCCGTCGCAGAACGGCTGTGCGGCGCTGAGCCCGCAGCGGCACCAGAAGTAGTCGTTGCCGGCGGTGACCGCAACCGCATAGGGGCTGCGCTGGGCAATCGTTGGGTGAGTCATGTGACCTCCTGAAGCACCCGAGCAGGCCGCTGCAACATCGGCAGCATCGGCCATCTCCGGTATGCTCCCACAGCATAGTTCACCTGCCGGCGATCCTGTTTATGCCCCTGCCCCGATTCCTGCGCCTTCTCCTGCTCAGCATGGCCAGCCTGTGCTGCGTGCTGGCGGCACTGATCTACAGCCTGACCTGGCACCCAGCCGCCCGCGAAGCCGCCCCCGTGAGTTGCCAGACCAGCGCGCCGCAACTGCAACCCGGCCAGGCTCTGAAAGTGATGACCTGGAACATCCAATACCTGGCCGGCAAGCGCTATGTGTTCTGGTACGACCTGGTCGGTGGCAACGGCCCCGACCAGCGCCCCAGCGCGCAAGACTTGGCGTTTACCCTGGATGAAGTCGCCCGCATTCTGCGTGACGAGCAGCCCGATATCGTCCTGCTGCAAGAACTGCACAACGGGGCCAAAGCGACGGACTATCAGAACCAGCTCGCACTGTTGCACGAGCGTTTAAGTGACCTGTATCCGTGCAGCAGCCAGGCTTATTACTGGAAAGCAGCCTTTGTGCCGCACCCGCAGATTCTCGGCAGCGTCGGCATGCAGCTGGGCACCCTCAGCCGCTTCCAGATATCCCACGCCGAACGCCTGCAACTGCCGCTGATGCCCGCCAACCTGATCAGCCGCCAATTCAACCTCAAGCGTGCCTTGCTGGTCAGTCACCTACCCGTGCGTGGCGGTGGCGAACTGGTCGCCATCAACACCCATCTGGATGCCTTCGCCCAAGGTAATGACACCATGCAGCGCCAAGTGGCCATGACCCGCAGCCTGCTCGACCAGCTCCAGGCCGACGGCAAACCCTGGGTGATCGGCGGCGACTTCAACCTGTTGCCTACCGGCCAGTACCAGCGCCTGCCTGAGAACCAGCGCAGCTGGTACAGTCCCACCAGTGAGTTGCAGCAACTGGCTGAGCGCTACCCGATGGTGCCGAGCCTGGAGCAGGCCAGCGGCGCAGAACAGACGCGCTGGTACACCCATTACCCCAACGATCCGGCAGTGACTGGCCCGGATCGTACCCTCGACTACCTGTTCCACAGCCCACAGCTGACGCTCCTCGACAGCCAGGTACGCCAACACGACAGCTTAGGCATTTCTGACCACCTGCCGGTGCTCGCCCGCCTGCTGCTGCCGACGCTGGACTAAGCTTTTTCAGCAAGCCACTGGACAAAACTGCTGGCAGTTAGCCATGCTCGGGTTGTGTGACATTTTTATAACGAAAAGACGGCAGATAGCCGCAGTACGTACCCATTTGATGCCACGATTTCTCTGCCTCGCGCTGGCTGTAGCCTTGCACTGCAGCGCCAGCCTCGCCGCTTCTGCCGCCGATGATTCGCGACCATTGGTGCACGTGGGGTATTACGAGTTTCCACCTTATTCCTACACGGACAGCCAAGGGCGTGCCAAAGGCGCCATATTGCAGTTGAGCAAACGCCTGCTGGAACATGCGGGCTATCGCACCACACTGCGTTCCTACCCCAGCGCACGGCTGTACAACGCTATTCAGGATGGCAGCGTACAGGTCTGGCCGGGCGCACCGGGCAAACTGGAATTGCGCGAGCACACCCTGGAAACCCAAACCCTGTTGGGCGAGATCGTGCTCAACCTGTATTTCCGCCGGGACACCCTGATGCCGCGCCTGCCTGACGACCTCAAGGGTCGCGGCGTGATCATGATCAGTGGTTACACCTACTGGCAGACGGTCAACGAAATGCTCAACGACCCGCAACTGGCCGTAGAGCAACACCGCACCGGCACCCACACCGCCGCATTGGAAATGCTCCAGCGCCGCCGCGGCGACTTCCTTCTCGATTACCAAACCCCGGTGGAGCAGGCACGCAAACGCCTGGGCATGTCCGAGCTGCCGTATGTGGAGCTGCAGCGCATCCCGCTGAAGCTGATTGTGTCCAATAAAGCCCCCGGCGCCGAAGCCCTGCGCGATGCGCTGGATCGTGCCTATGCCGAGCTTCAGGTGGCCGGCGAAGACCTGCGTCTGCCCTGAGGCCTACTTACGCGGTTTGGCCCGCGCGGTGGGCTCGGCGATCAGCGGATCATCCGGCCAGTAGTGCTTGCTATCACCTTACGTTCCCTGCATTGACACTGCTAAACCGCCCGTAATCCCTATCTGTGATGCTATTTCGGCGATTTCCTATTGACCGTCAAACTCAACCCCATTGATTGACAAAAACTGACGCCAATCAAGAGAAGGTTTGACAGGTGTACCAGAGCGCGCCAGGTCTTACAGCAGAAAATGTTTGACACTGAACATTCGGCCCACTATTCCCGAATGCAATCAAACAGACTTTGAACCTGCGTCCCTGAGCGCCCGCCATGCCCAGATCTTTTCTTCAGCTCCCCTTGAAAGGGTGACGCACGTACCCATTTCCCTGTTAATCCCCCCCCGCAACCTCATCGCAAGGGAATGCTCACCATCATGACTAGCCATGCCTGAGCCGCCACCGACTACCAGATTGCCGGCCCCGAGCACGCTAGCGCCGTTGATAGTTTTGATGTTCGTGCTGCTGACCAGCGTGGCATGCTTGTTGCCAATCGCGGTGGCCAAGTGATCTGCTTCTGTAGCTTGCCGACCGCGACCAATACGCTGTCGGTGCTTATTGGGGAGCCTACAGAATTCGGAAAAAATCGTACGCTAAGGTTTTCCGATCAGTCATAGGCTCGCCAGTTTGATGTGTTCCGTTCCTGGCCCAGCCAAAACCTATCGGTCTTCGCGGGTGTGCCACAGGCGCAGCAGGTAGATAGTGGAATCCACTATCTCGTAACGCATCTCGTATTGGCCGATCTGAATTCGGCGTACATCCCTTGGTTCGAACTCTTCTAGTCGTTCGCCAATGCGCGGATTGGTCAGCAGCGTGGTAGGTGCTGCTGTAAGTTCATCTACATAGCCTAGGGAGGCCCCTTGCAGGGGCAACGTATCGGCTATGTCCGGGTCAACAGCTACGAACAGAACCCGAAATGTCAGCTGAAACAAAACGAGGTGAACAAACTGTTCACCGACAAGGCCTCTGCCAAGGATACCCAGCGTCCGTAACCGGAGGCCATGCTTGGCTTCGTCCGTGAAGGTGATACGGTCGTGGTACACAGCATGGATCACTTGGCCCGCAACCTGGATGACCTGCGCCGCCTGGTGCAAAAAAATGACCAAGCGCGGCGTGCGTATCGAGTTTTAGAAGGAAGGGCTGGTATTCACGGGAGGTGATTCGCCGATGGCCAACCTGATGCTGTCGGTCATGGGAGCCTTCGCCGAGTTCGAGCGAGCGCTCATTCGCGAGCGAATCGCCCAGGCCAAGCAACGCGGCGGTTACCGGGCTCGTAAAAAAGCCCTGTCCGACGAACAGACTGTCGCAGTCCGGCAACGGGCCGCTGTCGGTGAACCAAAGGCCCAGCTAGCCCGTGAGTTCGGTATAAGTAGGGAAACCCTTTACCAGTACCTACGCACGGATGACTGATACATGCCCCGTCGCTCGATACTCTCGGCTTCTGAGCGCGAGACTTTGCTTGCGCTGCCGGAAAGCCAGGACGATCTGATCCGCTATTACACCTTCAACGAGTCCGACCTGTCGCTGATCCGTCAGCGACGGGGTGATGCCAATCGTCTCGGCTTTGCCGTGCAACTCTGCCTGCTGCGCTACCCCGGTTACGCGCTGTCCAGCGACAGCGTGCTGCCAGATCCGGTCATTGAGTGGGTGGCACGACAGGTTCAGGCTGCGCCCGAAAGCTGGGCGAAGTACGGTGAGCGCGATGTCACCCGCCGTGAACATGCCCAGGAGTTGCGAACCTACCTGGGCTTGTTGCCGTTCGGGCTGTCAGACTTTCGCGCCCTGGTACGTGAGCTGACCAACCTGGCCCAGCAGACCGACAAAGGTTTGTTACTGGCTGGGCAGGCTCTGGAGAGTCTGCGTCAGCAACGGCGGATTTTGCCGACCCTGACGGTGATCGACCGGGCCTGCTCCGAAGCAGTGGCGCGAGCGAACCGGAGGATCTACCGTGCTTTGATCGAGCCGCTAAGCCAGCAGCATCGCAACAAACTCGACGAACTGCTGACCATCAAGACAGGCAGCAATAGTACCTGGTTGACCTGGCTACGGCAGTCACCGTTGAAACCGAATTCGCGGCACATGATGGAGCACATCGAGCGGCTGAAGATTTTTCAACTGGTGGCCCTGCCCGAAGGGCTCGACCGGCATATCCACCAGAACCGCTTGCTCAAGCTTGCCCGCGAAGGTGGGCAGATGACGCCGCAGGATCTTGGCAAGTTCGAGAACGAACGGCGCTACGCCACCTTGGTTGCCGTGGTGCTGGAAAGCACCGCGACAGTGACCGATGAACTGGTGGATCTACACGACCGCATCCTAGTCAAGCTGTTCAGCAGCGCCAAGAACAAGCATCAGCAGCAATTTCAGAAACAGGGCAAGGCGATCAACGACAAGGTTCGCTTGTACTCGAAGATAGGTCAGGCCTTGCTGGAGGCCAAAACTACCGGTGGCGATCCGTTCGCCGCCATCGAGGCGGTCATCCCCTGGGACGAATTCGCCCAGAGTGTGACCGACGCCGAGCTACTGGCCCGTCCCGAAACCTTCGACCATTTGCACCTGGTCAGCGAAAACTTCAATACTCTGCGCCGCTACACTCCAGCCTTTCTGGAGGTGCTTCAACTCCGGGCCGCACCGGCAGCTCAACGTGTGCTGGATGCCATCCAGCAGCTGCGCGAGATGAACGCAGACAACCTGCGCAAGGTGCCATCGGACGCACCAACTGCGTTCATCAAGCCGCGCTGGAAACCGCTGGTGATCACGCCGGAAGGCATTGACCGGCGTTTTTACGAAATCTGCGCCTTGTCTGAACTGAAAAACGCGCTGCGTTCCGGCGACATTTGGGTCAAGGGCTCACGGCAGTTTCGTGACTTTGAAGATTACCTGCTGCCGCCCGCGAAGTTTGCCGCGCTCAAGAAGGAACAGGCGCTGCCATTGGCGACCAATCCCAACAGCGACCAGTACCTAGAGGAGCGCTTGCAGCTGCTAGAGCAGCAACTGGCGACCGTCGCCAAGCTGGCCAAGGACAATGAACTCCCCGACGCGAACATTAAGCACGTCCGCGCTCACTGGGACGAGATTCTGCGTCTGGCCGCGTCGATCAAACAGGGCACCGTCACTGCCTCGTTGATGCTGCGCAAGCTGGGCAGCTATCCACGTCAGAACGGCCTGGCCGTGGCCCTGCGGGAGCTGGGCCGGATCGAGCGCACGCTGTTTATCCTCGACTGGCTGCAAAGTGTCGAGTTGCGTCGTCGCGTGCACGCTGGATTGAACAAGGGCGAGGCGCGCAATGCCCTGGCCAGGGCGGTGTTCTTCAACCGCCTTGGTGAAATCAGGGATCGCAGCTTCGAACAGCAGCGCTATAGGGCCAGCGGACTGAACTTGGTGACCGCCGCTATCGTGCTGTGGAACACCGTCTACCTGGAGCGGGCAACCCAAGGGCTGACTGACGCCGGAAAGCCGGTGAATACCGATATGTATCAATATCTGTCGCCGCTGGGCTGGGAGCACATTAACCTGACCGGCGATTACGTCTGGCGGCAGAGCCGCAAGCTGGAGGAAGGGAAATTCAGGCCGTTACGACAGCTCGGAAAGCCTTAGCGTACGATTTTTTCCGAATTCTCTCGGCTCCCCTTCTTTCATGGAGAGGTCCTGTGGGAGCCAAGAAAATTCGCCGGCATTTTCGCCGATGCAGCGCTCGGACGGGGAGCTTATTCGCCGCCCCTGCACCATTCCCGACCGGCCACCGACAGATCGCCGCACGCCAGCAGGCGCAAGCCGGGCCCCACGAGAGTGTGCCGCGCTGCGCAAAACCACTGGTAACACCATCGCAACCTTGCACTGCTTCAATGGCGACCACTCGATCAACACATTGAGAGTCGTTGATGACCACCACTAGCGCTCTGGCACCGCTGCTGCTGTCCGCAGCGCCGCTGGCCCCCGACATGAGCATCTCGGATGTCGCCGACCGCCTGCTGACCCCCGAATGCAAGGCCTTCCTGTCCCTGGCCGTGGTCGACGCCGACGGTCGCCCGCGGGGCCTGATCAGCCGCTATGCCCTGCAGAACATCTTCATGCTGCGCTTCGGCCGCGACCTGCACGGGCAAAAGCCGGCCCACAGCGTGATGAACGACGCGCCCCTGGTGGTCTGCCTGGACACCCGCCTGGAAGAGGCGGCCCAGCAGGTCACCTCGCAGCTGACCTACCCGATCACCGAGGACTTCATCCTGGTCGACGGCGAGGGCCGCTACCAGGGCCTAGGCACGGTGCTCGACCTGCTCAAGGCCATGGAAAAGCGCGTCGCCCAGCGCAACGCCGTGCTGCGCCGGGCGCTGGTCGACCTCAAGGAATCCCAGGCCCAGCTGGTGCAGTCGGAGAAGATGGCCTCGCTGGGCCAGATGGTCGCCGGCGTCGCCCACGAGCTGAACACCCCGCTGGGCTACGTGAAGAACAACGTGCAGCTGCTGCGCGAGCTGAAGCAGCCGCTGCTGCAGCTCGCCGACACCCACGGCACCCTGCTCGACTGCCTGCATGACCCGGAATGCGACGAGCCGCGCCTGGCCGCCGCCCTCGGCGAGGCCCTGGATGCCCGCGAACAGGCGGCGCCGGAGCTGCTCAAGGAAGACCTCCAGCAGCTGTTCAGCGACACCCTCTACGGCCTCGAGCAGATCGGCGAACTGGTGGTCGGCCTGAAGAACTTCGCCCGCCTCGACCGCGCCATGAGCGAGGACATCGACCTCAACGACTGCGTACGCAGCGCCCTGGTGATCGCCCGCAACAACATCAAGGACAAGGCCGAGGTCACCGCGCAACTCGGCGATCTGCCGCGCATTCCCTGCGCGCCGTCGCAGATCAACCAGGTGCTGCTCAACCTGCTGACCAACGCCGCCCAGGCCATGGAGCGCTTCGGCCAGATCCTGGTGAAGACCTGGGCCGACGACGACGCCGTGTTCATTTCCGTGCAGGACTCCGGCAAGGGCATGCCGCCCGAGGTGCTGGCGAAGATCTTCGATCCCTTCTTCACCACCAAGCCGGTCGGCCAGGGCACCGGCCTCGGCCTGTCCATCAGCTTCAAGATCATCCAGGACCACGGCGGCACGATTCGCGTCGCCTCCGAGCCGGGGCGAGGCACACGCTTCCTGATCCGGCTGCCGCGCGCGCAAGCGCCCAACCTGCAGGAGAGTGCCTGATATGACCGCCCCCACCCGGATCCTCTTCGTCGACGACGAAGAGCGCATCCTGCGCAGCCTGGCCATGCAGTTCCGCCGCCAGTACGACGTACTCACCGAAAGCGACCCGCGCCGCGCGCTGGAACGCCTGAAGAGCGAGTCGGTGCAGATCATCGTCAGCGACCAGCGCATGCCGCAGATGAGCGGCGCGGAGTTTCTCGCCCAGGCCAGCGAGATCGCCCCGCACACCCTGCGCATCCTGCTCACCGGCTACTCCGACCTCGACGCCGCGGTCGATGCGCTGAACAGCGGCGGCATCTTCCGCTACCTGACCAAACCGTGGGATCAGCAGGAGATGACCAACACCCTGCGCCAGGCGGCGGGAATCGCCGCCAGCCAGGTCCCCGTGGCGATGACCGACAGTGCGCAGCCGACCACCGCGCTGACCGTACTGCTGCTCGACGACCATGCGGAAACCCTGGCAGCGGTCGGCAGTTTCTGCCATGCCGGCGGCCATCGCCTGCTGCACGCCCGCAACCTGCCCGAAGCCCTGCTGCAGCTGAACACGGAAGCGGTCGACCTGCTGATCAGCGACCTCAAGCTCGCCGGCGAAGACACCGCGCCGCTGCTCAAGACCCTGGCCCAGGCCCATCCGCGCCTGCTCAGCCTGGTGGTCACGCCGTTCCAAGACACCCAGGCGCTGCTCAGGCTGATCAACGAGGCGCAGATCTTCCGCTACCTGCCCAAACCGATCCGCCCGGCCCTGTTCGAGAAGAGCCTGAGCGCGGCCGCCCGTCAGGCCCAGGCCTGGCGCACCCAGCCGACCCATGTGGTGGCGCGCCTGGCCGAAGCCCCGAAAGAGGAACGCGAGCGCGACAAGGTCGGTAGCCTGATGGGCATGCTCGGCCGTCTGCGCGAACGGCTGATCGCCTGAGCAGCGCTGCGCCGGCGCCGCTCGGTCAGGGCCGCGCCTGCGGCTGCACCAGGAAGCGTCCCGTCTCGCCGCTGCTCCCCGGCGCGCCGGTCAGGCCGGCCTCGCCCGGCGCGCCGCCATTGCGATAGACCTTGATGCCGTTGCCACGGGTGCTGAACTCTCCGGCACCGGCAATCCCGCCCTTGCCACCACGGCCGCCAGCGGCTCCCAGGCCACCGGCGGTCAGGATCTGCACGCCCGGGCCGTGGTTGCTGACCGGGATATAACCGGCCTCGCTCAGGCTCCAGTAGCGCAGCGCCACCGTGCCACCGCGCCCGCCGGCACCGCCCTCGCCGCCCCGACCACCGGTGCCACCGGCACCTCCCGCGCAGCGATCCGCCGCGCCCCCGTCGCCGCCGTCGCCCCCGCTGCCGCCAGCCGAGCCGGCGCCGCCGCGGGTATCCAGCAGCAGCGAACCGAAGCTGCGCAGGCCGAGCGTGATCTGCAGGTCGGTCCCGGCAGCGCCGGCCCCACCGGCCTCGCCCGGCTGACCGGCCTCGCCATTCGCGCAGGACTTGCCCGCGCTACCGGCAGCGCCCGCTCGCCCTGCTGACGCATCGCTGCCGCGCGCCAGCAGGCGCACGTCGCGGCCGATCCACGCCTGCTCCGCACGCAGCTCGAAACGCGGCAGCCCCGGTGCCAGGCGCAGGGTTGCACCATCTTCGAGCACCAGGCGCTCCAGTTGCAGGCGCGGCTCGTCGATCAGCCGCTCCTGGCCGGCGGCCACATGCAGTTCCGCGGCCTGTACAGCACCGGCCAGCAGGCTCGATCCGAGCATCAACAACGTACGCATCCATCTCACTCCAGACAGGAAAACCACCTCTCTTTGCAAGGGACACGCCAGCTTTTCCACGCCACCAAACTGGGCCAAAGCGTGCCCGCCGATGGTGCACAACGGCGCCTGGCCAAAACCCGAACAACCTGCCACGCCGCCAATATCAATCGTAAGTCATTGTATTTAAAGCAATTTATAAAGTTGGCAAGCCGTGTGCATGAGGCAAATCAGCTCCACTCAGACTCAACACCACACTAATAAAGTCGAGGATGCCAACTCCTCGTCGGACCATAGGGACAAATGACCATGCTCAAGAAACTGACCCTCGCCATCTCCGCCGCCAGCGCAGTGACCGTCAGCAGCTTCGCCGCCGCCGAAACCGTGAAGAGCCCGATCGGTGACTTCGACGTCAGCATGAACGCCGCCCTGACCACGGACTACATCTACCGAGGCGTGTCGCAAACCCAAGGCAAAGGCGCCATCCAGGGCGGCCTGGACGTGGCCCACGATAGCGGTCTGTACGTCGGCACCTGGGCATCCAACGTCGACTTCGTAGCGGCCGACGGCAACGACGCCAACGTCGAATTCGACTACTACCTCGGCTTCACCAACAACATCACCGACGACATTTCCTACGACCTGGGCTGGATCAAGTACGACTACCCGGGCGCCACCGCCGCCAACTACAGCGAGTACTACGGCAGCCTGACCGCCTATGGTTTCAAGGTCGGCGCCGCCTACTCCGACGACTTCGCCATGTTCGGTAGCAATGGCCTCGCCGACGACAACACCACCCTCTACACCTACATCGGCTACGACTACACCCTGCCCTACGAGATCGGCCTGGCCCTGCAGTACGGCAACTACGACTTCAAGGACAACATCTTCCTCAACAGCGCCGGCGTTGGTAAGGAAGACTCCTACAACGACTGGTCCATCGGCCTGACCAAGACCTACGCCGGCCTGGACTTCGGCATGACCTACACCGACACCAGCCTCAGCGACAGCGAGTGCAAAGGCTTCGCTGCCGGTGGCAAGTCCGACTACTGCGACGCCAACTTCGTGGTATCGGTGTCGAAGAGCCTGTAAGCCCCTCCTCGGGCCGACAGCAAAAGGGGCGCCAGATGGCGCCCCTTTTCATTTTCGGCACAACCCGCTACTTCAGCAGGCCCTCCGCGCGCATCGCCTGCTGCACCGCCGGGCGCTCCGCCATCCGCAGCTGGTAGGCAGCCAGCTCCGGCCAGGGCGCCAGGTCGATGTGCATGAAGCCGGTCCAGTTGACGATGGTGAACAGATAGGCGTCGGCAATGGTGAAATGCCGGCCGCAGAGGAAGGCATTCCCCTTCAGCGCCTGGTTGACCAGGTCCAGACGCTGGCTCACCCGCTCCAGCACCGCCTGCTTCCACTCCGGAGTAATCGCCGGATTGAACAATGCGCCGAGTCCCTTGTGCAGTTCGCTGCTGATGAAGTTGAGCCACTCCAGCACGCGCCAGCGCTCCATGCTGCCGGCCGGCGGCAGCAGGCTGACGTCACCCTTGAGCTCGGCCAGGTACTGCAGGAGCACCGCGTCCTCGGTGAGCACCTGGTCGTACTCCAGCTCCAGGGCCGGCACGTAGCCCTTGGGGTTGATTGCGTAGAAATCCCCGCCGCCCGCGGTGGTGTGGGTGTTCAGATCCACCCTGACCAGTTCGTGGGGCAGGCCCAGTTCGCAGAGGACGATGTGCGCCGCCAGCGAGCAGGCACCCGGCGTGTAGTAGAGCTTCAACCGAGAGCGCTATCAGCAGTTAGCATCGTTTTTAGAAAAGCGTGGGCAGGTCATACGGGTTGCCCCTGATAGTGCTTGTGGTTTTTTACACGGCAAAGCAGGTGTGATTGATTTGGCCGATGGCCGCAAGCTCGGCTTTATTGGCTCAATGAACGAGACCAGCAGTGGCTGGCAAAAGCACTACGAAATACTCTGGTCCGACGACTCCCCAGAAGGTGTCGCCTGGATTGAGGCAGAGTTCGAGTACCTGTGGAATGCCGCGAAGCCTTTGCCGGATGCGGTGTGCCGAGAAATTACTCGGCGCAGCCATCGCCATGAGGTATCAATCGACGAGGTAGTAGAACCCGAGCAAATTGCCCCTGCCGCCTTGATCGAGTCGCCACTGTATCGCGAAGGGTTCTCGCTGCAGGCCTGGCAACAGGGGTTCGTCACCGAGTGCCTGAAGCATTACCAAGAATATGGCGTTGTGCGTTTGCTGCTGGCTGATGAGGTCGGCTTGGGAAAGACCCTTGCCATGGGCACGGCGGCTTTGGCGTTAAGCCTCTTGGCAGAGCAGAAAGGCCGCAGTAAACCCGTCATCATCTTTGCGCCGGCAACCCTCTGCGAGCAGTGGCAGACCGAGATGATGGACAAGCTGGGTATCCCCTGTGCGCGATGGCAGACACAGCAGAAAACTTGGCTTGATGAGCAAGGGCGATCGATCTCTGCCGAGGGTCCCGACAATGTTGCAAGCTGTCCACTTAGGATCGGCATCATTTCTACGGGCCTGATGTTGCGCGACTCGTTAGAAAAGGAATACCTACTCGGGCTCCGCGGCGGCTTTGGGCTAGTCATTCTCGACGAGGCCCATACCTGCTGCGCATCCGGTGTTTTGTTGGTTACGATGCGGCAGCCCTCCCCCCTGGCGTCCAAGGCTTGAGCAATTTGCTGGGCGTGCTCGATGTCGGTGGCAACGACCAAACCGGCTGCATCCGGCTTGATTTGGCGAAGCTCATTGAGCTTGTTGCAGCCAAGGTCGAGAAGCTGGTCGATTACCTCGTCATGGCGCAGCAGTTCTTCGTAGGTGACAGGTGACTCCCCCAAAAGCTTGGCAATGCTAGGAAACAGCCTCACAGAGCTGTCAGCGCCCAGTTCCTCAGTGAGCTTCACCTTCTGATTGTCGAGTAACACGATGCGTGGTGATCGGCACACACCATCAGTAACGGCCTCTTTAAGGCCATAACGGTAGTCGCAGATCAGATACCCCTCGGGCGAAGAGTAGCGAGCCAAGGCGATGGCCTTGTCGTCCGAACGCCAGGGCGTGCCAGACAACGCCAGCGTGAAGGCAGCACGATCTTGTACCCGATGCAGTATCTGCTGACCCCAAGCATTACTAAGCAATGGATCATGGCCGGCGCAATGGTGGATTTCATCGAAGACCACAAGCACCCGGTAGTCATCAAGAAGCTGCCAAAATCCCTCATCTCGGTATTCCATGGCCTGATAGGTATAGGCCGCACCCACAGCACCTATCTGGCCGTCGAGACGCCGGCCTAGCACCTCAGCAAAGGTCGAACGGAAGCCCTCAACGACCTGGCAGGACGGTGCAAAGCACATCACCAAGTCGATTCTGTCTTGCTCAAGCAGTCGGCTAGCCAGTTCCGCAGCCATGCGTGTTTTCCCGGCCCCCGGCGTTGCTTGGCAGAAGAAATGCGGCGTCGCGTTAAAGTGCTCCAACGCTTTGTTGATGCAGCCGTTTTGCCAGTCTCTTAGTGTTCCGCTCATTGTGCAGCGGCAATCGTCTTGAGGGTCTTTTCGATGGCGCGAAGATGTCCATGTAGACGCGAACTACGATCTCTGGCCTCCAGGTAGTCGCCTTCAAGCCTGTCCCGCAGATGCGGCATCTCGTCCAGAAGTAGCTTGTAGCGCTCCGCCTCGCCCATCGAAGACAGGAAGTCCAGGCGGATTTCCTTGTGAAGAGCTTCCAACTGCTGATCCGTATTGGCTGAAGATTTAAGCGGCAAAGCCTGTAATTCTGTTGCTACAGGTGCCTGCTTTGGAGCCTCGATAGTCTTGAGGCTGTTCTCAAAACCGTTGTCGATCAGCTCCAGTTGCAGATCTATCAGAATCGGCTGCAGGTGGTAGACCTGACTCCGCGAAAGGCGCTCTTCATCGAGCACAACCCAGCCCATGCGCAGCATTCGGCGGATTTGCTCATACACATAACGACGTACATCGGTGAGACGGAAATTCATGCCATCCAGTTTTTTGGCATAGGCATCGCGAAGTTCACGGATCGTAAACTTTGTGCGCCCTTCCTCCTGAAGCAGCTCGTGCAAATGCCTGTCAAAGGTGAACGAGGCCGATTTCATTGAGGCACCAGAAGAGTAACTGCGAAAAATGCGGATTATAGTCCGTGGCCTGTGCATCCGCAAACGCACGATAGTGCCGCCTCAAGTGGAATTGAGACGGTCATGGATAATTTGGCTAAAGCGTTAGGGGAACGCATCCGGGCGCAGAGAAAGATCTGCCGAGTTTCTCAGGATGCACTCGCGCTGGCGTGCAGTATCGACCGCAGCTATGTGGGGCGGATCGAGCGTGGCGAAGTAAATATTACCGTCGAGAAGCTATATCGCATCGCAGGCGTGCTTGCATGCGACCCATCCGGCCTACTGCCTCAGGTGTCAGAGCTGCAACGGTGATCCTTGTGAGGAATTACAGCCGGTCTTCATTGCTCACTTTGCCGCAGGAGATATCGTTCAGCGCACAAGTGCTCTCACAGCCGCTTATTCTGAGGCGCGCGCGTCATGCTACCGCTAACCTAGCTAGGGAAACTCTGAAGAAGACTTCCTGATTTTGGCAAAATACCCGGATTCCACCCGCCGAGTTTTCCGATGAAGCAGATGACCTTCGCCGACGCCGAGTACGCCGGCAAACGCAAGCAGACCCGCAAGGAGTTGTTCCTGATCGAGATGGATCGGGTGGTGCCGTGGAAGGGTTTGATTGCCTTGATCGAGCCGCACTACCCGAAGGGGGAAGGCGGTCGTCCGGCGTACCCGTTGATGGCGATGCTACGCGTGCATCTGATGCAGAACTGGTTCGGTTACAGCGATCCGGCGATGGAGGAGGCGTTGTACGAGACGACCATCCTGCGCCAGTTTGCCGGGTTGAGTCTGGAGCGCATTCCCGACGAAACCACCATCCTCAACTTCCGCCGGCTGCTGGAGAAACACGAACTGGCTACCGGCATCCTGGCCGTCATTAATGGCTACCTGGGTGACCGAGGCTTGTCGTTGCGCCAAGGCACCATCGTCGATGCCACGCTGATCAATGCACCGAGTTCGACCAAGAACAAGGACGGCAAGCGTGACCCGGAAATGCACCAGACCAAGAAGGGAAACCAGTATTACTTCGGCATGAAGGCCCACATCGGCGTCGATGACGAATCGGGTCTAGTGCACAGCGTGGTCGGCACGGCTGCCAATGTTGCAGACGTTACCCAGGTCGACAAGTTGTTGCACGGCGAGGAAAACATGGTCGGTGCCGACGCGGGTTACACCGGCGTAGAGAAACGCCCAGAACATGAAGGCCGGGAGGTGATCTGGCAGATCGCTGCCCGCCGCAGCACCTACAAGAAACTCGATAAACGCAGCGTGTTGTACAAAGCCAAGCGCAAGATCGAGAAGGCCAAGGCGCAGGTTCGCGCCAAGGTCGAGCACCCGTTCCGGGTGATCAAGCGCCAGTTCGGTTATGTGAAGACGCGCTTCCGGGGTCTGGCGAAGAACACCGCGCAACTGGTGACACTGTTCGCGCTGTCGAATCTGTGGATGGCACGCCGACATTTACTGACGAATGCAGGAGAGGTGCGCCTGTAATGAGGGAAATGGCTGCCGCGAGGTGCTCGTGGCGGCTGAAAACACAGAAATGAGCGGGTGATCTGAGCGTTCTTGATCGATTTGCCGCTTTTAAAATCAGCGGAGGCTGAAGTCAGCCAGAAATGCATGGCTACTTCAGAGGATCCCTAGCTGGGTCAAGGCCTTAGTCGCAGCTCACTTCGCACAGCCATAGCTGGTACTTGGCGCGCCTGGTAAACCGCAATCAATGGTGCAGCCGAACCTGGCGCGTCTTGTTCTGACGCTCAGCTAACTCTAACTCCCTCACACGCTCCCATAACTGGAGATTTTGCGTAAGCACTCGGTCGCGCTGCGTACGGACCATTGCAAGCTCTTTTTCCAAGAGCAAAACCTTATCTTCTAATCGTTGAACTTTTTTTGCGCTTGACGAGTTAGAACCCTTACCTGCCTCTGCACGAACAGATTCGATTTTTGCAAGTATCGGCAAATGTGCTCTGCGGGATTTTTTGAGGTAACCGCGATCAAATCCTGCCTCAAGGCTAACAATGCTGGCGGTAATTTTCGACACATCCAAGCCTACATGCACTGACAAGACAGGCTTACCTTCTAGAAGACGTTGTAATGCATTCTCACATGCAAGGATACCGCCACTCATATTCTTACTAGAACTCATCATAAAAGTCCTACTGTATCAATCAGGCGAGCCTTAAAGCTCGGCGGCGGCAAAAACTGAGTGCAACACCTGACCTTTCCGGTACGGTGCTGCCCCCATGTCTTATACCGAACTCAGCGTTGAAGAGCGCGCCACCATTCAAATCGGTCATGCCCAAGGTTTCAGCCTGCGTGGGATTGCCTGCTTGATCAACCGATCCCCTTCGACCATCAGCCGGGAGCTGCGCCGCAATCGAGATGCCTGTGGTGGCTACTCGGCCCGTGTAGCCCAACAGCAGATGCAAGCCCGCCGCCAGGTGTGTCGACCGATGCGAAAGCTGTTGCCGGGTAGCGAGCGCTTTGAGCTGGTGGTTCATATGCTGCGTGAGCGTTTGTCTCCCGAGCAGATTGCCGGCAAGCTGCGCAGCATGAACATTCCCAGCCTCAGAGAGGCCTACGTCTGTCGTGAGACGATCTATAACGCGATCTATGCCCTGCCGGTCGGTGAACTGCGCAAGGAGCTGATCATCTGCCTGCGCCAAAGCAAGACGACGCGCAGGCCGCGCTCTGGCGGTGTGGATCGGCGCGGTCAGATCCCTGAGATGGTCAGTATTCATGTACGTCCGCCGGAGATCGAAGACCGGCTGATGCCAGGGCATTGGGAAGGCGACCTGATCAAGGGCAAGGCCAACGCCTCGTCTGTAGGTACGCTGGTGGAGCGCACCAGTGGCTACCTGATGCTGGTGAAGATGAACGACGCGACGGCGACCTCGGCGATGGAAGGCTTCAGTGCAGCGCTCAATGGCATGCCGCTGGCGATGCGCAAGAGCATGACCTACGACCAGGGCCGAGAAATGGCGCGGCATGCTGAAATCACTCAGCAGACCGGGGTGGCCATTTACTTCTGCGACCCGCACAGCCCTTGGCAGCGCGGCAGCAACGAAAACATCAATGGCTTGATCCGCCAGTACCTGCCCAAAGGCACAGACCTGTCGGTACACAGCCAGGAAGAACTGGATGCCATCGCACTGCAACTGAACATGCGCCCACGTAAGCGCTTCGACTTCAAATGCCCAATTGAAGTTATGGGCAAAGTGATGCAGGAAGCCATGGCTATGCGGCATGATGCGCCTGCTTCAATTCAATAACCGTGTTGCACTCAGCCCCTGCAACCGCCCTCAATAATCGCTCAAGGTCAGCCTTTGTAATTTGATACTCTCCCGAGTCCTCCACATAACTCGCCAACTCCGCAGTTGCAGACTCTATTGCATCACTCAATTTTTCCGATTTTATTATTGAACCTTCACAGGATAGGCACTCGGTATAGTCGCCAAGCAAAAAAGCATCACATCGACCAACTTTGGTACAACCACCCAGCAGCGTGGGACGATATTTAATATCACCACGCTTAACACGGGTTATAGTTTCAGCGCGAACTTCCTCAATACAGACCTCACCATCAATTAGTCGAGCCTTCTGCTTCTCCATATAAGAACCGGTGCCACCAAACAACGGATCGTCCTTAAATAACACATCAGAGAGCAGTTGGTTAGCCACCGCCATTGGCATACCCATCTGAAACTCTAAGGCAACGTGCGAGGCAGGTAGCACGTACTCTTTCCTCTTTGCATCGTAGTAACCGAATATTGTCCTGAGATTTTCAAATCCGTTGCTATAATACCGAGCCATTTCAATGGTCAAGTGCTTGTATTGAGATTTCAGGCTAGGCAGCGATACGAAGCCACTGTTGCTAGCATAGAATGCAAACGATCGGCGAAACTGATGACTTGACAGCGGCCAAGACTGACCAACTGCAAACTTCGGTTCATTGTAAAAATCACGTGCAGTGTCTGTCTGAGACAATTCAACAAGGTCTGAAGGCTCAATCACAAGCGCGTCGATAGCAGCAATTTTTGTATATGAAGCCGCCAAGGCACCCACACCAACCTCAGTTTTTTTCTGCCTCAGGATAGACGGATTGAGAAATAGCGGACAATTTAAGTCAGTGTTAATTTTATATAATTTTGCAAGCCCTCTACAAATCGCTTGAGCTATCTTAACGGCCCTAACGACTTCGTTTGGCGCGAACCAAGCTTCTGACTGCCTGTAACCTGAAAACTTTGTTGTAGTAGAAATAATGCTTACAGATTTTGCGCTGTCTCGAACTACGCCAGCATCATCAACAGATTCTTTTATATATACCTCATCAGAGAGACAATCATAAGGCATACGCATAACCTCTTGATCGCGCATCCCCGTATACAAGTGGATAACCTGTTTTAAAACATACTGCATCTTGAGAACGCTATTACTAAAATCGCGCTTACGGTTGCAAATGAATTCACCAACAAAAACATTATCCAACCGATGAAGCTCAAGCGCATTAACCATATCCGGCCTGTAGTACGCTTTTCCGCCCAACCCCATGCATTGCTGATTACGAAGGAGCATACCGTAATACTTATCCTCAAACTTCTCTATAAACGAATCAAATCGGTCAACGCCAACATACATCTGAGTAAGCAGGTCGGATAATTTGTTTATCAACTCCAAATAGATTCGAGTAGGTATTACCGGATGCTGATGATACCCGCGCCCCATATTTTTATAATCATCAGTGTTAACTACGCGATAACCTAAACGATTTTCACCAACAATAACTAGCCCACCAAGAATACTAGAAAACAATCTTACCACCATGCGATTGTCTTTATACTCACTAACAAATGCAGCCAAATAAATAGGACTTGTGAAAACTTGCCGCAGGGATAAAACCCCAACGAGTGTATTTTCTTTCTGCCGATAACAAAAATTTAAAACCGCGCGAATAACGAACCAATAATTAGACAAACTACTTGCACTAAGCCTACCTAAACGCCCGCCACCTCCAAAATAAATCAGGCAATACAATACATACTTCGCTTCATTGATCAGGGCTTTTTGTTCCGCACCAATCGAATCAAAAGCCTTATCGAAATTGATTCTATTGATTTTTTTGGCGCTGAGCCTGTATGGATTAAAATCCCATACGTCATCTTTATAAACAGCAGTCGGATTTCCATCCTTATTCCGGCACAACACAAAATCCGGGTTAGCAGAAAAGCCCCCGAAATGTGGAGCAGCATCAGGCGCAACAGCCGAATCTTTATTTTTAGGCGTATACAAACTTCCTATCGAAGCAAGGCTCAAAATACCACCCCCATCTGCTCATAGCGCTGCAAGCGATTCTCCCAAAACGATGTCAATATACCAAGCTCAAACACCTTAGCTTTTAACTCCTCGACCATTTTACTTACAGCCTCCGAACGACCAGCGATGGCCTCTAAGATGAACTCTATTCTTATCGACAAATCCTTATACAATGCCTCGGCATGACTATAATCACTCGACCCATCGCGAACGGCACTAATGACATATTGAAGACTCAACAGCTTGTGCACATCTTCTTCATCTGAATGACAAACATAATGCGTGCAATACAGACAGCCGTACTGCGTCCGACAGTTTGGCTCAATCACTACAGCGCCACCACCGCTTACAGGCCTCGGCGCATTGAAAACTTCGCAATGCCCGGCTGCGGTCGAGACCGATGTTTGTGGCGCATTTTCACTACGCTCTTGCACCATTTTCGCGGCGTGACGCACAGCCGCCCAATACGTGGCAAGTTCACTTTCTTGCTGCTCGATAGTCGCCTCACTGTAAGACAACTGATTAACCACCTCAGTATGGTTGAGCGAGGCCGCGACCTCGACTGGAGCAAAGCGAGCCGAGTGCTCTACACTACTTTTATGTTTTCGAACCTTACGGGATGTTATGTTAGGATATTTAGCGTCAACATAAACACCAGACATAAGAGAATAAAGATTATTCATGGCAGAATTTGCATTTAACTCATAAAAAACCCACTCACGACGAACGTACTTGATGGTAAAAAAAAGCTTTCCACAATACTGGCCATTCAGAACCCACTCACGAAAACTCAAATACTCCTCGAGCAATTGACGCCCTTCTTTACGGCCAACAACATACTTCACCTCCTTACCGCCAGCCCGAAACTTCAGCGCTGCTAACTCTTTTTTTAGAGGTGAGATACCTACCTGTAACGCGCCCTCATATTCAAATTGTTCAATCTCAGTCGGAGACGCACCAGTAATAAGAATAAAAAGAGCTGCATAAGCTTTTGCCGCAAGGGTAGCTATCTGCATTCGATCATAAGCTCGGCTATCCTTGTTGGCAGCATCAAAATTAGCCTGAACCTTATCAAGATCATATATTATTTGCTGAGTGCTCTTTTTTCTATTTTCAGAAAATACAGAATACTCATCAACTGTTGATACTCGCCTATTAACTGCACTGTAACAATTGGCACCAACCTTAAACGGGCTAAACAACCCGTTAGTCGAGGGAAATTTTACAATCTCGTAATCCCTAATCTTCACCACGCACGGATAACGCTCATTATTCATAACAAACTCGCTATAACGGCGAGCTATCGCGAGACAAGCATCTTTATACATCTGAACGTCAGACTGCCTCGGTGGCCTGATGGTTTTTCTTGCAGGCGAAATAAAAACCGCGCTACTAAGGACATATTGATAGTCATCAGGAAACTGCCACTCAATAAAATTCCGCAAAACCATTTGCAGCGAGCTTGCATGCCTTGGAGAAAAACTTTGCTCGATTATCGCGCCATTTAAGTAATCGGAGTAGCCTGCAAACGCTTTAGACGCTTGAACGGCATCACTAAATACGTCGACATATCCATTGCAGTTTAGCCAAGTGATAACACTTTCAGACAGTCTAAACCTAAGCATAATCGTAGTATTACGCAGCTTCAAAAATGAATCGAGTATACTTACAACTAATTTGCGCCGACTTTCAACTAATGACGACTCGACAACTGGGATACCGCGAACTTCAGAGCTGTTTTTATTTTTACCGCGTTTGAAATAAGCCAACGAACCGACGTCAAGAGGCGCCTTCATAACCCTTGCATCACTTAACTGCAAACGCAGACGCTCCGGGTGTAAAAAATCCTGATGTATCTGATCGACCGTAATTACATTCGTGTCGCGGTAAACCATTTGCTCTTGGTTATTCATCTTTCGCTTCCAGCTTCAGGTCATCGTAGCAACCAAAATTCAGCATGGCCTCATAAAACTCTTGCACGACCATCTTTTGAGGCAGCATCTTGAATAACTGCAAATAATGCTCGGTCATTTCCCTAGAAGCGTGATGCATGCGCTCCCTGATGAAATCAATATCATCGCCCGGCTGCATAACACCTGCTTTAATAAGTTCTTTCAAACGCTGATATAGCTGGAATGCAAATGTGGCCCGTAACCAGTGATACGAATAATCCTTTGGGAATTTATCAGATGCTTTCTGTAGGAGCTTGCGCTTAATCGTGTCCGTAACCTGCCCCGTAGGACGGGACTTGACGACCGGGTAACGAGGGTCGTCTTTCGCCATGTAGTAGCAGCCGCCTTGGTCAGAGAGAAACACGTACATATCGTCTTCACTCATGGACAGGCCAGGGTATTTTTTTGCAAGTTGCTCACGCAACTTTACTCGCCGCCTCTTCATCATCGGACTGTTTGCCAGCACCAGTAATTCCTCGGCAAGCTGCTTTGGTACATGCAACCGCTGACTTCGATCTTTCTTTGTATCCATGCCTGTACCAGGGCCGGCATGCACAAGATAAGTACCGTCGCCCTGCAACTTATACGACGTAAAGTTTTTAAGATTTTTCAGTCGCATTGTCAGAACAGTCTGCTTACGCGCCCCGGTCATCAATGCCGTGAGCAAAATAAGGCGCTCCAAGGCCGACCACTCTTTGCCTTTGAGCATCCCCATAAACTCGGCTAGCTCGTTATTCGAGAGTGGTCGCAGGTCTTCGCCATCCTCACGCACATAGCCTATGGAAACCGAACTGCTCGGAGCCTTCGGCTTGGTTTGGCTGCGTTTCTCAGCCGCAACTACTTTGACCGCCCCGTATGAGCTCTTGAGAAGAAACTTTACTTCTTTTACCGTATCGACTCGCCGTATATCAATATCGTGCCAGTTGGCACTTACGAACTTGTAGAAGTCGTATACAACTCCCGTATATTGATTAATGACAGCGGCACTACGCTTGCCGTTATTGATCAAATTGGAAAAATACTTATATGTGGGTCGCAGCGCAGGGCGCCGTCCTGAGAAATCCAGCCAATCAAGACCCTCGTTCTCGCAGAAGATCAAATAGTCCAGTAGCTTGCTGGCCCGGCGACGAACCTCATCAGTAGGTCTATTGGTTAAAGACTTATCTTCGACCAATCCACGCAGGTATGAATTAGCTTCAAACCACGGCTCGCCGCTCTTATGAAACAAGAATGGATAATAATAAAGATCGCCGGAGCCGTTTGATGCGCCGATTTCATCAACCTTATAAAGCTGGTTGGATTCAGCCCCTTCAAGCGCCGACTCAATCGAGCCACGAGGTGCTTCACTGACATGCAGTCTGGCGAAGGCATCCCGCAAATGAGGGATGAGTAGCAAGCGGCCTTCGTGACGCGGGTTGGAGTAAGACAATCGACTAACCCTCAGTAGAATTAGTCAATCCTAAATGTTATGTGTTAGAAAACAAGCGCTATCTGTCAATCTTGCTCTTGTTAAGAGATTCGACCCACGGGTCAAGCTTATGGAATAGTTTCGGGTACCTGCCCTTGAGGTCTTTCTTCACCTCGGCATAGGTGCTGCGCCAGAAGTTGGCCAAGTCCTGAGTCACCTGCACGGGCCGCCTCGCCGGCGACAGCAGGTGCAACTTGACCACCTGGCGGCCACCGGCAATGCGTGGCGTATCGGCCAGACCGAACAGCTCCTGTAAACGCACCGCCAACACCGGCGGCTGCTCGCTGTAATCCAGGCTGATGCGCGAACCAGACGGCACCTGCACGCTGCGTGGCGCCAACTCATCCAGACGCTGCGGCAGCGGCCAGGGCAGCAGATTCAGCAACAGGCTGGGCAAATCCAGATTGGCGAAGTGACTGAGCCGGGTGACGTTATCCAGATAGGGCTGCAGCCAACTCTCCAACGTCGCCAGCAAGGTGGCATCACTGACATCCGGCCATTCGCTGGTGCCCTTGCTGGCCAGATCCAGCGTGCGCAGCAACGCCACTCGCGCCTGCCACTGGCGTAACTCCGGCGTCCAGGGCAGCAGCGCCAGGCCCTTGCGCCGCACAAGGCCGAGCATGGCGCGACTGCGCTGTTGCGCATCAAGCCCGGTCAGCGGCTCACGCGACAACACCAGCTCACCGACCTTGCGCTGGCGTTCGGCGCGCAGGGCGCCTTCGCGTTCATCCCAATCCAGCACGTCCAGGTTGCAGACCTGCTCAGCCAGCACCCCCTCGAATAGCTTTGGATCCAGCTCAGCGGCCAGGTAGATGCGCTCTTCACGCTGCCCCTGGCGGCTGCCCAGGTCCGCTACCACCAGCCAGCTGTGTTTCATCAAGCCATCGACCTCGGCAAACAGCGCCGCCCGGCCGTTGGCCAAACGGTATTCCGCGCCGCCGTCACGCCGCTGCTGAACGATGCGATCCGGGTAGGCAAACGCCAGCAACGCGCCCAGCCAGCGCGGATGCTCGGGATCGCTGACTGCCTGCGGGCTGGGCCGGCGCTTGAGGTACCCCTGAAACTGCCGGGCCAGTTGCCGGGCGCGCTGCACCCCACCTCGGGCGGCGTTCCGCTGGGCGCCACGAGCGGCCCGCGACTCACCCGCCAGCAAAGCCAGGCGGCTGTGCAGATCGGCTCCCGCACCACGCAGAATGTCGCGCTCGCCAAGCAAGGCCGCCAGATCGCAAGCGAGGGCACCCAAACCCAATTCCTGACCACGCAGCAGTAGATGGGCGATACGCGGATGAGTCGGCAGTTCAGCCATGGCCTGACCGTGAGCGATCAATTTGCCTTGAGCATCCACCGCGCCCAGCCGCTTCAATAGCTCCAGAGCCTGGGCATAGGCGGCTGCAGGCGGCGGATCAAGCCAGACCAGCTCGGTCGGCTGCACGCCCCAGCGCACCAGTTGCAAGGCCAGGCCGGCGAGGTCGGCCTGGAGCATCTCCGCCGTGCCGTATGCAGCCAATTGCTCATGCTGCGCCTGCGACCACAGCCGATAACAGACGCCCGGTTGCAAGCGCCCAGCCCGCCCGCTGCGCTGAGTGGCCGAGGCGCGGGAAATACGCTGGGTGTCCAGGCGGGTCATGCCGCTGTTCGGGTCAAAGCGCGGTACCCGCGCCAGACCGGCATCAATCACCACCCGCACGCCATCGATGGTCAAACTGGTTTCGGCGATGTTGGTCGCCAGCACCACCTTGCGCAGGCCAAGTGGTGAAGGCTCGATGGCAGCGCGCTGGGCGCTAAGATCCAGTTCGCCATGCAGCGGGCAGAGCAGAATGTCGCGACGCCCGGCCAGGGACTCTGCCAGTTGTTCATTGACCCGGCGAATCTCCGCCTGCCCCGGTAGAAACACCAGCAGGCTGCCCGGTTCATCGGCCAGCGCCTGCAGGATGGTCTGCAGCACTTTCGGCTCGACCCACTCGCCCGCCTGCCAGGGCGCGCCCCAGCGGATATCCACAGGGAACATCCGCCCTTCGCTGCGCAGCACCGGCGCATCGCCGAGCAGGCCCGCCAACCGCTCACCCTCAAGGGTTGCCGACATCAGCAGCACCTTCAGCGGCAGTTCGCCGGAGTCCGCACCACGAAACATGGTTCGGCCATTCAGGCACAGCGCCAGCGCCAGGTCCGCATCCAGACTGCGCTCATGAAACTCATCGAAGATCACCAGGCCGACACCTTCCAGCGCCGGATCATCCTGCAGCCGCCGCGCCAAAATGCCTTCAGTGACCACTTCGATACGGGTGCGTGGGCCGACCTTGCTGTCCAGGCGGATGCGATAGCCGACGGTTTCCCCCACCGCCTCACCCAGCTCACTGGCCAGGCGCTCCGCCGCAGCGCGCGCCGCCAGCCGCCGAGGCTCAAGCATGATGATGGTCTGCCCGGCCAGCCAGGGCTGGGTCAGCAGCGCCAGCGGCACGCGGGTGGTCTTGCCGGCACCGGGCGGCGCTTCCAGCACCGCTTCGTCACGCAGGGCAAGGGCCTGACACAGCTCAGGCAGCAGCACATCGATTGGCAGGGAATTCATGCGGGCTCCATTCAAGGCGCGGGATTATAACGGCGAACCTGTAGAGCATTGGCGCTGTCTGAGCGTTAGGTATGGCTGCGCGAAATAGCGCTGGCAGCGCCTGACGCAGCGGCATTGCAATACAGGCATTGGTATAGTTGCGCCACTTTTTCCATGGAGATGTTCAATGCGCACCCAAACCCGCGTTATCGGTGGCCTTATCGTCGCCGCGTTGCTCACCCAACTGACCGCCTGCGGCACCCTGTTCTTCCCGGATCGCCGCGGCCAGATCGAAGGCCGCATCGACCCCATGGTGGCTGGGCTTAACGCTATCGGCATCCTGTTCTATGTGATCCCAGGACTGATCGCCTTTGGTATCGACTTCGCCACCGGCGCGATCTACCTACCGGGCGGCCTGACCTCGCAAGTTGACCCGCAAGACCTGCAGAATGTGGTGGATGCTGACGGCAAGGTCGATCCGATCAAGCTCAAGGCACTGATCGAAGTGCAAACGGGCCACAGCCTGCCGCTTGATGACCCGCGTCTGATTCAGCACAGCGGCAGTGCGGAGCAACTGGCAGCCTATGGCCTGCGCCCAGCAGCCTAAGCCCGGCACCAGCAAGCTCATACTGAAAGCCCGTTTTACGACGGGCTTTTGTTATTTAGCGCTAGCCTTGGCAGAACGTCCCCACTCTGGATAACCCGTGAACATACAGCCGCAACACGCCCGCCTGATGCGCCTGGCGACCTTCGCCGCACTGGCGGCGGCACTTACGCTGGCACTGGCCAAAGCCATTGCCTGGTGGCTCAGCGGCTCGGTCAGCCTGCTAGCGGGACTGACTGACTCGCTGCTCGATGGCGCGGCCTCGCTGCTCAACTTGATCGCCGTACATTACGCGCTGCGCCCGGCGGATGAGGATCACCGCTATGGTCACGGCAAGGCCGAAGCCCTGGCAGGCTTGGGTCAGGCGTTATTTATCGGCGCCAGCGCGTTGCTGGTGGGTAGCCACGCCATCGACCGCCTGCTCAATCCCGAACCGCTTGGCGCACCGGCCTTGGGCATTGTGGTGATGCTGCTGTCGCTGGCGGTGACCATCGCCCTACTGTTATTCCAGAGCCATGTGGTCAAGCTGACCGGCTCCACGGCGATTCGCGCCGACTCGCTGCACTACCGTTCGGACCTGCTGCTCAACAGCAGCATCCTCCTGGCACTGCTGCTGGCCAGTTACGGCTGGCCGCAACTGGACGCCATCTTCGGCATCGGCATTGCGCTGTATATCTTCTGGAGCGCCATCAGCATCGTCCGCGAAGCGGCCACCGTGCTGATGGACCAGGAGCTCGACCCGCAGATCAGCGCGCAGATGCACAGCCTGGCCTGCGCCGTGCCCGGCGTGCTGGGCGTACATGACTTGCGCACGCGCCTCTCCGGCACCCACTGGTTCGTCCAGTTGCATGTTGAGCTGCCGGGCGAGTTGAGCCTGCAGCATGCCCACGGCCTGTGCGATCAGGTTGAAGCGGCGATCCGCAGCGAATTCCCCCGCGCCGAGGTACTGGTGCATGCCGACCCGAGCAGCGTGGTAAAGCACACGCCTGCCCCCGCAGACCACTAGCGCGCAACAAAAAATTGCCTGGAGCAATTTTTGACGTCGCGCAGCGACGGCCCGCAGGGTGTCCGCCAAAGATGGCAGACACAAAAAAGGGGAAGGCCTGCAGGCCTTCCCCTTTTTTGCGTGTCCGTCATTGTGGCGATGGTAACGCCTTTTCTTCGCCTGCCTGGTTGGGCAGTGCGAACCCGGGTGCCGTGACGATCCGGTTGGATCGGCGGCGACCGCTCACCTGATTGGGCGAGGCGGCTGGACATGTCGTCCGGGCCTTGAAGTTGAGGTAAAGCTTACGCCTGCCGACGCAGTGAAAGATTGCGAACATTGCTGAAATACCCACAACTTGCGCAATTAATCACCACAAGCGCATCATCCTGAACAACCGAATAACGAAAGCAGGATAAAGATGAACAGACTTGATCGTTACGACCTGAATATCCTCGCTGAATTGCAGCGCGACGCCACCCTGTCCAACCAGGACCTGGCCGAACGCATCGGCCTGTCGCCCTCCCCTTGCTCGCGGCGGGTCAAACAGCTCGAAGACGATGGCTACATCCTCGGCCAGGTCGCCCTGCTCGACCGTAAACAGCTCGGCCTGACGCTGACCGCCTACGTGCTGATCGGCATGGACAAGCACACCCCGGAACGCTTTGAGCATTTTCAGGAAGAAATCCGCAAATGCCCGCAAGTGCTGGAATGCTGCCTGGTGACAGGGATGGACGCGGACTACCAGCTCAAGGTGGTGGTGCCGGACATGGATCATTACCAGAAACTGCTACTGGGTACCTTGACCCGCATCGAGGGTGTTTCCAGCGTACGCTCCAGCTTTGTGCTGCAACAGATTCTCTCCAGCACTCAGCTGCCGTTACAGCACCTGCGCGGCTGATCGCCGCACCTTGGCAGTGGTCGGCTGGCAGAGCCACCGATGGTGCGTATAATCGCGACCTCTGTGCGACGGCCTTCCTTTCATGAGCCTCGCATAGCGCTGGTCGGCACCCAGCCGAGCACCTGCAGGTTCACGAGGCCCGAATGGAAACCGAACAGTTCGAATCCCTGATGATGTACGCCCTAGTCGGCGGGCTGATGGTGTTTATGTTCTTCATCATCTGGGACCTGGCGAAAACCTCCAAAGCCGGCCGCCTGGGCACCGCCATCCTGTTCCTCGGCCTGGGCCTGTGCCTGTTTGCCTTCCTGGCCAAACCGGTCATCACCTACATCATCGAAGCAAGTCGCGGCATCCACGGCTAGAAAGCTGCCCCGCGCCGACCACTGCACACCAAGCCGCAGCAAACTGTTCTAGAATGCGCCTTTCCGCCTTCTCTCAGGAGCATTCATGTCCCCTACCGACCGGGTGATGCAGAGCTATGGCCGCTGTTGCGCCAGCCCAGATTTTTTCGACAGCTTTTACCGGCACTTCCTCGCCAGCTCACCCGAGGTGCGCGAGAAGTTCGCCAATACCGAGATGAACGGACAAAAGCTCCTGCTGCGTCAGGGCATTCTCAACTTGGTGATGCATGCCCGCGGCATGCCCGACACCAAGCTGCGCGCCCTGGGCTGCAGCCACTCCCGCGCCGCCATGGACATTCGCCCAGAGCTGTATGTGCTGTGGCAGCAAGCGCTGCTACAAACCATCGGCGAGCATGATCAGCAGTACTGCAACGAAACCCGCAACGCCTGGAATGAGGTGCTGGATAAAGGCATCGCCGTTATCAAGGCCGGCTACTGATCAATCCAGCTGGGCCGGCACTTCGCGCCACTGCCCCGGCTGCAAATCATCCAGGCCGAACGGGCCGATACGCACGCGCACCAGGCGCAGCGTTGGCAGCCCAACAGCTGCGGTCATACGGCGTACCTGACGGTTGCGCCCCTCGCGAATCACCAGCTCAAGCCAGGCCGTCGGGATGCTTTTGCGAAAGCGCACCGGCGGGTTGCGCTCCCACAGCTGCGGCTCATCCAGTAACCGTGCTTCGGCCGGCAGGGTTGGGCCGTCATTCAACTGCACGCCGTCACGCAGCTGCTGCAATTGCATGTCGTTCGGTTCGCCCTCTACTTGCACCCAATAGGTTTTCGCCAGCTTGTGCTTGGGATCGGCAATGCGTGCCTGCAGGCCGCCGTCATTGGTCAGCAGCAACAGACCTTCGCTATCACGGTCCAGCCGACCGGCCGGATAGACGCCGGGCACATCGACAAAATCCTTGAGGGTGGCGCGGCCCTGGTCGTCATTGAACTGGGTCAGCACGTCGAAGGGTTTGTTCAGCACCAGCAAACGCGGCTCAGCGGGTGGCGCCTTGGCCACGCGGCGCACCGCAGGTTTACCGCTGTGCGGACGAGAGGACGCTGGGCGAGGTGGGCGCGACATAGGTGATCCAGCAACAGGTTACGAGGCGGCCAGTGTAACCGAGGCCACGGTTGGACTATCAGTCTGAGTGATCCGCGCAGCCTGCAACGGCGTAGCGGGCTATGCTGGCAAGGTTGTGTTTCCTGTCCCGAGGCCATTGTTATGAGTTCGTCCGAATCCATCGTCGACACCTTTACCGGTTGGGCTGCCAAAGCACCCGGCGCGCCCCTCGAACTGCACAGTTATGACCCCGGCCCACTGGGCGCTGAAGAAGTGGAGGTGGCGGTGGAATACTGCGGCATTTGCCACTCCGACCAGTCGATGATCGACAACGAGTGGGGCAATGCGCGCTACCCCTTTATCCCTGGCCATGAAGTAGTCGGCACCGTGGTGCGCCTCGGCCCACAGGCCCGCGGCCTCAAGCTCGGCCAGCGCGTCGGTATCGGCTGGTACAAGGGCAGCTGCATGCATTGCAGCTCCTGTATGGAAGGCTCGCACCAGCTGTGCGGCACAGTAAAACCGACGATTGTCGGCAGCAACGGCGGTTTCGCTGATCGCCTGCGCAGCCATTGGGCCTGGGCCGTAGCACTGCCCGACGGCCTTGACCCGGCGCTGGTCGGCCCACTGTTCTGCGCCGGCTCCACGGTGTTCAGCCCACTGCTGGACTTCAACGTGAAGCCCACCGATAAGGTTGGCGTGGTCGGTATCGGCGGCCTCGGTCACCTGGCGCTGGGTTTCCTCAATGCCTGGGGCTGCGAAGTCACCGCCTTCACGTCCTCACTGAGCAAACAGGAAGAAGCCAAACGCCTGGGCGCACACAAGGTGGTGGCCTCGACCGACAGCGCAGCGCTGAAAGCGATTGCCGGCAGCCTGGATTTCCTGCTGGTCACTGCCAGTGCCGACCTGGACTGGAGCGCTATGATCGGCACCCTGCGTGGTAAAGGCCGGTTGCACTTTGTCGGCATCGTACCCAGCGCGATCCCGGTGCATGTGTTCAACCTGATTCCCAAACAGAAGAGCCTGTCTGGCTCACCGGTTGGCTCACCGGCCAACATGGCGAAAATGCTCGAATTCTGCGCGCGCCATCAAATCCTGCCGCAGGTCGAGCACTTCCCCATGAGCAAGGTCAACGACGCCATTGACCACCTGCGCGCCGGCAAAGCGCGCTACCGCGTGGTGCTGGACGCCAGCAAGTGACAGCAGGGGCAAACCAGCTGCATGATTTGCCCCTTTTTCACCGCCGCTGAGCCACACATGCCACACCCGATCGAAACACCCCGCGCCACCGACTTCCCGCGCTTGCTTGAAGTGTGGGAAGCAGCCGTACGCGCTACCCATGACTTCCTCGAAGAGCACGATATTCAGCTGCTCAAACCCTTACTGATCGAGCAGTACTTCCCCCTGGTTCAGCTCAGTTGCATACGTGGCGACGATGGCACGATCGTCGGTTTTCTCGGCTATGCCGAGGGCAAGATCGAGATGCTGTTCGTTGACCCGCTGCACCACGGTATGGGCATCGGTCGAGCACTGCTTAACGACGCAGTGACGCGCCTCGGCGCACACCAAGTCGACGTCAATGAGCAGAACCCCAAGGCGCTTGGTTTCTACCTGAGCCAGGGCTTCGCAGTCGAAGGCCGATCACCGCTGGATGGCGGCGGGCGGCCTTTCCCGATTCTGCACCTGCGCTTCGCTTGATGCGTTAGCGGAACGGCGGCTCATCAAAGCTGCGCAGCTTGCGCGAGTGCAGCGAGTTGAGCTGGCTGCGCATCAGTTCCAGCGCGGTGATACCGATATGCAGGTGCTGGGTGACCGCGCGCTCATAGAAGGCACCGGCCGCACCCGGCAGTTTGATCTCGCTGTGCAGCGGCTTGTCGGACACGCACAGCAGCGTGCCGTAGGGCACGCGCAGGCGATAACCTTGCGCGGCGATGGTGCCGCTTTCCATGTCCACGGCCACCGCGCGGGACAGGTTGATCAACGGCCGCTCCTGGGCCCAGCGCAGTTCCCAGTTGCGGTCGTCGTAGGTCAGCACGGTGCCGGTACGCAGGCGCTTCTTCAGCTCATCGCCCTCTTCACCGGTCACCAGCTTGGCCGCTTCCTGCAATGCCTGCTGCACCTCGGCCAGGGCCGGCAGCGGAATGTTTGGCGGCAGCACGCGGTCGAGAATGCCGTCGCGGCGCATGTAGGCGTGGGCCAGCACGTAGTCGCCGATGGTCTGCGACTGACGCAGGCCGCCGCAGTGGCCGATCATCAGCCAGCAGTGCGGACGCAGCACAGCCAGGTGATCAGTGATGTTCTTGGCGTTGGATGGGCCGACACCGATGTTGACCAGGGTAATGCCATGTCCGTCCTCGGCCTGCAGGTGGTAGGCCGGCATCTGGTAGCGGTGCCAAATGACGTTCTCGATAATCGCCTGCATCTCACCTTCGGCCATGCCGCGCTCGATCACCACGTTGCCCGGCAGCACCATGCGGTTGAAGCGCGACTCCCCCACCAGCATGTCCAGACCGTGGCGAATAAATTGATCGACGTAGCGGTGGTAGTTGGTCAGCAGAATCCACGGCTGCACATGCCGCCAGTCGCTGCCGGTGTAATGCACCAAACGGCGCAGGGAGAAATCCACGCGCGCGGCATCGAACAGCGCCAGCGGCAGCGGGTCGGTATTTTCCCAATCGTACAGGCCATCGGCTGTACCGTCGGTGGCGGCGGACAGATCGGTACTCGGGAACACCCGCGCCAACTCAGCGGCGGTTACCCCGGAGCCGGCCAGCTCATCGCCCTGCTCGACCACGTACGGATAAGGAATGTTCTGCTGGCTGATGCCCACTTCCACACGCACGGTGAAGTCGCTCATCAGCGGGCGCAGCTGCTCCAGCAGGTATTTACGAAACGCTGCCGGGTGGGTGACGGTGATGCTGTAGGTACCGGGCACCTGCACCTTGGCGTAGGCACGCACCGTGGTCGGCACTTCGCCCTGACACAGGTAGACCAGACGCAACTCGGGGTAGCGGAACTGGCACTGCTGAGCGGCATCCGGTTTGACGCGCTCTTTCAGGTAGCGCTTGAGCGCCTGACTCAAGCCCGTGGTCGCCTGCAGGTGCAAGGCGGCCAGACGATCCACTGCTTCTTCAGCGGTGTTGGCGACAATAAAGTCATCGGAACAAGGGTTCACAAGGCACCTTCCTGGCTGATCGAAATGGCTCTATCTTGCCCTGATCCGCCGCGCTTGCGATAGCGCGACGTTGCCCGCGCAGGCTACTTGAGTAGCGCCTGCAGATCCTCAGGCACAGCCTGCGGGGTCAGCGGGCCGACGCGTCGTGTGCCCGGATTTCCCAGGGGAAACAGCCCCAGCAGCGAACCCAGGCTACCAGGTATGCGCAGCAGTTGTGCCAGGCCCTCGGCCCAATCACGCTGGCGCCAGGCCCAAGCGAGCATCCATAAATGGCTGCGAAAGTGTTCGCTGAAATAACGCTGACCGAGAATATGCGCCCGCTCCAGATGGCGCAGCTCGGTAGCAGGATCAATACCGCGCTGAGCACGGGCCAGTTGGTATTCCTGCCAGAAGGCTTGTTCACGGGTCATCGCAACACTCCTCTATTCAGCTGCGTTACCAGTCTGCAAGTGCGGGGCGGCACCCAGGTCAAGCATCCGTTGCTAATCTTTTGTCAGCCAATTGTCTAAGGAACACTCATGCCGCGCGCGCTGCTCACCCTTGTGCTTTGTCTGTTACCCAGTTTTCTGCTGGCCGATAACCTAGACGGCCATTACTTGACGACGCTGGACGGCCAGCCAGCCGAAATGCACCTGCGCAGCCAGGGCCAGCAGGTCACGGGGGAATACGTGGAAGGTGGCAGGCTGCACCTGCAGATCAGCGGCACCTTTGACGGGCAACTGCTCCGGGCTCAGATCAGTGAAGCGCAATCTGGCCAGTTGATCGCCAATATGAACGCCACTTACGCCAATGGCATGCTCAACGCCCATATTGCCGCACGCAACCCGACGACCGGGGCCACTCTGGAGCGCAAGGCGCTGTTCCACCGGCAGAACCTTAACGCTGCAGCGGCAGCGTCAAGCAGTAGTCCAAGCAGCAGCGCCACACGCGATCCGGCGCTGATCGGCACTTGGGTACACGAGAAGATCATCAACAGCGGCGGTGCCAATTTCGCCTCAATGACCACCCAGATGATTCTGCAACTGAGTGATGACGGCAGCGTTTCGCAGTGGACGCGCAGTGTGGCAGGTGGCGCTGATTGGAACTACGACAGCCCTGGCGAGCTGCAATACAGCGGCCGCTGGCAGAGCAACAACGGCTTGTTGGAAGTGCAGATGCAGGGCCGCAGTGACTATCAGCCTGCCGCCTACTATCGCTTCAGTGACCAGTACCTGGTCACTGAGAGCAATACCGGCAAGCTGATCTGGCAGCGCCGCCAGTAGTCAATCAGGCCGGCTGGTGCAGACGCGTGTTGAACAGCGGCCCACGGCTATAAGCGGACAGTGCCTTGGCAGCGGCCAGCACACCCAGATCAACCAGCGGTTCGATCAGGATCACGCTCATATAGGCCAGACCAAAACTACCCACGGCCGCCAGGTTCTCACCGGAGAAACCGTTGCCATAGAACGCCCAGAAGCCGACCCAGGCGACGATGCCACCCTGATAGGCGGTCGACAGCGCCAACGCCTGTTTGTAGGAGAGGTCTACATAGGCGGTGCCCGGCGCGATAATGCGCTTGGCCAGCACACTGATCGCCCACAGCGGCACCAGCAGCGTGGTGACGTTCATGCCGTACTGCGGCAGGTCAAACTGAGCAAACAGCAGCCCCTGCAACAGCAGGCCAGCGGCAAGACCTACAGCCGTGGCACCCGCGCCAAACAGCAGCAGCAGGGTCGAACCGAGGATCAGATGCACCTCGGAAACCCCGACCGCATGGTGCGGAAAGACCTCGAAGAAGCAGAACACCAAGGCGGTGGTTAGCAGGCTACGCAGCGCCAGGGCGGCGGCGCCACCATTGCTGCGTACGCTGTCGAGGGCAAGCTTGGCCGTGAGGCCAAAGGCACCTGCGGCGGTTGCATAACTGAGGAAGAGTTTGGCGCCAGTAACGACTTCTGGTTCGATGTGCATAGCGATTCCTGTACCGCGCCCACCGCGCGATGATCCGGATTGAGGGGATGGGCATAAGCGCCCGACTTCGATGGCAGGTCTCCTGGCTCACGGCTTGATACTCCACCCGCCTTCCCAACCGTGCGGTCAGTGGCATCAGGGCGTCGCTCGCCGTTTACAGTTGCGGGGGCAGCCATGGCTTCGGCACCGGTTGTGGTGCTTTCCATGTTCCCTTTTCATCCAGTCGCATCACACGGGCTGGAACCATCGGCGGCCACCTTACCCGGCGGCCGAGAGAAATGACAGAGCCCGGCGCAGAGGCCGGGCTCAAGATGAAAGCGCTGCTGGAAGTCAGTCAGCGCTTATCGGCAAAGCAAACGCCTTAGATCAGATGTGGCGTACTGCGCGCCACCAGCGCTTCAACGTCCAACCCGCGCGGCAAAGTGCCGTAGACCCGACCACCCTGCCCGCCCAGTCGGCTGGCGATAAAGGCATCGGACACCGGCGCATTGCCGGCCTCCAGCAGCAGTTTGGCTTGCAGCGCCAGGGCCACGTCTTCGGTGAGTTGACGTGCGCGGTACTGGATATCAGCGGTGTCGCGAAAGTCCGTCTGCAGCTTGGCGATATGCGCCTTGAGTCGCGCATCACCATGACCGTCGCCCAACTCGCTAAACAACGCATCGAGCACGCCCGGCTCCTTGGACAGTGCACGCAGCACGTCCAGGCACTGCACGTTGCCCGAGCCTTCCCAGGTCGAGTTGACCGGTGCTTCTCGGTACAGGCGCGGCAAGATGGTGTCCTCGACATACCCGGCGCCGCCCATGCATTCGGCGGCCTCGTTGATCATGGCGGGCGCGCGTTTGCAGATCCAGTACTTGCCCACGGCGGTGACCAGGCGGGCGAACTTGTCTTCCTGCTCGTCATGCGGATTATCCAGCGCCTTACCCATGCGCATGGTCAGCGCCAGGGCCGCTTCGCTTTCCAGGGCCAGGTCGGCCAGTACGTTCTGCATCAGCGGCTGTTCGCTCAGTACCCGACCGCCCACCTGGCGATGGGCGCAGTGGTGCGCGGCCTGGGTCAGGGCCTGACGCATCAACGCGCTGGAGCCGATCATGCAGTCGAAGCGGGTCAGCGCGACCATCTCGATAATGGTCGGCACGCCACGGCCTTCCTCGCCGACCATCCAGGCCAGGGCGCCGCGAAACTCCACTTCACTGGAGGCGTTCGACCAGTTACCCAGCTTGTTTTTCAGGCGCTGGATATAGAACTCGTTGCGCGTGCCGTCCGGGCGATGGCGCGGCAGCAGAAAGCAGGTCAGGCCCTTGGTGGTGTATGCCAGGGTCAGGAAGGCATCGCACATCGGCGCCGAGCAGAACCACTTGTGGCCGACCAGTTCATAAGCTTGACCGGGACCACCCAGACCCACCGGGTAGGAACGGGTGGTGTTGGCGCGCACATCGGTGCCGCCCTGCTTCTCGGTCATGGCCATGCCGATGGTCGCGCCGGTTTTCTGCTCGATCGGCAGATTGCGCGGGTCGTACTGGGTCGAGAGGATTTTCGGCAGCCACTTCTCGGCAACATCGGCCTGCAGCTTGAGCGCCGGCACACTGGCGAAGGTCATGGTCAGTGGGCAACCACTGCCGGCTTCGGCCTGGCTGTGCAGGTAGCTCATGGCGGCGCGCGCCACCTGAGCGCCGGCGCGCGGATCGGTCCAGGGCATGGACGGCAGACCATGCTCGATGGCCGCACTCATCAGCTGGTGATAAGCCGGGTGAAACTCCACCAGATCGGCGCGATGGCCATAGCGGTCATGACTTTTGAACACCGGCTTGTTTTCATTGGCGAGAAAGCCTGCGGCCATCAGCTCACCACCCGCCAAGCCGCCATACACATCCAGGCGCTGCTCGGCCCAGCCGCCGCCGAAGCGCTTGCTCCACTCCTGCAGCGGTAGGTCAACGCGGTACAGGTTGGCGCCATCCAGCGGCGGCACCTGATTGAACACTTCATGGGTTTCGGCGTGTTGGCTGGCATTCATGGCTGAGGCTCCTCTGCAGGCAATGGGGCGCCCACGGCGCGTAAACAAAAGGTGACCAGGGCCTGACTGACTTCAGCCAGGCTGGGAGCGGGGTATCCGGCTTCACGGGCGGCGCGCGCGGGCGGTGATAACGGGCCGACCAGGGCTTCGGCTATGGCGCCGACCAGGCAGGCAGCAATCAGGTTGATTTGCTGCACGCGGAATACGCCGAGCGCGGCGCCTTCCTGCAGCAATTCGACGAACAGCTCCGCATAGGCTTCGCGGTAGAACAGGCGCTGCTCGTCGACTTCCGGATCAACCGGCTCAGCAATCAGGGCGAAGGCCAAGCGACGGCTTTCCCAAGCCCTCGCAGCAAAGCGCTCCAGCCCCGCGCCCAGGCGTTGCTCCGTACGACCGGGTCCGCGCATGGTGGCGGCCAACGCATCGACTTCACGCTGGCTGGCCACGGCAAACACCTCGGCTGCCAGGCTGCCCTTACTGCTGAAGTGACGGTACAGACTGCCGGTGGCGATACCGACATCCTCGGCCAGGGCCTGCATGGTCAGCGCGGCAAAGCCGCCTTCGGCCACCCGCGCCAAGGCGACGCTGATGATGCGCTCACGCAATGCTTGATCGCGATCGATACGCAGTGCAGTGGTGCGATAAGCCATGATCTGAATCCTGATTCACTATTGCTCAAGTGAATCAGGATTCAGAGTTTGGCTAAAGGGCGATTCCGGGCACAACAGCGGGCATATTGGCCAGCTGTTGGCGCTTACAACTCATGCGATCAGGACTCGCGGCAGAGCACCCAGTCGTGCAATAGATTACGCAGCTGTTCGAACTTAACTGGCTTGGCCAGGTAGTCGCTCATGCCTGCAGCAAGACAGCGCTCACGGTCGCCGCTGTGGCTGTGGGCGGTGATCGCCAACACTGGCAGCAACTGGCAGCCCGGCAGGTTACGCAGCGCCCGACAGGTGGCAAAACCGTCCATCACCGGCATCTGGCAGTCCAGCAGCACGGCGTCGATGGTCTCGCTACGCAAGAGTTCAAGGGCTTCAGCGCCATTGTCGGCCGTGCGCACCTGATACCCCAGCTTGAGCAGCATGCCGCGGGTTACCAGCTGATTGATCGCGTTGTCTTCGACGATTAATACCGTGCACTGCTCAGGCGCGCGCAGCGCCGGGCCGGTGGCGCGCAGCACGACGGCGGCTGGGGAGGTCATTTGCACCGGCAAGGCCAACGGCAGCTCCAGGCGGAAACAGCTGCCCTGACCGGGCTGTGATTCATGACTGAGATCACCGCCGAGCAGATCGACGAGCTGCCGGCAGATCGCCAGACCAATGCCCAGGCCGCCGTATTCGCGGGTCATCGAACCATCCAGCTGCTGAAAGCGCTGATACAGCTTGCCGTCCGCCGGTACGGCAAAGCCCACACCGGTATCAATCACCTCGATGCGCAGCGGCAGAATATCGCTGGCCGAACCGCCACGGCTGACCCTTACACGCACCTCGCCATGCAAGGTGAACTTGATGGCGTTATCCAGCAGGCAGTTAAGGCTTTGCACCAGTTTGCTGGCATCACCCTCAAGGGTGTCCGGCAGGCTGTCATCCAGCTCCAGCACAAAGCGCAACCCCTTGTCTTCGGCGCGTGGCGCGTACTGCGCACGCAAACCGTCGAACAGCCCGCGCAGGCTGAACGGCTCGCGCCGTGGGTAAAGGCGCCCAGCCTGCAGCTCGGTGAGAGCGAGGATGTCATTGACCATGCGCATCATGTCGCGGGCTGAGCTGGCAGCGGTGCGCTGGTAATGCGCCAACTCACCGTCGATCTCGAGCATCTGCATCAGTTCAAGCGAACCAATCACCCCATTCATCGGTGTGCGCAGTTCGTGGGTGACGGTGGCGAGGAATTCATCCTTGAGGCGGTTGCTGTTGGCCAGCTCCTGGTTGAAGGCTTCCAGCTTGAGCCCGGCCTCTTGGAGGATGCGCGTGCGTTCTTCCTTCATCGCGTTGATGCGGTCGGCCAGGGCCAGCGAGAGCAGGCCAACTTCCAGCGCCGAGCCAATCTGACTGGCGTACATGGTGAGGAACATATTCGGCAGGTAGCCCAGCACCATCAGCGTGTTGACCATCCCACCGGCGAGAAAGGCCGTCCAGGCGATGATGAAATAGCGCGCCACACGCATGCCGCGCATCCAGGCGAGGATGCCAGCACTGAAGATCACCACGGTAAAGCCCAGCGCCAGGTAGGTGGCCAAACGCAATGACAGGGCATAACTGGCAGTCAGTGCCAGGGTCATCACCAGCACACCAGACCCCATCATCAGCAACAAGGCGCGGTCGACCCAAGGGCTGTGCTCGGCGGTATGCAGGAAGCTGCGGGCGAACTGACACCCAAACAACGCAGCCGCACCAATCAGAAACGGCGTAGCAGCGTTCGCCCACCACGGGCTGTTGGGCCAGAAATACTCGATGGCCGCGCCGTTAACCGACAGCTGATAAAAGCCGAACGAGGCGATATAGAGGATGTAATACAGGTAGCTGGTGTCGCGCACGCTGAGGAAGATAAACAGGTTGTAGATCAGCATCACCAGCAGCACGCCGTAGATGATGCCCAGCACATAGATGCGCGCCGGTTGCTCTTCCAGGTAGGCGTTGGGCGCCCAGAGGGTCAGTGGCGCCTGGATCGAGCCCTGGCTTTCCAGGCGCAAGTAAACACTTTGCCGTTGCCCCGGTGGCAACCTCAGTTCAAACACATAGTTGTGCTGCTTGATCTCGCGACTGGAGAACGGCAAAGCATCGCCGGTGTGCTGGCTCAGTTGATAGAGTCCCTGTGCATCGGGCAGGTACAGCTGCACATGATCAAGCGGCGGATAGGCCAGCTCCAGCAACCAGGGCTGGTCGCCATTCGCCTGCTGCGGGCGGTATTCCAGGTCCAAGCACAGCCAGAACACCGAACGCGAATAGCCAGCATTCAGTACGCCCTTGTCATGCTGACGGAAGCTGGCCTGAAGGGCTGGAGAGGTGATGTCCTCGATGCTGGCATCGCCGCGTACATCCTCGAATACCGACATGGCCGTGCCGAGCGGCAGGCTGCGGGTGTTTTCGTCAAAAACCAATGCCCCGGCCAACCCTGGCACCAGCATGAAGAAGCAGAGAAGGATGTAGTGCATGCAGCTCAGCCAGAGTAGGCCAACAGCGCCACGGCGCGCCGTTGGAAGCGGTGTAATTGAATGCTGGCACTCTAACATAGGCCTTTACGCCAGAACCCCAGGAAAAACCTCAATGACCTGGAGTTTTTTGACCGTTCATTGGCCCGCGTCACAACTCTTTCCGAGCCTGCGACAGATCGTCCGCAGAACGGGCTTTCCTGCCGCAACAGGGTCTGCAAGCCGCCGTTTGGTGGTAAGCTCGCGCACCATGAAAACGCCTACTTCTCGCCCCGTAGTGCTGTGCCTGTCCGGTCACGACCCCAGTGGTGGTGCTGGCCTGCAAGCCGATATCGAAGCCCTGCTCGCCCAAGGCTGTCACGCCGCTCCTACCGTGACCGCGCTGACCGTGCAGGACACCGTCAATGTTTCTGACTTCCGCGTGCTCGACCGCGACTGGGTCTTGGCCCAGGCCAATGCGGTAATCAATGACCTGTCAGTCGAAGCCGTCAAGCTCGGTATGCTCGGTTCGGTCGAGATGGTCGAGACCGTGCTGCACATCATGCAGCGCTTACCCGGCATTCCGCTGGTCTGCGACCCGGTGCTGCGTGCCGGTGGTGGTGGCGCACTGGGCAAGGACGAAGTCGGTTATGCCATGCGCGAGCGCCTGCTGCCCGTTACCACCATAGCCACGCCGAACCTACCGGAAGCGCGCATCCTCGCCGAGTTGCCCGAGGGTACGGCCGATGAGTGCGCCGAGAAGCTGCTGCCCTTCATCCAGCACCTGCTGATCACCGGCGGTCATGGCGATGAGCATGAAGTGCACAACCGCCTGTACAGCCGTGATGGCAGCCGCCACACCTTTACCTGCCAGCGCCTACCCGGCAGCTACCATGGGTCCGGCTGCACACTGGCCAGCACCCTGGCCGGTCGCCTGGCACTGGGTCAGGAGTTGGTCAGCGCCGTGCAATTTGCCCTCGACTACACCTGGCGCACCCTGCGCGATGCCGAACAGCCTGGCCACGGCCAGTTTATTCCGCGCCGCCTGCCACTCGATCTTTCTTGATGAACGGCTGCTGTATGGAGCGCACCCCATGAAACTGCGTGGCCTGTATGCCATCACCGATAGCGAATTACTCAAGGGCAAGCTGCTGCCCTACGTCGAGGCGGCACTCAAGGGTGGCGCGAGGCTGCTGCAGTACCGCGACAAATCCAGCGACGAAGCGCGGCGCCTACGCGAAGCCGAAGCCCTGCGCGAGCTGTGCAACCGCTATGGCGCTGCACTGATCATCAATGACGACGCCGAACTGGCGGCGCGCCTCGGCGTGGGCTTACACCTGGGGCAAGGCGATGGCTCGCTGTCCGTCGCCCGCGCCCTGCTCGGGCGCAAAGCAATTATCGGCGGCACCTGCCACGCCCAGCTGGAACTGGCCGAAGCCGCCGCCAAAGAAGGCGCCAGCTACGTCGCCTTCGGCCGCTTCTTCAATTCCACCACCAAGCCTGGCGCACCGGCGGCTGATGCTGAGCTGCTGACAGCGGCGAAAGCCAAGATCAACCTGCCGATTGTCGCCATCGGCGGCGTGACCCTGGACAACGCCCCTGAGCTGATTGCCCACGGCGCCAGCATGGTGGCCGTGGTGCATGGCCTGTTCGGGGCCGACTCGGCTGCTGAAGTCGAGCGTCGCGCCCGCGCTTTTAGCGCCCTGTTTACCGAGAAATAAAGGCCTGGAGCCATTATTAACGTCGCACAGCGACGACCCGAAGGGTGGCCGCCAGGGATGGCAGGCCATATTTAATCCTTGTCAGGGGCAGCCCGGCTCGCCCCAACTCCCCGCTTGAGAGGCCCTGCCATGTCCCGTTCCGAAACCCTCTTCGCCAACGCGCAAAAGCACATCCCTGGCGGCGTCAACTCGCCGGTGCGCGCCTTCAAAAGCGTCGGTGGCACGCCGCTGTTCTTCAAGCATGCTGAAGGCGCCTACGTCACCGATGAAGACGATAAGCGCTACGTCGACTACGTCGGCTCCTGGGGCCCGATGATCCTCGGCCACAGCCACCCGGAAGTCCTCGACGCAGTGCGCAACCAGTTGCAACACGGCCTGTCCTACGGCGCACCAACTGCCATGGAAACCGAGATGGCGGACCTGGTGTGCAGCCTGGTGCCGTCGATGGAAATGGTGCGCATGGTCAGCTCCGGCACCGAGGCGACCATGAGCGCCATTCGCCTGGCCCGTGGTTACACCGGCCGCGACAACATCATCAAATTCGAAGGCTGCTACCACGGCCACTCCGACAGCCTGCTGGTGAAAGCCGGCTCCGGCCTGCTAACCCAGGGCGTGCCAAGCTCGGCCGGCGTGCCGGCGGACTTCGCCAAACACACCCTGACACTGCCCTTCAACGACCTGGCAGCGGTCGAGCAGATGCTCAGCGAAGTCGGTTCGAGCGTCGCCTGCATCATCGTCGAGCCGGTAGCCGGCAACATGAACTGCGTGCCGCCTGCACCGGGCTACCTGCAGGGTCTGCGCGAGCAGTGCGACAAGCATGGCGTGGTGCTGATCTTCGACGAAGTGATGACCGGTTTCCGCGTGGCCCTCGGTGGTGCCCAGGCGTATTACGGCGTCACCCCGGACCTGACCACCTTCGGCAAGATCATCGGCGGCGGTATGCCGGTCGGCTGTTTCGGCGGCAAGCGCGAAATCATGCACTGCATCGCCCCGCTCGGCCCGGTGTACCAGGCCGGTACGCTGTCGGGTAACCCGCTGGCCATGGCCGCCGGCCTGACTACTTTGCGCCTGATCAAACGCCCGGGCTTCCACGCCGAGCTGACTGACTACACCAGCCGCATGCTCCAGGGCCTGCAGGACCGCGCCGATGCGGCCGGCATCCCGTTTGTCACCACCCAAGCGGGCGGCATGTTCGGCCTGTATTTCAGCGGCGCTGACGACATCGTCACCTTTGACGATGTAATGGCCAGCGATGCCGAGCGCTTCAAGCGCTTCTTCCACCTGATGCTGGCAGGTGGCGTGTACCTGGCGCCGAGCGCCTTCGAGGCTGGTTTCACCTCCATCGCCCATGGCGATGCCGAGTTGAAGATCACCCTGGATGCCGCTGAACGGGCCTTTGCCGAGCTGAAGAACGCCTGATGCAGTACAGCACGGCACTCTCCGATGGCGTGCTGGCTTTGGCCTGCCTGGCCTGCGCAATCGCCATCGGCAAAGCCCGCAGGCACTATGGTGAAGCCGATCAGCCCGCGCTGTTTTGCGCCCTGCTAGGGTTTCTCCTGCCGGCCGCTGCGGCGACCGTTGGTGTGGTTCGCTTCGGCATCGACCCCGACGCACAAGCTGCACATTTGTGGCTGAGCCAAGCCAGCAGTTTTCTCGGCCTGCCGCTGGTCGGCGCAGCCGCACTGGCTTTGGGCCGAGGCTGGGAATGGAGTCGCGCCAACTGGGGACGCATCCTGCTCGGGCTGTGCGCCTTCTTCGAGCTGTTCCGGCAGATGAACCAGCTGGAGGATTATCGCCTGCTGCTCAACCTGGCAACCTTGCTGCTGATTCTCTACGCCGGTGCTGTGCAGTGGCCCAGACGCGCACCCCTGGCTTCGGCGATTGCGATAGTCGGGCTGTTTCTGCTGGCCGGCTTGGCCGTCGGCACCGAGGGCTTTATCGGTTCTTTACGCCGAGTCGACTTGTTTCATGCCCTGCTGACGCCGGCCTACCCACTGCTGGCCTGGCTACTGTTGAGCCTGCCTGGCAGCGCAAAAAATGGCCGCACGGAAGAAAACCCGGTAAAGACTTTGTAAGAACGCCGCTGCTTATTTCATAATGTGATGGCTGCCGCGTTACGGCGGCCAGGCACATCGCCTGTTGTGCATCCCGAGGTAAACGGATTTTCATGAAACGCACCGGCCGCACCCTGTCTCTGGGCTGCCTGTTGCTCCTGCTGCCACTGCTTGCCTCGGCAAGCGGCAATTCTTTGCTGATCCCCGCGCTTGGCAGCTGCTCACTCAACACCGCGCCTGAAGAACTGCCCGCCGCTGTCGAAGCCTGCGAGCAAGCTGCCCGCAATGGCGACCTGCAGGCGGAGTTTGAACTGGGCGAGTTCTATTACGACGGCAAGCGTGTCGAACGTGATCTCAGCCAGGCGCTGAAATGGTTCGAGCAGGCCTCGCTGCAAGGCCATGCGCAATCGCAGTACCGCCTGGGCATGATGTTCTTCCGCGGTGAAGGCGTGCAGGCAAACGCGGTGCAGGCCTATATCGTGCTGAAAATGGCGGCGGTGAATGGCTCGGACGAAGCCATGGACAGCGCCGACCTAATTGCCGCGCAGATGCCCCGTGATGAGCTGGAGATCGCTAGCCAGGTGCTCGGGCAAATCTTCCGCAACTACCTGCTGGAATTGCAGAACGCCGACACCCTTACCTCGCCGTTCGCCCCGCTGCCGTAGTCAAACCGTTTTGGCGTGAAGTGTAGCGAGCGAAGAGCAGGCAAGGCAAAAACTGGCGAGGCAGCGGAGCTTACTGGTGTAAATGAGCATGCCGAGCCAGTTTTTAACGCCGCATGGTCGAGCGCAGTAGCTTCACTTGTCAGGCATCGGCATGGGGAACGGCATCACATTACCGCCGCCCTTGGCTTCGCTGATCTTCGGCGTGCCCAGGCGCTCGACTTCGTCGATGCGGATGATCGCGTGCATGGGGATAAAGCTGCGCACCACGCCATCGAACTGAGCCTTGAGCTTTTCCTCGCTGGGGTCGACGACCACCTGGGTGCGTTCGCCGAAGACGAACTCCTCCACTTCCAGAAAGCCCCACAGATCGCTTTGAAAGATCTGCTTGGCGTACATCTCGTACACCTGACCCTGGTTGAGGAAAATCACCTTGTAGATGGGTTCGCGCTTGCTCATGGCTATGCAGTTCGTACCGATGGGTTAATTGAAAGGGCGCGGATCATAGCATAGCCGCCGAGCAGCCAACGCTAGGAACCCTGGCACTAGCTCCCTATAATGCGCGGTTCTTCGAATCACCCTTTTTGAGCGCGCATGACCAAGAAGCTTTATATCGAAACCCACGGTTGCCAGATGAACGAGTACGACAGCTCGCGCATGATTGACCTGTTGGGCGAACATCAAGCCCTGGAAGTCACCGAGAAGGCCGCAGACGCTGACATCATCCTGCTCAACACCTGCTCGATCCGTGAAAAAGCCCAGGACAAGGTGTTCTCGCAACTCGGCCGCTGGCAAAAACTGAAAATTGCCAACCCCGACCTGGTGATTGGCGTCGGCGGCTGTGTAGCCAGCCAGGAAGGCGCGGCGATTCGTGATCGCGCGCCCTACGTCGACGTGGTTTTCGGCCCGCAGACCCTGCACCGCCTGCCGGAAATGATCGACGCCGCACGCACCACCAAGATCGCCCAGGTCGACATCAGCTTCCCCGAGATCGAAAAATTCGACCGCTTGCCCGAACCACGTGTCGACGGCCCCAGCGCCTACGTGTCGGTGATGGAAGGCTGCAGCAAGTACTGCACCTTCTGCGTGGTGCCCTACACCCGTGGCGAAGAAGTCAGCCGCCCCATGGCCGACGTGCTCGGTGAAATCATCCACCTGGCCGAACACGGCGTGCGTGAGATTACCCTGCTCGGGCAGAACGTCAACGGCTACCGTGGCGCAACCCAGAATGGGCAAATTGCTGACTTCGCCGAGCTGCTCTACGCCGTAGCGGCCATCGACGGTATCGACCGCATTCGCTACACCACCAGCCATCCGCTGGAATTCTCCGACGCGCTGATCCAGGCCCACGCCGAGATCCCCGAGTTGGTGAAATACCTGCACCTGCCGGTGCAATCGGGGTCCGACCGCATTCTCGCGGCGATGAAGCGCAACCACACCGCACTCGAGTACAAGTCGCGCATCCGCAAGCTGCGCGCCGCCGTGCCGGACATTCTGATCAGCTCGGACTTTATCGTCGGTTTCCCCGGTGAAACCGAGAAGGACTTCGAGCAGACCATGAAGCTGGTCGAGGATGTCGGTTTCGACTTCTGCTACTCCTTCGTCTACAGCGCGCGCCCTGGCACCCCGGCGGCGGACCTGCCCGATGACACCCCGCTGGAGCTGAAAAAACAGCGCCTGGCACTGCTGCAACACCGCATCACCCAGCAGGGTTTTGAGAACAGCCGACGCATGGCCGGCACTGTGCAGCGAATCCTGGTCAACGATTACTCGAAGAAGGACCCTGGCATGCTCCAGGGCCGCACCGAGAGCAATCGGGTGGTCAACTTCCGCAGCGACAACCCGCGCCTGATCGGCCAGTTTGTCGACGTGTATATCGACGAAGCCATGCCCAACTCGCTGCGCGGCACTTTGCTCAGCGAAACCGTCTGCAACTAAAGCCGCAGCGGCCCGAGCTTCCCCCTCGCGGCCGCTAGCGCTATTCTTCGTTTCACTACCCCAGCCGACTGGCGGCCATCACACGACCTTGAACGCACCCATAGAACCACTCCGCTTTATCCTTGAACCCTTTGAGGCTCGCCGCTTCGCTAACCTGTGTGGCCAATTTGATGAGCACTTGCGCCTGATCGAACAGCGCCTGGGCATCGAGTTGCGCAACCGCGGCAACCAGTTCGAACTGGTCGGCACCGCTGGCCAGACCCGCGCAGCCGAACAGCTGCTGCGCCGCCTGTACCGCGAAGCCGAAAACACCGAACTGTCGCCCGAGCTGGTGCACCTGTTTCTGCAGGAGTCCGGCATCGAGGAAATGAGCAACCCGACCGTCGAAGCCAGCGTCGCCCTGCGCACCCGCAAGGGCATGATTCGCCCGCGCGGGGCCAATCAGCAGCGCTACGTCAAAGCCATCCTCGACCACGACATCAACTTCGGCATCGGCCCAGCCGGCACGGGTAAAACCTACCTGGCCGTGGCCTGCGCCGTGGACGCTCTGGAGCGCGAGCAGATTCGCCGTATCCTGCTGGTACGCCCGGCGGTAGAAGCTGGCGAGAAGCTCGGTTTCCTCCCCGGCGACCTGTCGCAGAAGATCGACCCCTACCTGCGCCCGCTGTACGACGCGCTTTACGAGATGCTCGGCTTCGAACAGGTGGCCAAGCTGATCGAGAAACAGGTGATCGAAGTCGCGCCGCTGGCCTATATGCGCGGCCGCACCCTGAACAACAGCTTTATCATCCTCGACGAAAGCCAGAACACCACGCTGGAACAGATGAAGATGTTCCTCACCCGCATCGGCTTCGGCTCCACTGCGGTGATTACCGGCGATATCACTCAGGTCGACCTGCCGCGCGGCACCAAAAGCGGCCTGACCCACGTGATTGAAGTATTGCGTGACGTGCCGGGTATCAGCTTTACCCACTTCAACCCTAAAGATGTGGTGCGCCACCCGCTGGTGCAGCGCATCGTCGAAGCCTACGAGCGGTTCGACGCCAGCCAGGCCCCTTTCGACGCCAAGGTGCAGCGGCATGATTGAGCTTGACCTGCAAATTGCCAGCGACGCCGGCAATCTACCGACCGAGGAGCAGTTTCGCGCCTGGTGCGCGATTGCCCTGCGCCAGCGCAGCGCCGATTCCGAGTTGACCATTCGCCTGGTCGATGAAGCCGAAGGCCGTGAACTGAATCACACCTGGCGGCAGAAGGATTACGCGACCAACGTACTGTCCTTCCCGGCCGATGTACCGGACGAATTTCTGGATATCCCGCTGCTCGGTGACCTGGTTATTTGCGCGCCGGTGGTCGAGCGCGAAGCCGCTGAACAAGGCAAAAGCCCAGAAGCCCATTGGGCGCACTTGGTGATCCACGGTTGCTTGCATCTGCTCGGCTATGACCACATCGAGGATGAGGAAGCCGAAGAGATGGAAGCACTGGAACGAGAATTGCTGGCTGAACTGGGTCACCCTGACCCGTACGCCGATGAAGATGAACCCACACACAACACAGAAGGTTCCTGAGTAACCACCATGAGCGAAGACCGATCGAGCAACGAGCAGACATCCTGGTTTAACCGACTGACCCAGGCGTTTGCTCATGAGCCGAAAAACCGCAAGGAACTGCTGGAAGTCCTGCGCGAAGCGCATCAGAACAAACTACTCGACAGTGAAGCACTGGCCATTGTCGAAGGCGCCATCCAGGTCGCCGATCTGCAAGTTCGCGACATTATGGTGCCGCGCTCACAGATGATGAGCATCAAGGCCAACCAGACGCCCAAAGAGTTCCTGCCCTCGATCATTGAAGCGGCGCACTCGCGCTACCCGGTGGTGGGTGAAAGCCTCGACGATGTGGTCGGTATCCTCCTGGCCAAGGATCTGCTGCCGCTGATCCTCTCGGGCGAACAGCCCAACTTCAACATCAAGGACCTGCTGCGCCCGGCCACCTTCGTGCCCGAGTCCAAGCGCCTGAATGTGCTGCTGCGTGAGTTCCGTGCCAACCACAACCACATGGCCGTGGTCATTGATGAATACGGCGGCGTCGCCGGCCTGGTGACCATCGAGGACGTGCTCGAGCAGATCGTCGGCGACATCGAGGACGAGCACGACGTCGAGGAAGACAGCTACGTTAAGCCGTTGCCGTCGGGTGACTTCCTGGTCAAGGCACTGACACCGATCGACAGTTTCAATGAAACCTTCGATACCGAGTTCTCCGATGACGAGTTCGACACCGTCGGCGGCCTGGTAATGAGCGCCTTTGGCCACCTGCCCAAGCGTAATGAAGTGACCGAAATTGGCGAGTTCCGCTTCCGCGTTCTCAACGCCGACAGCCGCCGCATTCACCTGCTACGCCTGACGCCGATCAATAACTGACCACTCTAAACGGCCACCCTAATCGGTGGCCGTTGCGCATAGCCGGCCCAGCACCGCCCCACCTTCCCTCGCCGCCTATTGCCCTTTACCCTTTGCGCCACCTCAATCCAAGGACCTGCATGCAATGCACTGGATAACTCGACCTGACTGGCCCGGTAACCTGATCGCCCTACTCGCAGGCGCCATCACGCCATTGGCGCTGGCGCCCTTTGATCTGTGGCCGCTGGCCATCCTCTCGATTGCCCTGTTCTACCTCGGCCTGCGCGACCTGACGCCACGCCAAGCGACGCTGCGCGGTTGGAGTTATGGCTTTGGCCTGTTCGCCGCCGGCACCAGCTGGGTGTATGTGAGCATCCACGATTACGGTGCGGCCTCGCCGCCCCTGGCGGTATTTCTGACCCTGCTGTTTGTCGGCGGGCTGGGCTTGCTGTTCGCCCTCAGCGCTTGGGTCTGGACGCGCTGGCTGCGCCGGGTTGAAGCGCCACTCGCTGATGCCCTGGCCTTCGCCGCGCTATGGCTGGCACAGGAGGCCTTCCGCAGCTGGTTCCTCACCGGTTTTCCCTGGCTGTATGCCGGTTACAGCCAGTTGGATGGCGCGCTGGCCGGCCTCGCCCCGGTGGGCGGTGTATGGCTGTTGTCTTTCTGCCTGGCGCTGAGCGCCGCGCTGCTGGTGAACCTGGCACTGTTGCGCGCGCGTAAAGCGTTTCTCGCCATCGGTATTGTCCTGCTGTGCGCCCCCTGGATCACGGCTATCGCCCTCAAGGGCCACGCCTGGACCCACGCCTCGGGCGAGCCGCTGAGCGTGTCGGCCATGCAGGGCAATATCGAACAGAACATGAAGTGGGACCCCGAGCAGCTCAACGCCCAGCTGGCGCTGTACCGCGACATGACCTTCAGCGCCAAACCGACTGACTTGATCATCTGGCCGGAAACAGCCGTGCCAGTACTGAAGGATCGCGCTCAGGGTTACCTCGGTTTAATCAACCGTTTCGCCAATGAGCGCAATGCCGCACTAATTACCGGCGTGCCGATTCGCCAAAGTAACGAACGCGGTGAGCAGCGTTACTACAACGGCATCAGCGTGGTTGGCCAGGGCAGCGGTGACTACCTCAAGCAGAAGCTGGTGCCCTTCGGTGAGTACGTGCCGTTGCAGGACCTGCTGCGCGGCCTGATCGCCTTCTTTGACCTGCCGATGTCGGACTTTGCCCGCGGCCCAGCCGAGCAAAGCCTGCTGCAAGCCAAGGGCCATTCAATCGCGGCGTTTATCTGCTACGAAGTGGTTTATCCGGAGTTCGCCGCCGGCCTGTCGGCCCAGAGCGACCTGCTGCTGACCATCAGCAACGACACCTGGTTTGGCCGCTCCGCCGGCCCACTGCAACATTTGCAGATGGCGCAGATGCGCGCGCTGGAGGCCGGCCGCTGGATGATCCGCGCCACCAATAACGGGGTGAGCGCGCTGATCGACCCGCAGGGCCAGATCACCGAGCAGCTGCCGCAGTTCGAACAAGGTGTGCTCTATGGCCAGGTACAACCGATGCAAGGGCTGACGCCTTACCTGTACTGGCGCGGCTGGCCGATGCTGATTATCTGCCTGCTACTATTTGCCTGGGCGTTGCTCGCCAGCCGTATGGCCAAGACCCTTTAACGGCAGGTTCACCCGCTCGGTCAAGGCCGACTACCGCTTGGTGGGTTACGCAGCGCTCCAGCCCCGCATAGGCTTCAACATCGCGGACAGGCGCTGCTAACCCACCCTACAAAAGTGTCTATATCCGACGAAAGAACCGGTAGAACTCGCGCAGCTCCGTCTGCGCGTCGCCAATGCTGACCGGGGTGAAGCGCAGCGGATGGTACGCCGGGCACTGCGCCAGACGGCCTTGATCGAGCGGGTGCAACCAGCCCAACAGCGGGTAACCGCCCATGGTCTGGTGGTCGGCCTGCAAGATAATTGGCTGGCCATCCGGCGGTACCTGAATCGCCCCACGAGCAACGCCCAATGACCACTGCCGCACAGGCGGTTGCACGGCCTCGCCGAGCAGCCGTGCGCCCATGCGATCGGAGTGCGGGCTGAGCTGCCAGGTCTGGGCGAAAAAGCCCTGCAACTGGTCTTCCTCGAAACTCGCCGCATCGCCGCCGGTAATTACCCGCAGTAAAGGTTTGCAGCGGTAATCCGGCAGGTAGGGCCAGGGCACGCTGGCGGCGCGGGTGAAGTGCCCAGGCCGACAAGCCAGCAGATCCCCTGCCTGCACCGCCTGCCCCAACCCTTCGCGCAGCTGCACGCTGACGCTGCCCAACACCGGTGCGGCGATAAAGCCGCCCGCGACCGCCAGGTAGGCGCGCTGAGCACTGCGGGCAAAGCCCAAACGCAGCAGTTGGCCTTTGCGCAGAGGAAAACGCGTCCACAAGGGCTGCGGCTGATCATCCACACTCAGCGGCACCTGAGCGCCGCACACCGCCACCCAGGTGTCGACCTCGGCCTGCAACTCGACGCCGCCCAGGGCGATTTCCAGTAGCGGCGTGCCCCAAGGATTGTTCAGCAGATGATTGGCCCAGGCCGCACCGTGCCAATCCAGCGGCCCGGCGGGCGATACGCCCAGGTGCTGCCAACCGCGCCGCCCAGCATCCTGCAACAGGCTTTGCGGCCCTGGCTTGAGCACCCGCAGGCCACTCATAGCTGACCGCCTTCGCGGATAAAGTCGCGCTCATCAATGCTGCGAAAACGCACCCGATCACCCAGCGCCAGCGGACAGGGCGGCGTGCGCGCGGCGTCGAACAACGACCAGGGGCAACGGCCAATCAGGTGCCAGCCGCCGGGCGAGCTGTGTGGATAGATCGCCGTTTGCCGCTCGGCAATCGCCAGGCTACCGGCCGGTACGGCAATGCGCGGGGTGGCGCGGCGCGGCAAGGCCAGGCGCGCATCCAGCTCACCGAGGTAGGCAAAGCCCGGAGCAAAACCAATCGCGCCAACGCGGTACTCGGTTGCGGCATGCAGTTCGATCACCTGAGCACTGTTCAGTTGACACAGACGCGCGACCTCGGCGAGGTCTTCACCGTTGTAGCAAATAGGGATTTCATGCAGCCGCCCGACCTGGGCGACAGAGGGCTCGGCCAGCCAGCGCTCCAGCAGCGGTTTGAGTCGCTCGGCCAGCTCCAGGTGATCGGTGCGCAGTAGGTCATAGTGCAGCAGCAGGCTGGTCCAGCCTGGCACCAGATCCGTCAGCACCTCACCCAACTCGCCACGGATACGCTCGGCCAGCAACGCGATCCGCTGCGACAACTGCGCATCCGGCTGTTCGGCCAGCACCAGCAGCAGCGCTTCGGCACCGGCCGGTTCGAGGCGGATCATAGGGCGTCCAGGCTGGCCCGCAAACGCCGCAGCACGGCCAGCGAATCGGCGTTATCGCCATGCACGCAAAGGCTGTCGGCGCGCAGCTGCAGCGGCTTGCCATCAATATCGGCAAACGGATCACCCTGAGCAATCGCCAGGGCCTGCTGGAAAATCCGCTGCGGATCATGGTGCACCGCGCCGCTCAAACGCCGAGGCGCCAATTGCCCATCGGCCAGGTAGGCGCGGTCGGCAAAGGCCTCGAACATCAGCGGCACATCGGCGGCATCGGCCAGGCGCAACTCACGGCTGTTGTCAGCCAGCGCCAGCACCATCAACGGCAAGCCCCTGCGGTAACTGGCGCAGGCCTCCAGCACCGCGTTGAACAGCGCATCGTCACGCACCAGGTCGTTGTACAGCGCGCCATGCGGTTTGACGTAGGCCAACTGAGTGCCGGCCGCGCGACAGAAGGCATCCAGCGCGCCGAGCTGATACAGCACCAGCGCGGTGACCTCTTCCGGCGAGCAGGCCAGATGCCGCCTGCCGAAGCCGAGCAAATCCGGATAAGCCGGGTGCGCACCAATGCTCACCCCATGCTGCACCGCCAGGGCGACGGTGCGTTGCATGGTCAGCGGGTCGGACGCATGAAAGCCACACGCCAGGTTGGCCTGATCAACCAGCGGCATCGCATGCACGTCATCGCCCATGCGCCACACGCCGAAGCTTTCACCCATGTCGCAGTTCAGCAGGATTTTTTTCATGCCGACAAGCTTAGTGGTGCATTACCGCTGCGGGAAGCCTGGCTGCGTTAATACACGTCGCGGCGATAGCGCCCCTCTTCGCGCAAGGCCGCGACAGCGGATTCGCCGAGCAACTCATGCAACACCGCATCCACCCCAGCCGCCATACCCTCGAGGCTGCCGCAGACGTAGATTGCAGCGCCCTCGGCCAGCCACTCACGCAGCTGCTCGGCGGACTCGCGCAGGTGATCCTGCACGTAGACCTTGGCGGCCTGATCGCGGGAAAAGGCCAGGTCCAAGCGCGCCAACTCACCGGTTGACAGCCAGCCCTGCAACTCAGCCTGGCAGTAGAAGTCATGCGCCGCATTACGCTCGCCGAACAGCAGCCAGTTTTGCCGATGCCCGGCGATGATCCGCGCCTTGAGCAGGCTGCGCAGCCCGGCCAGGCCAGTGCCGTTGCCGATCAGGAGCAGCGGTCGATCATCTTCGGGGGCATGGAAGGCGCTGTTGCGCCGTACCCGCGCCAGCAACTGGCCCTGCAGCGCCGCGCCTTCCGTCAACCAACCGGAGCCAAGCCCGAGCGAGCCATCGCGATGCCGCTCCTGGCGGACGATCAGCTCCAGCTCGCCGTCGCGGGGTAAGGAGGCGATCGAGTATTCGCGCGCAGCGAGCGGCACCAGCGCATCCAGCATGGCCTGGGCGTGCAAGCCGACCAGGTGGGTGAACTGCTCGGGTAGCTGCTTACCGCGCAGCGCCTGCTGCAGCGACTGCGTCAGGCCATCGAGGCTGACCGTATGGCTGCCGTCCAGCGCATGGGCCTGCAACCAGGCCTGTACGGTGGCATCGCTATGGCGCGGCGGTACCTCGAGAATATCGCCGGCACTCCAGTCGACCGGCTGTTCAGCACGCAGTGCCAGCAGGTATGTCGGCGCGCCCTGACTGCCCGGATTTAGCAGCTCGCGACGCGTGAGTGTCCACAGGCAGAGCGGCGTTTCCGCTTGAGGCAGCGGCTGGGCGCCTGTCAGCTCACCGAGTTGACGTTGCCAGCGGGCCAAGGCTGTCGCATCGGCAGCGTCGACCTGCACCGGCTCGAACAAACTGCGCGCGCCCTGCTGAGCCAGCCAGCCGTGGACCCGCTGGGCAAAGCCACAGAAGTGCTGATACTGGCGATCTCCCAGGGCGAGCATGGCATACCGCATATTAGGCAGATGCAACGCCTGCCCCAGCAGCCTGCGCTCGAAGCCGCGCGCACTGTCCGGCGCCTCGCCATCGCCAAAGGTGCTGAGCACAAACAGCGCGTTGTGCGCCTGGCGCAGCATCTGCTCGTTGAGTTTGGCCAGTGGCTGCACGCTGACGGCGAGGCCAGCGGACTGCAGCTGGCCGGCGGTCTGCCAGGCCAGCTGTTCGGCAAAACCGCTCTGACTGGCAAAGCCAATCAACCAACCCTCGCCCAGCCCCGCGCTCGGTTGCAACGCACCACGCGCCTTGAGCATGGCGCGTTTTTTACGCCGACGATCCAAGTAGAGCAACCAGCCGGTGATGGCGAACAACGGCATCGCCAGGCTGGCAAGCATCATCAGAATGCGCCCGGTCAGGCCGAAATAGCTGCCCACATGCAAGGCATACACACTGGTCAGCAGTTGATCGCCAAAGCTCTGTTGCTCGTAGCGCGTGTGCTTTCCTGCCTCGCCGCTTAAAGGGTCAAGCGCCAGTTGGTTGAAAGCACGTTCATGCGGTGCATCATCACGCAGGTAGAACACAGTCACGGGTTGCCCAGCCACTGGCGGCAAGCGCAGGTTGTAGCCGCTCAACTGACTGCCGGCCTCACGCTGCAGGCCTTCCCAGACGGCGTGATAGTTCACTATCGGCAACTCACCGGCCGGTGGCGGGCCGCGCTTGCCTCCGCGCTGCTGACCACCAGGCTCAGCGCTAAGTAACGCGGTTGCGCCTTCGCGGTACCAGTCATATGACCAATACAGCCCTGTCAGCGCCGCCAGCAGGTATAGCGCCAGGCACCAGGTACCGGCCACCGCGTGCAGATCCCAGTTGAAGCTGCGGCCCTTGCGCGCCCAATCCAGAGTCAGCCAGGCGCGCCAGCTGCCCGCCTGACGCGGCCACCGCAGGTAAAGCCCCGAAAGGCAGAAGAACACCAGTATCAACGTGCTGGCTGCGGTGATCTGCTTGCCGTATTCCCCCATGGCGAGGAAGCGGTGCAGCTTCAGCATCAGGTCGAAGAACCCTTGCCCGCGTGGCTCAGCTAGCAATTCACCGCTGTAACCATCGAAGTAACGCGACGGCCCACGACGCTCGCCAGGCGGCGGCGCGAAAAACACCCGCGCAGCCCGGTCACCCTCTACCTCCAACCACAGGCCGACCACCCGCTGCTGGCTGGCTGCTTCGAGTTTAGGCACCAGCTCGGCGGGCGACAGCGTGCCACTGTCACGCACCTCGACCTTCAGCACATCGGGGTTGAGCGCACGCATCAGCTCATCCTGAAACGAGTAGGCCGCACCCGTAACACCCATCAAGGCCAACACCAAGCCGGCTGTGATACCGAACAGCCAATGCAGCTGGAACAGAATTTTCTTTAACACGGGAAACTCGATCACCGGCGTTGAACACAGGCAGTCGCACTACAAACCGGCAACGGCCAAAGGAGAAGCAATTCTATTTAATAATTTGTTTCAATAACCAGCTATCTGCCGACCTTTACCGACTCTTTACCTAGCGTGAACGCTCATACAAACAGCCCTAAAGCCGTGATTCGTTGAACGACACGGACGATTCAAGCCTGCGTTAAGCCGAGCAGCTCACTCGGCGCGGCGACGGCCGCGATCACCGCTCACCCAGCGCAGCCACCCCGACATAGCGAACTGCAACAGTTAAGGGTCAGCGAACGCACAAAAACCCTGCTCATACTCGAGCAGGGTTTTCTCAATCGGCAGGCAGGCTGGCTGGCTGGCTGGCTGGCTGGCTGGCTTACGCAGCCTGCCTGCCGCTTGGCGTGGTTAGAAGCGGTATGTGGCCGACAGCACTGCCGAACGCGCATCACCGTATTCGATAGCCGAAGAACGGGTATTGAGGCCGACGTTCTGGCGCACGCTCTGCACATAGTCCTTATCGAACAGGTTGTTCATGTTCAGCTGCAGGTCTAGCTCCTTGTTGACCTGGTAACCGAGCATGGCGTTGTGCACCCAGTAGGCATCCAGTTTGGCGTTATCACTGGAGGTCACGTTACGCTCGCTGGCATAACGCGCGCCGTAACCGACACGCCAGCCGGCTGGCAGCTCGTAGGTGGTCCACAGGTTGAACGAGCGTGGCGGCGTGTTGCCCAGCGCCTGACCTTCACGGGCAATACCGGCAGCAGTATCTGCAGCCTTGAGAGTTTCGCTGTCTAGGAAGGTGTAGTTGGCGTAGACGTTCCACTGATCGGTAATACGACCGGTCACACCAAATTCGACGCCCTGCACACGCTGTTCACCCGCCAGCTGGGTAGAGCCATCGACCATGGTTTCGCGGGCGTTGGTCTTCTCCACGCGGAACACTGCGGCATCGAGTTGCAAGCGGCTGTTGAGCAGCTCCCACTTTGTGCCCAGCTCCCAGGTTTCGTTCTCTTCCGGAGCCAGATCAGCAGCCGCAGCGTTCAGCGCACCGGAGGATGCCAGAGCTTCGGCGGCCGGGTTGAAGGAAGTGCCGTAAGCCAGGTAGATGCGGCCATTTTCGGCTGGTTTGTACACTACACCGGCACGCCCGCTGAGTTCCTTGTCACGCGAATCCAGGCGCGTCACGGTGCCAGCTGGCAGCGCTACGTTCTTCGAGTCACCTTTGATCCAGTCATAACGCAGACCTAGGCTCAGGTCCCACTGCTCATTCAGGGCAATGGCATCGAACACATAGACCGCTTCGTTTTCCAACAGAGTGCTGGTTTCAGCGGAGCGGGCTTTGTTGATCGACCCGGTGTAATAACCCGGAGGGTTACCCAGATCGAAGCTGCGGCCGGCGAAATCCAAGCCATAGCTGTAAGTGTTGCGATCGTAATCTTCACGCGAAATCTCCACACCACTAACCAGGGTGTGGCCCAGGCCGAAGGTGTCGAAATATGCGGTCAGGTTGGTCTGGTTGATCCACATCTCGCTGGTCACATCGCGGCCATAGCCCTGCGGGCCGGCAGGCCGGTATTGCCCAGCCGGGGCAACGGCCAGGTTGACGTGGGAGGCCGAAATGACAGTGTCACGCTTAACCTGGCTGTAACGGCTGAGGTTCTGCAAGCGCAGGTTATCGCTGAAGTCGTGTTCGAATTTGACCGTAAAGGCGTCGGTCTGAATTTCTTCCTTGTCGATGTTCTTCCAGCCGAAAAACGCATCGCGATCTACACCAGCCAAGCGCTTGCCATCGAAGGCGGGCACGCCGTAGTCCGGCATATTGTCGTCGTTCTGGTGCAGGTAGCTGAGGGTCAAACGCGTCGAATCGCTCAGACCCAACAGCAGCGACGGTGCGATGCCCCAGCGCTGACGATCTACATAGTCGCGGCCTGGCACATCGTTCTCATGGGCCATCAGGTTGAGGCGCATTGCGCTGCCGGTACCCACGCCATCCAGGGTCTGGTTGGAATCCAGGGTCAGGCGGTGATAGTTGTCGGTGCCCAGGCTGGCACCAATTTCAGTGAAGTCACGCTGGAGCGGCTGTTTGCTGACCTGGTTGATGCTGCCGCCAGTGGTGCCGGAACCACCAAATACCGAGTTGGGGCCCTTGATGACTTCAACGGCTTCGATATTGAAGGTATCGGTACGGTTGTTCTGCGAGCTGTCACGCAGGCCGTCGATCTGCATGTTGGCGTTGGCACTGAAGCCACGGATGTTGATGCTGTCGCCCGAGCCACCACCGCCCTCACCGGCGTTGAAGGTGATGCCGGAAACGTTGGCCAGCACTTCTTTCATGCTCAGGGCTTTCTGCTCTTTGAGCAGCGCCTGCGGTACCACGGTGATGGTCTGAGGGGTATCGAGTAGCGGCACAGCGTACTTGGCCGACGCCGAGCTTTCGGTCTTGTAGTCTTCGGTTTGCTCACCTTTGACCGTTACGCTGCCCAGCTCAACCGGTGTCTTGGCTTTTTGCGGCGCTTGCTCAGCGGCCAAGCCTGCGCCCGCCCAAGAGGCGATGACCAGACCAATGGCCGAAGCCAGAACACGACGCTGCGGCAGACTGCCGGCTTTTTTACCCATACCCATGAGAACCACCCCCAGATAAAAACGAGGCGTGATTCTAATTGATAACCATTATCAAGCAATAGGTATTTACACCTTAATTCGTATTTAGTTCCATTCCCGTAGCTTTTTATCCAGCAGACACTCGCGCCCAATACTGGCCAGATCACGACAGCCTGTCAGCGCCATCGCCACTTCCAATTCAGCGCGCAACAGCTGTACCACATGCGCCACCCCGCTCGCCCCGGCGGCTGCCAGGCCATACACATAGGGTCGCCCGACCAGCACAGCATCAGCGCCCAAGGCCAACGCCTTGAACACATCCGTACCGCGGCGAATACCGCCATCGAGCAGCAGCGGCACCCGCCCCTGCACCGCAGCAGCGATTTCCGCCAGCACCTCGATGGTGGCGGGCTGGCCGTCCAAAGTCCGTCCGCCATGATTGGAGACAATGATGCCGTCGACGCCTTCGGCCACTGCACGCTGCGCATCCTCGGCAGTCATCACGCCCTTGAGCAGGATCGGCAGACGCGTCAATGAACGCAGCCATTGCACATCCGCCCAGCCTGGGGCTGCCGCAAGCAACGCACCACCGAGCAGCAAACCACCGCTAGGCGGAGCTTCCTCACGCAATGACTGCATACCGCGCAGATTGACCGCCTCAATGCCCTCGGGCAGACAGAAACTGGCGCGCTGTTCGCGGTTGCGCATGCCGTTGACCGGCGCATCCACCGTCAACACCAGCGCCTGATAACCCGCCGCTTCGGCGCGCCTGACTAACGCTTCGGTAAAGGGTCGATCCGGTTGGATATACAGCTGAAACCACAGCGGGTTATGCGCCTGCTCGGCCACGGCTTCGAGGGACACACTGGCCTGGGTGCTCAGCACCATGCCGGCCTGCACAGCCGACGCAGCCAGCACCGTTGCCAGCTCACCCTCGGCATGCGCCAACTGCTGATACGCCACCGGCGCGAGGAAAATCGGGTGAGTAAAGGTCTGACCGAACAACTGCAGATGAGTGTTGCCACCACTGAGATCAGCCAACACCCGCGTACGCAGACGAATACGCCGAAACGCCGCCTGATTTTCCGCCAGGGTCAGTTCATCAGCCGCGCCGCCCGCGATATAGGCCCAGGCCTGGGCGCTCATGCGCTCATGGGCCAGGGGTTCATAGTCCGCCACGGCAGCAACACTTGGCGGAATCTGCGTCAGTTTTGGTAACGGTATGCCGGTCATGTATTGGCCCACTGGCGCAGCAGGTTGTGATAAACCCCGGTCAACCGCGCCAGCTCAGCGCTCTCTGGCACTTCAAGGGTCAGTGCCTGCACCGCCCGATCCAGCTCCAGCAACAGGCCGCGCTGGGTGTCATCACGCACCAGGCTCTGAATCCAGAAGAACGCCGCATAACGCGTGCCACGGGTTACCGGATTGACGCGGTGCAGGCTGGTGCCGGGATACAGCACCAGATGCCCAGCCGGCAACTTGACGCTGTGGCTGCCGTAGCTGTCCTCGACCACCAGCTCACCACCCTCGTACTCATCCGGATCACTGAAAAACAGCGTGGCCGACAGATCACTGCGCACCCGATGCGGCGTGCCCGGCACACTGAAAATCGCATTGTCGATATGGTTGCCATAGGTGCCACCACCGGTATAACGGTTGAAGCGCGGTGGCAACACTTTCAGCGGCAAGGCGGCCGAGACAAACTGCGGATGGTTGCCCAGGCGCTGCACGATAAAGTCGCCAATCTGCACCACCAGCGGATCATCCTGCGCCAGCTGCTGATTGGCCTTGGCCTTCACCGCCTGATGGCCGGCGGTCAGGCGGCCATCCTGCCAACTGGCCTGCTCAAAGGCCTGACGGCACTCCCGCACCTGCTCGGGCGTCAGCACATCGGCAATGCTCAACATCATGATTCGCTCTCCTCACCGGCCGCCCTGAGCGACCGCCACCAAACAGTTGCAAATGATTCTAAATAGCTAGCGCGCACTATGACAGCGCCACACACCGAGGCTGTTGATCCAGCCCAATAAAAAGCGCTCAGCCTCCACCTCAATGCCCCAGCCAACCAAGGCAGCGGGGAAATAAAACGCCCCGGATACCATCGGTATTCGGGGCGCTTGTTTGCAGCCTGGTGTGACTTAGAAACGGAAATCGGTGCTCAAGGTTACGGTGCGTGGATCACCCAACAAAGCACGGCGACCTTGCCAGTTGGCTGAGGCGACATATTCCTCATCCGTCAGGTTATCGATGTTCAGACGCACATCCACATTGGCATTCACTTCATAAGAAGCCATCGCCGCAAAGGTGGTGTAACTCGGCACGCGACCAAAGCGGCCATTGGCGACCATACGCTCGGCATCATCCGGACGCCCCAGGTACGACGAGCCGACATGCTGCGCGCCCAGACCGAAGGTCAGCCCGACCGGCAGGCGGTAGGTCGTCCACAGGTTGCCGGAGACTTTTGGCGTAAAGGCCAGCTCGTCGCCATTGGTACGCAGTTCAGTGCCGTAATCCCCAGCATTCGCGCGACGGCGTACGTCATCCAGGTAAGCGCTGTGCTTACGTTCGCTGTCCATAAAGACAATGCCGCCAAACACGCTCCAGTTATCGGTGAGTTTGCCCGAAGCGCTCAACTCCAGCCCTTTGACGGCCTGCTCACCATACCCTTTGAGCGTGGCGCTGCCGGTCTGGCCAACATCAAGCCCGGTGATGGCCACATTTTTCTTCACGGTGTAGAACAACGCCGCCGCGGTCGAGAGACGCTTGTCGAAGAAATCCCACTTGGTGCCGATTTCATAGTTGTGCGCACGCACCGGGTCGGCCCCCTTGATCAGCGCGGGCAGCCCCTGGTCGGCTCGCGAGATATCGGAGTTCGACAGGTAGGAGCCTGGCGGCTGAGTGGAAACGCCATACGCGGTGTAGAGGCTGCCATTCGGCAGTGGCTTGTACACCAGGCCCAGCTTGCCGCCCAGGCTCAACTCGGTGTCATTGAAACCATCGCCCGCCGTAGCGGCCCCGCTGCTCAGGTTACGGCTGCTGATGCTGGCCTCGTATTGCTCCAGGCGCAGGCCACCGGTGAGTTGCCACTGCGGGTTGAACTCCAGCGTGTCGTAAACATAAAGAGCGGCAGTATCCACATCCACCTTGGTGCGATCACGCGGAGCCAGTGCTGCCGGCACACTGCGCGACCAGTCCGGGTAAAACACATTGACCAGGCCGGGCAGGGTCTGTGAAGCGAATGCCAGCGACTCGGACTTCTCGTGAGTCAACTCCAGTCCAGTGGACAGGTTGTGGGCAATACCCCAGGTCGAAAACTGGGTGGACAGGTTGGTGATGTTGCTCAGGGACGTGTTGACCCGGTCGTATTGCTGACGCTGCACATTGACCAGCGCGGCATTGGCATTGTTATCGTCATCCAGCACATGGGTAAACCGCGCCTGACGATCCACCCGCGCCAGGCGTGTCTGGTTGCTCACAGTGGTGACAGCACCTAGATCCTGCTCAATACGAAACAGCAATGCATCGCTGGTGGTGTCGTCGAAATCCGACTTGAGGCCGAAGAACGTGTCACGGTCCGCCGACCAAACGGACGGGGCATAGGGCGTGCCGGCACCCTTGAGTTTGTCGCGCAGCGCTACCCCGGCCACCCCAAGGTCAGGACGATCATTCATCTGCACATGCTCATAGGCGAAGATCGCGCGCGTATCGGTGCCCAAGCCAAACGCTACCGAAGGTGCGATGCCCCAGCTGTTCTTCTCGGCATGCTCACGCCCGGCCACACCGCTGTCTTCCAGCAGCAGGTTGAGGCGCACTGCGGTGCTGTCGTTGATCACCTGATTGGTATCCAGGGTCATGCGCTTGCGCGCCTCGGAATCGTACTGGTCGAAGGCATAGCTGATGCCGCCACCGATAAATTCTTCCAGGGTCGGCGTCTTGGTCACCAGGTTGACGTAACCACCGGCCCCACCCCGGCCGTTATCGGCCGCCGGGCCCTTGGCCACTTCAACCGACTCGACGTTGAAAACGTCGCGGGTGTAGCTGCCGTTGTCGCGCGCACCGTCGATAAAGATGCTGCCGCTGGTGTCGAAACCACGCAGGCTGAAATTATTGGTGCCGCTGGCAAAGCCGTTCTCGCCGGCATTGAAGCTGATACCAGGCGTGTTGCTCAGCACGTCAGTCAGGTTGCGCGCACCCTGCTCCTTGAACAGCGCTTCAGGGATCACGCTGAAGGTTTGCGGCGTATCCAACAGCGCTGCAGTCTGCTTTGGCGAGGAGGCCTTATCGACCTTGTAGCCGTCGTCCTGCTGACCTTTGACCGTGACGCTGCCCAGCTCAACCGGGGTTTTATCGGCGTCGGCAGCCAAGCTGTGGCTGGCACAGGATGCGATGGCAAAACCGATGGCGCTGGCCAGCAGACGGCGTTGCGGGAGACTTCTGCGCTTTTTATCGTAATTGTTCATGAGAATCGCTCAGGCTTAAAAATCTGGCGCAATTCTAATTAGTAAACACTCTCAATCAATCTTTACATCTCATTTACAGCAACTCGTTTGTAACAAAATTGTTACGGCGAAACGCCCAGAACTGAAGCCCACACGCCTGCAATAACGGCGGGCACCTGACGGATCAGAGGCAGAAGATTGCGGGGACAAAAAAGGCACGAGGGTGAGCCCGTGCCTTTTTGCGTAGCGTTTAGCCTGCGTATTACAGGTAGAACGACTTCAGCGGCGGGAAGCCGTTGAACTCCACAGCGCTGTAACTGGTGGTGTAGGCGCCAGTGGACAGCCAGTAGACGCGGTCACCAATCGCCAGATTGAGTGGCAGGCCGTACTTGTAGTTCTCGTACATGATGTCAGCGCTGTCGCAGGTCGGCCCCGCGATGACAACCTCTTCCATCTCGCCCTTCTTCTCGGTGTAGAGCGGGAACTTGATCGCCTCGCCCATGGTTTCGATCAGGCCACTGAACATGCCCACATCGACATACACCCAGCGCTCGACCGCGGTACGCGACTTGCGCGCCACCAGCACCACTTCGCTGACCAGAATGCCCGCGTTGGCGATCAACGAGCGGCCCGGTTCAAGGATGATTTCCGGCAGGTCATCGCCGAAGTCTTCCTTGAGGAAACGGATGATTTCCTCGGCATAGGTTTCCAGACTGTTGGTACGGGTGATGTAGTTGGCCGGGAAGCCACCGCCCATGTTGATCAGCTTGAGCTCAATGCCGTCTTCTTCTTTAAGACGCTCGAAGATCACCTTGACCTTGGCAATCGCCGCGTCCCACACCGAGATGTCGCGCTGCTGCGAACCAACATGGAAGGACAGGCCGTAAGGCACCAGACCGAGGTCACGGGCGAGGATCAGCAGGTCCATGGCCATGTCGGTCTGGCAGCCGAACTTGCGCGACAGCGGCCAATCGGCCGTGGTCGAGCCTTCGGTGAGGATGCGCACATAGACTTTCGCACCCGGCGCAGCCTTGGCGATATTACGCAGGTCGGCTTCCGAGTCGGTGGCGAACAGGCGCACGCCCTTCTCATAGAAGTAGCGGATGTCCTTGGATTTCTTGATGGTGTTGCCGTAGCTGATGCGATCCGGGCTGACGCCACGGCCCATGACCTTGTCCAGCTCATAAATCGAGGCGATATCGAAGCTGGAGCCCTTTTCCTTGAGCAGGTCGATAATCTCGACCGCCGGGTTAGCCTTGACTGCGTAATACACCTTGGCGAATTCGAAACCGGCGCGCAGGTCATCGTAAGCCTGGCTGATGATCGCGGTATCGATGACCACGAACGGGGTTTCCTGAGTATCGGCAAACGCCTTCATGCGCTGAAACGTAGCGGGTGCGTAATAGTCTTCGACCTTGATCGGCATGCGGAACTCCAGTTGGCTGAACCCGTTAACACAGTTTTAGTCAGGCAACCGCTGCGTACGCAGTCCGTTGCCCACCATTTAGGGAGACCTGGCGGCTAACCCGCACAGGTAGAACGTCTGATCAGTTTCCCCACTTTGGTTCGCCTACTTCCCAAGGCATGTCGCCGAGAACCCTGTGGGCCTCTCGTCGTCAGTACTTGAGCCGGATGGATCGTTGCCAGCATGGACGTTCGGGCGCGAACTTTAGGGCCATGGGGGGCTGAGATCAATCAAAAAATGCCGTGCTTTTGACCCCCTTTGTCGCCTTATTGATTGATCGTTTTATATTCAAAACAAAACGTCAGGAATGCTGCACAAAGCGCGAAAAAACCGTAGTTTTGCCCTCTGACTACAGGTCGCCGCGCTGACCAACGTTTACCGTTATAATCGCCGCCTTTTTTGACAGACCGACTATTCAGTCGACGGGTTCCCGCACAATGACCATCCAGGCCACCGAAGTCGGCAAACGCCGTACATTCGCGATCATCTCTCACCCCGACGCCGGTAAAACCACCATTACCGAGAAGCTGCTGCTGATGGGCAAGGCGATTGCCGTGGCCGGTACGGTGAAGTCGCGTAAATCCGACCGTCATGCGACGTCCGACTGGATGGAAATGGAAAAGCAGCGCGGTATCTCCATCACCACCTCGGTAATGCAGTTCCCCTACCGCGAGCATATGGTCAACCTGCTCGACACCCCGGGCCACGAAGACTTCTCGGAAGACACCTACCGCACCCTGACTGCGGTGGACAGTGCGCTGATGGTGCTCGACGGCGGTAAGGGCGTTGAGCCACGCACCATCGCCCTGATGGATGTGTGCCGCCTGCGCGACACGCCGATTGTCAGCTTTATCAACAAGCTCGACCGCGATATCCGCGACCCGATCGAACTGCTCGACGAAATCGAAGCCGTCCTGAAGATCAAGGCTGCGCCGATCACCTGGCCGATTGGTTGCTATCGCGACTTCAAGGGCGTGTACCACCTGGCTGACGACTACATCATCGTCTACACCCCGGGCCACGGCCACGAGCGCACCGAAACCAAGATCATCCAGCACCTTGACTCCGATGAGGCCCGCGCCCACCTGGGCGACGAGTACGAGCGTTTTGTCGAGCAGCTGGAACTGGTGCAGGGCGCCTGCCACGAGTTCGACCAGCAGGAATTCCTCGACGGCCAACTGACCCCGGTGTTCTTCGGCACCGCGCTGGGCAACTTCGGCGTCGACCATGTACTCGACGCGGTGGTCGACTGGGCACCCAAGCCGCTGGCGCGCGTCGCCAACGAGCGCACCGTAGAACCGGTGGAAGAGAAATTCAGCGGCTTCGTGTTCAAGATCCAGGCGAACATGGATCCCAAGCACCGCGACCGCATTGCCTTTATGCGCATCTGCTCGGGCAAATACAGCCAGGGCATGAAAATGCGCCACGTGCGCCTGGGCAAGGACGTACGCATTGGCGACGCCCTGACCTTCTTCTCCAGCGAGCGTGAAATGCTGGTCGAGGCCTATGCCGGCGACATCATCGGCCTGCACAACCACGGCACCATCCAGATCGGCGACACCTTCACCGAAGGCGAAGCACTGGGCTTCACCGGTATCCCGCACTTCGCCCCGGAACTGTTCCGCCGCGTACGCCTGAAGGACCCGCTGAAATCCAAGCAACTGCGCCAGGGCCTGCAGCAACTGGCCGAAGAAGGCGCAACCCAGGTGTTCTTCCCCGAGCGCAGCAACGACATCATCCTCGGCGCAGTCGGTGTGCTGCAGTTCGATGTGGTCGCCAGCCGCTTGAAAGAGGAATACAAGGTCGAGTGCGCCTACGAGCCGATCACCGTGTGGTCAGCACGCTGGATCGACTGCAGCGACAAGAAGAAGCTTGAGGAATTTTCCAACAAGGCGGTCGAAAACCTGGCCCTGGATGGCGGCGGCCACCTCACCTACCTGGCCCCAACCCGGGTCAACCTGAGCCTAATGGAAGAGCGCTGGCCGGACGTAAAATTCCGCGCCACCCGCGAACACCACTAAGCCCCAGCGAAGCCGCGCATGCACTATGCGCGGCTTTTGCCTCTGCACATCAAGCGCCACACTTCCCACGGACAAGGCACTGGCTTAGGCTGGTTTCCCAACCTACAGGAAGTAACTCCATGCGCACGATGCTCTTCACCGCTTTAAGCCTGCTCGCCAGCTACAGCCTGGCTGGGGTGGAAATCCGCCAACCCTACTGGTACGTCGAACTTTCCTGCGAGGGCAACCCGCAGTGCTTCGCGGCCAGCAACGGCAGCTACACCTATAACCAGAGCGCCGCCCGCCGCTTTGACGATGCGAACAAGGCGCAGCGCTTTGTCGACAGTTTTACCAGTAGCATCAGTGGGAAATCCCCGCGAATCGTCCAGGGCGCTGACAGTAAGTGCCTGAGCGACGAAGAAGCACGCCGCCTGAACCTCTCTGGCAACCCCTGCCAGCCGTAACTCTATGCGCCTGATCGACACCCACACCCATCTAGACTTCCCCGACTTCGATGCCGATCGCGGCAAGCTGCTGGCCCGCTGCAGCGCCGTGGGCGTCGAGCGACTGGTGGTGCTGGGTGTGCATCAGGCCAACTGGCAGCGTGTGTGGGATCTGGTACAGACCGAAGACAGCCTGTACGCCGCCTTCGGCTTGCACCCGGTTTACCTGGATGAACATCACCCAGAGCACTTGAGCGAGCTGCGTGATTGGCTAACACGCTGCGCCGGGCAGCCCAAGCTCTGCGCAGTGGGCGAGATCGGTCTGGACTACTTTCTCGAACAACTTGATCGCGAGCGGCAGCAACAGCTGTTCGAGGCGCAGCTCAAACTGGCCAGCGAATTCGAGCTGCCCGCCCTACTCCACGTACGCCGTGCCCATGCAGCGACCATCGCCACACTGAAACGCCTCAAGCCACCGCGTGGCGGCATCATCCATGCCTTTGCCGGCAGTTATGAAGAAGCACGCGAATACCTCAAGCTCGGTTTCAAACTCGGCCTGGGCGGCGCCCCTACCTGGCCGCAGGCACTGCGGCTGCGCAAAGTGGTGGCGCAACTGCCGCTGGATGCCATCGTGCTGGAAACCGACTCCCCCGACATGGCTCCCGCCATGCACCCGAACCAGCGCAATAGCCCGGAATACCTGCCGGATATCTGCACGGCCCTCGCAGAGCTGCGCGGCATCAGCGCCGACGAGCTGGCCAGCGCCAGCAGCCGCAACGCAGCCGAGTTGTTTGGTTGGGATACGGCAATTAACTGAGCCCGGCTAACCATCGCGAATAAAAAAGCCCACCAAGGTGGCGAGCCGTTCGCTTAATCTGTTGAAATTTTGAGGTGCATGGTCTTGTATGAGGCTATGCACCTCATCTTTTCAGGAGACAGCCATGGGGAAGAAATCTTCCCAAGGCCAAGCAGTCGAATCAGCGGA